>JALXAQ010000253.1 GCA_026991885.1 Thiotrichaceae bacterium
AGACTTGGGTTTTAAAACGTGCCGCGTGCGAAAGCGAATAACTTTGAAGAGCCCGATGCGGTAGTCCCGCACGTCGGGATTCTGTGAGGGGGCGGTTCGGGTAACTGGCCGTTCTACCTTAATGTCCAACGCACCATCTCACCATGCACAGTTGCTCTCGACAAAAATGTGCGTGGGACGCACCCTACACTTGCTCGCAACCCCTGTATTTGGGACGATTAGCCCGGGCATATACCTATGAATACCGAGTATCCACCCTCTTTAAACTAAAAGTGTTATAATTTCAAACCTGGCTGCTTGTCTCCTTTGCAGCCACTTTATATTAACTTACTCCAATAATAAACTAATTAATATGGAAAAACATTTATCTGTCCCACTCACTCTTTTACTTTTATCTTGTCTGATTTTACCCCAAACTTCACTGGCTTACAGCATTAGCAAACAAGTCGGCCAATTTGATTACTACACTTTGGCATTAAGCTGGCAACCCGCATTTTGTGAGTTAAAACCCCGAAAGTCTGAGTGTCGCTCTCAAAATAAAGCGCAATTTTCTGCTTATCACTTTGTTTTACATGGACTTTGGCCTGGTGTCAAAGGCGATAAACGTCATCAGTATGGGTATTGTAATGTCTCTAAACATATCCTGAAAAATAAAAAACGCTGGTGTGCTATGCCACAACTGGACTTATCTAAGCCGGTCAGAAAACGCCTCACCCAATTTATGCCGGGCAGCCAGTCATCATGCCTACAACGCCATGAATGGTACAAGCATGGCGTTTGCTCTGGCTTATCCGAAAACAACTATTTTGCCTTATCCAATCAATTGGTTGATATGTTCTCGAAAACGGGCTTTAGTCAGAAAATCACCCAAAATGTGGGCAAATATGTCAAACGAAAAAACGTATTAAAGGCGTTTGACAAAGCATTTGGTAAAGGTAGTCGCAAACATTTGGGCTTAATGTGCAAAAAGGTGCGCGGCACCCCTCTGTTGACTGAGATTCAAATACGCCTCAAAACCGATCTGTCTGACATGAGCGATTTTAAGCACTTGTTCCCAAAACAGGAAATCAGAATTTATGGCACCTGCCCGTCTCAATTTAAAATTGATGAAGTGGGTATTTTAGGAGAAAACAGATGATTCTAAAAATCCTTCGTGAAGGAGTCGGTAGGCTAATTGTTTTTGTTAATTTTGTCACGAAACCGGCGAAAATGGTGCGGACAGAAGCCGCACAACAATTGGTTGACAAAAAAGCCGAAAATTTGGCTTTATACCAATTTTACGCTTGCCCTTTTTGCATCCGTACCCGTCGCGCAATACACCGCCTCAACATTCCCATAGAATTGCGTGATGCTCAAAATAATCCAAAATTCAGACAAGAATTATTAACTGAGGGAGGGGCAATTCAAGTACCTTGTTTGCGAATTGAAGAAAATGGTCAGACAAATTGGATGTATGAATCTGCCAACATTATCGACTATTTAAATAGCCGTTTTGGTGTTGCAACTCAGGCGTAAGCCATATCTAGTTTTAAAAAATCCTATTTCCTATTTATTAAAGAAATAGGATTTTTAGATTGCTTTGACATTTTTCATTCATTCGTTTATTTCTTAATTCGTTGTACTATATTCGAGGTTTTTAATGTCCAAACACATAAAGCCCAAAATCATGATTCTCACCCACGGCTTATATCCGATACCCGGTCACACCGTATCGGGCAACGGCATACGCGCTTGGGGATTGGCGATGGGATTGGTACATCACGGTTTTGATGTAGTGTATTCAACCCCGGCAGATACGATACACCCGCATACACCACCGCCTGAAGTGACACTTGCCCCCTACTCAGATAAAGCGGCCTTACACCGACTGATTGCGGAACATAAGCCGGCAGTGCTCATTGTCGGTTATTGGGCTTATATGCATTTGCTGCCACCCGATATGGATATTCCAGTGGTCATGGACTTATTAGCACCTTGGCTTTTGGAGGCTGAATTTCAAGAAAGCTACGACATGGAAGTCGAAGCAATAGACTATATTAAATGTCTCACTCAGGCAGACTATTTTTTATGCTGCACGCAGCGGCAAAAAGCTTTTCATACTGCATGGCTATTTATGAGCGGTTTGGGTTGTAAAGACAATCCGATTGATGTGATACCGATTTCTGCCGATCCTGATTTACCCGTTAAACCCATTTCTCCGCCAGAAAAAGAACCTGTTTTTTTATATGGTGGCGTATTATGGCCTTGGCGTAATCCCGAAGCCTGGCTATCCCGATTATTAAATATCCTGGTCGCGGAAAATTGCGGCAGCTTGCATCTTATTACTGGCAAATATCCCCTAAATGAAGATTCTTCCTCGGAAAGCTTGCAATTACCTCAAGACCCCCGCTATCAGCGCATTTTAAAGCAATCCGATTTATTGCCTTATGATGAAATGGAGCAGTATTACCTTCAGGCGGATGTGGGTATCGAACTGAGTGCCAGAAATTGTGAACGTGAACTCAGTTTTTCATTTCGGATCATTGAATATTTGCGCTGCGGTTTACCCGTGATTTGCAATGATTTTCTGGAAGTCGCCGAACTGATTAAAAGCTATGATGCTGGCTGGGTATTGGACAGTGACGATGCTTTGGCGGCAGTGGTGAAACGCATTGTCACGGGTCAGGAAGATTTATCCCAAAAACGCGCCAATGCACAACGTTTGCTTAAAGAACGGTTCAACCGCTATCAAAGCATCGAGCCTTTGGCTGAATTTTGCCATCATCCCCGCAAGCGGCCAAAAAATAAGCACTTTTTGCTCTCACTGGTGCAACATGACCAAAATGTGCCTGATTTACAGTCCAATGTCGCCGCGTTACAAACGCAATTAGATAATAAAATTTATCAACATTATGAGCAAGCCCGCGAGCAATTAGCACTGTGGCAACGCATTGCCGAAGACAGGCGATTGAGCACTCGTTTAAAACGCCTGTCCCCTTTTCATCGTGTGCAACCCACTATCTCGCTGCAAGAAAGCTGTTTATTTAAGGCGGCAGAAACGCATCAAAAATTGAATTTACCCCGTTTATTTGAACAACTGCCGCTCACACCCGTGCCAGAACTGCTGAAAAGTGAAGAAGAACCATTTGATTACCAGCGGCTCCCGCTTGAGCGTTTATTTTTATATACAGATGTCAGCGATAAAACGGTACTAGAAATCGGCGCAGATGATGCTGTGTTATTATCCCGGCTGGCTCAAAAAGGGATGCGATCCGGTTTAGGGATCAATAATTGGTATTGGAACGACAAGGATGTTAAGACAGTCAAAGTGACAGATAATATTATCATATCTGAGGGCGATATCAGGGCGTTGCCGCTAGAGGATGCCACTTTTGATGTCATTTTCACGGTTGCCGCCTTTGAACATATCCACGACTTGGAAGTCGCGCTGGCGGAAATGTATCGCTTACTCAAACCCGGCGGCTTAGTCTATAGCTTTTACGGTCCTTTATGGTCGTCAGGTGTCGGTCATCATTTATGGTTTGAACGGGACGGAAAATGGTATCGTTTTACCGATGAAGCCTCAACCGCGCCGGTGCTTAAAAATTACGAACATTTATTGCTGGATCGGGAGGCTATGGCCGAAAAATTAAGTGCCACTTGGGAGCAGGCGGCTGTTGATGATTTTATTTATCAAATTTATGACAATCCGCATATTAATCGCTATACTTATGCCGATTATATTCGCATGTTTAATGCGTCGGATTTTGAGCTTGTTCATCTGGAAAATTTTGGCAAGATGGCCATAGAACCTGATGTACATGAACAATTACGCGCAAAATTCGGGGATGAAACTGATTTTAGCTGTGCCACTTTGGAAGTCGTATTGAAAAAACAGGCAGCCGAGCCCAGCTCTTTACCGCCTACCCGTCTACAAAAAGCATTCAACCGGATTTCTCAAGGTGCAGCATTGGGCTATCGGGCGGTTGTGAAACGCCTACTGATGCCGTTGTGGCAACGATGGGGAAAAGAAAATCTGGCTATAATCACACGGGAGGATGTCTTTCCTGTGGATCACGGTGCAGCCGCAAAAATTTTCCATACCGCACGGGTGTTGTCTTACGATTATGACGAAGTCTATCTTATCACTTTAGATCGGGAGAAATTTTATATTTTCCGGCAAGGTGAGATGCATGAAGAGCTGTATCCCCGTTTATTGCGTCATTTATGGTATCCGACGGAAGGATTTTTAAGGGAAAAATTGACAGCCGCTGGTATTCCCAATAAAGAATCTTTCCTGTACTTTCCTAAACTGGATAAAAATTTCAAGCTGCGGGTACTCTATGTGGCTTTGCAAAAACGCATTAACGTTTATCAAGCAGAATTTCCCGCTTTTTTGGATGCCTGTCGTTGGGCGTATCGAGTATTCGGCGGTAAGCGCAGTATTGTAGAACACAATGTGGAGTTCCAAAGAATTAGTGACACTTATCAATTGCCCGATACAGCAAAAACATTTTTAAAAGACTACGAAGTCAAGCTTTGTAATCTGGCTGATTATGTCATTACCGTTTCTCACAATGATACAAAAGGCTTAATAGAAGCCGGCGTTGCGAAAAAGAAAATTACGATGATTCCGCACGGTGTCGATTTGGAAAATTTTGATGCAGAAGGCAGTGCAGAAATCAGAAACCGTTACGGTTTGCGTGAAGATGATATCGTGTTAATGTTTCATGGTATTTATAGCTATGCCCCAAATGGGCAAGCTGCGGAATTAATCGGCAATACAGTTTTACCCAAATTGAATGCGAAAGGCTATCATCCCAAATGTTTAGCAGTCGGTAAGTATCCGCCGGCAAATAGCAACCATCCCGATTTAATTTATACTGATGTGGTAGAACATGTAGCCCCTTATACTAAAACGGCAGATATTGCTATTGTGCCACTTCAGGACGGTGGCGGTACTCGCATGAAAATTCTGGAATACTTTGCGGCGGGCGTACCGGTGGTGGCGACGCAGAAAGGGGCAGAAGGCATTGAAGTGGTGCCGGGGCAGGATATTTTGATTGAAGAAGATATGGACAAATTTGTCAACCAAATTATCCAACTGATAGAAAATCCAGAGCTGCGGCAACAAATTGGTCAGGCTGGCCGGCATTTTGTGGAACAATTGGATTGGCGGAAAATTGGAGAACGTTATGTAAAACTTTATCGTCAGTAGTCAATCAAGGAGTCCAAAATTTATAAGTCTTAAAAGACAAAATAGTAGTTTTTAGGGCAATCCTTTATGGTTGCCCTAGTTGTTTTATGGGCTATTCCTCAATAGAGATGAGTTCAATATCAAAAATTAAAGTCGCATTAGCGCCAATCTTATTCCCCGCTCCTCGTTTGCCATAAGCCAAATCAGGTGGAATAAATAATTGCCATTTTGCGCCTTCTTTCATCAACTGTAGTGCTTCTGTCCAACCTTTTATCACGCCATTGACTGGGAAAGTCGCTGGTTTACCCCGTTTGTAGGAGCTATCGAACTCGGTGCCATCAATTAAAGTCCCCCGATAGTGAGTTTTCACTTTGTCTGTGGCTTTTGGCGTTTTGCCCGTTCCGGGCGTAATCACTTTGTACTGCAAACCACTGGGCAACGTCACAACGCCTTCTTTGGTTTTGTTTTCGGCCAAAAAGGTTTGACCCGCTTTGAGATTTTTTTCAGTTGAGGCTTGACGGGCAGCCATTCGTTTAGCCATTTGCTCTTTCTGAAAATTTTTCAAGACACCACTCATTTCTTGTTGGCTCAGTAAAGCTTGGCTGCCTGACAAGGCATCTTTCATGCCCTTGACTAGCATATCGACGTTGATCTCAATGCCTTGCTTTTTAAAGTTATTACCAAGACTATAGCCAAATGTATAATTGAGTTGATCCTGATCAGTCAGCGTTTCTTGAGCCGAAACTGTGGATAATAAGCTGATGGCTAATAGGGGTATCAAAGATTTTTTCATGAAAACTCCTTAATTTTCAAAGACATGATAGTGTAAATTCTGCCACGCCGCAAAAGCTGCGCTTATCCAGAATAAGGGCTATCCTTGAAAAATCAATTTTTTTTATTTATTATTTATAAATTTTTATAAATTCTGCTTTTCATCAGATGAAAACAACCGTTTATCAATTATCCGACACGTTTAAAGGACTCCATGATTTATCTTGGAGGTTCAAACTAATTAGAGGAGTAAATAATGATATATCGAAATCAATCGCCAAAAACCGACCGATTAAGGACTGGCTTAATCTCTATGTTTATACTATTTTTCTTAGAAAGCGCTAGCTTTGCGGCAGACTCTGTCGTTTGGCAAAATATTGAAGAGGCAACACTCTTACGTCAAGGACAAAATCGCTTAATTACGCCCGATAAGTACAATTTGGTTGCTGTAGATATTGATGCTTTGGATAACTTGATCTCGCAAGCTCCACTAGAATCGGCAAACCAGATTCAAAGCACCGTGCTATCTATACCGCTGCCTGATGGCACAGTTGGGCGTTTTCAGATTGTGGAATCCCCAATGATGGCACCCGCATTGGCGGCCAAATTTCCAGAAATTAAAACCTATCGTGGCTTTGGCTTAGACGATACCACGGCAACTGCCCGTTTTGATCGCACGCCTGCTGGTTTTCACGGCTTTATCCTTTCCGTTAAAGGCAGCGTTTACATTGATCCCTATCAACAGGGGAATGTCACCAATTATATGAGTTACTATAAGCAGGATAACAGTAAATCTTCAAACTTTGAAGAAGGACTCACAACTGATGAAAACTCTGTTTTTGAAACGCCACTGACAAGCATAAAATCTGGCAATGTTCTGCGTACTTTCCGACTGGCACTCGCAGCGGGTGGTGGCTACACTCAATTTCACGGTGGCACCGTAAACGGTGCTCTAGCGGCTATGACGACCACACTCAATCGCGTCAATGCTATTTATGAGCGTGAATTCTCGGCGCGGATGGAATTGATAGCGAATAATGACCAGATTATTTATACCGATCCCGCAACCGATCCCTACACGGGAACTAGCGTACAAGATTTGCAACGCCAAAACCAAATCAACGTTGATAATGTGATTGGCAATGGGAATTATGACATTGGACACCTCTTTTATAGCTTCTCAAATGGTGGTAATGCGAGCGTGGGTTCTCTTTGCAACAACAGTAGGAAGGCTCAGGCAGTTACAACGTCTTACCAACCTGTGGGAGATAATTTTGATGTGGATTATGTTGCCCATGAAATGGGTCACCAGTTCGGTGCCAATCATACCTTTAATGCTACAGACTCTAGTAATTGTAGTGAGCAGAATAAAGTCCACGCCACTGCTTATGAACCAGGTAGTGGTAGCACCATACAAGCATACGCTGGCCTTTGTGATAGCCAAGACTTACAGGAACACAGCGATGATTATTTTCACGGCATCAGCTTTGATCAAATAATGACGCATATGACCACGATGGGCTGTGCTACGGAAACCAATACCAACAACAATGCGCCAGTCGTTGAGGCGGGGCCAAATTATACGATTCCCGCAAGCACGCCCTTTATTTTAGAAGGCTCGGCTACCGATATAAATGGGGATACGCTGACCTATACTTGGGAACAATTTGATTTGGGACCGGGTGCCACAGGCACTTTGCCGAATAGGGATGACGGGAGCCGACCCATTTTCCGCTCCTATCCTCCTGTCACAACGCCAGTTCGCATATTTCCCAATTTCAAGCAGCCCATTCTCGCTAAGATAGGGGAATCTCTGCCCACGACCGACCGTAGCCTGCACTTCCGCTTAACGGCACGAGATGGTAAGGGGGGGGTCAACAACGATTCAATGATTGTCAGTGTCGTGAGTAGCGCAGGGCCGTTTCAAGTCACCGCCCCCAATACACGTATTTTTTGGAATATAGGTGATTCAAAGAATGTCACCTGGAATGTGGCGAATACCAATGTCGGGGTGGTCAATTGTACAACTGTTAATATTCTCCTATCCACAGATAGCGGCAACAGCTTTCCGGTTACATTGAAAGCGAACACGGCGAATGATGGTTCTGAGCTGATTACCGTTCCCGCTAACGCGACAACAAAGGGGCGTATCAAGGTAGCCTGTGCGACCAATATCTTCTTTGACATGTCGGACACCGATTTTAGTATTGGTAACGGTAGCGAGATTAAGAACGATATTGTTATCGACTTCGGTACCTCAGACGGCATAAAAATGTTGTTGAATAACAACACTTGGACATCGCTGCATTCACTATCAGCCGATAGCATGGCGACCGGAGATATAGACGGAAATCATCAAGATGAGGTGATTATCGACTTTGGAGCCAGTCAAGGCATTTCGCTATGGATGAATAACAGTGCTTGGGTTCAATTGGATCCCTTTTCGGCCAGAAGCATGGTGACGGGAGATATAGATGGCTCTGGTCAAGATGATGTGATTGTCGATTTTAAGAAGCCCGATGGTATTTGGGTATGGATGAATAACAATCTTTGGGTTCAATTGGATCCCTTTTCAGCCAGAAGCATGGTGACAGGAGATATAGATGGCTCTGGTCAAGATGATGTGCTTGTCGATTTTGAGGAGCCCGACGGTCTTTGGGTGTGGAAGAATAACAATACTTGGGTTCAATTGGATTCAGACTCGGCAGATAGTATGGTGACGGGAGATATAGATGGCTCTGGTCAAGACGATGTGATTATTGATTTTGGCCCCTCTCTGGGTGATGGTGTTTGGGTGTTCCAAAATAATAGTACTTGGACTCAATTACGCACCGATTCTCCAGGGAATATGACGACTGGAGATATAGATGGTAGTGGTCAAGACGATGTGATTATGGACTTTAGCACTGGCATTTTGGCTTTGATGAATAACAATCTTTGGGTTCAATTGCACAGCCAACAATCAGAGAGCATGGTGACTGGAGATCTAGATAGTAACGGTCAAGATGATGTGATTGTCGATTTGGGTGCCAGTTCTGGCATATGGGAATGGATGAATAACAGTACTTGGATTCAATTGCACAGTCAATCGCCAGATAGTATGGTGACGGGGAATATAGATTAAGTCAAAGGATTGAATCACGGATTAAACGGATTACACAGATGACGCGGATTTAAAGTCAAAATATCAGGTTAATGAGTGTTTTCATGTTTTTAATCCGTGCCATCCGTGCCATCCGTTTAATCCGCGATTCAAGTTTTTTTAATCCGTGCCATCCGTCAAACGAAGTAACGCCCGTAATGTTTCACGCACTGCCGTTTCACCAAAATGCTGTTCTATATATTCCCTACCTTGTTGAGAGAGTTTTTCCCATAACACCGAATCAGTGTACAAACGACAGACGGCATCGGCAAAATCATCTGGATTATCCGCAATCAAAGCCGTTTCTTCCCCGACTAATCCCATCCCCTCGGCACCAATACTGGTGCTGACAACCGGCAAGCCTAAAGATAATGCTTGACCCAATTTGCCTTTCATACCCGCGCCGTAGCGTAAATAAGACACAAAAACGCGCCGCTTAGCAAATTCAGGCTCAACTTCATCCACCCAGCCCACCACTTTAATAGTGTCGCTTGCCAAAGCTTTCATTTTATCTTTCATATAGCTACCAATCAGATATAAACAAACCCCTGGGAAACGGGCGTGGATTTTCGGTAACACCTTTTCAACAAAATAATAAACCGCATCATCATTAGGGTGATGATTATAGTTACCGATAAAAACTAAGCCATCTCGCTGCTCAAAACCGGTTTCTGCACGCGGATGTTGCTGATGAATATTTGGAATCACTGAATAATCTAAATGGGGCAATTCTTCTTGTAAATGATGGCCATCATCAGCCGTCACAGTAATCACCCTATCAGCTAACAAACAATTAGATAATTCTTTGCGCTTAGTCGCTTGCGCGGAAGCTGCCAATTTGGGATTATTTTCGATCTCCGCTTGACGCTGTTCACGGATATAATGAATATCCACTGTATCGTAAAAAATAACCGTCTGAGGTGATAAAAAACGCACAAAGGGTATATAACGATGCCCAATATCTACTCGACAAATAAACGCAAAGTCAAATGGCCGCTGCGCCATGGCATCTGCTAGACTGTATTTACCATAAAAAACTTTAATGCCCAAGGCTTCTAGGGCGTGACGATATTTAAATTGACCATCCAAATTATCTGGAAAAAAAGTGATTTGATAGCCTAAAGAAACCCATATTTTCAACAAGGTATAAATACGCAATGAGCCAGAATCTTCATCATACATCGGTAGCGTCGCATCAATCACTAACACGCTCGGTTGCGGTGCTGATATAAAGGTGGGATGCCACCGCTTATAAAAATAACAACTATCAAGTGCCAGTGTCGTCAACTCAGGATAAGGCTGATCATGCTCATAACAAACGGCTCCATCATAAATCGCCTCATATTGCTGCTCTTTCAATTGCCAAATAAGTTCAGTCAATTGATACTGTGGCGTGTGATAGGCACTCATTTCGTTCAGATCGAGCAAACCCGTCATTTTAATAATCACCAACTGACTGCTCGTCGCATCCACAGTACGCCGATAAGCATAAGCTGGATGATCAGCCGGCGCACCTGCCAAAACGGTCTCGTGCTCTAAAGAGGCATATCCCGCTCGAATTGTGCCATTGCTGTATTTTTCCATTGGCACCAGCAAAGCAGCCTTGGGATTGCTGACAAAAATCTCCATCGCACGTTCAACAATATCCGGCTGTGGTCGCGCGTCTAGTTCACAACACCACAGATATTCCACTTGTTCTTGGCTTTTTCCCCACTCAAGCACTCCCCTTAATTCAAGGCTCTCTTGTAGAGTTATCAATTCGTATTGTTGACAATACTGCTCAACTGTAGGATTCAATTGTCCACAGATCACCACTCGTCCATAACTATCCGCCAGCGCATGAGCCAACCGCGCTAAAAATAGGTGCAATTTCAGGACTGGCGTTGATTCAGTCAAACCCCTTAACATAAAAAGATGAGGAGCGGGGGCGGATTGGGTACGCAAGCGTGCAGAAACGGGAAACGCCAATAAATCTTCTTGTAGCTGATGGGGCAAAGGTGAGTGCAATTCCTGCGGCGGTGCCTCAGAAATTTGAGGTTTTTTGGAATGACACCAAACGGCAATAACTGATTGTTCGTTAGCATCGGGCGAATCAATTTCAATCTGATAAGTTTTGCCAGCAGAATCGGCAATCGCTTCAAAACCGATAGAATGAAAACGATTGTCAAAAATCTCTATTCCCTCAAGATAGAGGATACGCAACGGTGTGTTTAATGCTCGAATAATGACGCGCACATGACAGGCATTAATGCGTAAACAGGTGCCTAAGAAAATATCGAGTTGGCAAAAATTATCCAAGGAGCAATAGACTGTAAAAGCCAGCACCTTCCCAGCTTCTAACATAAAAGCCTGCTTGCCCAATTGATTCACGCTTTGCATCAACTGCGGATTTTCCGTAGAGCCGGCAAAACTCCTAAACGTGGGATAAACATCCGACAAAGGACGTGGTGGCGGTATTTCCTCTTGTTCACTGTTATCATGTTTTAACACCCCTTTGAGCCCCAGGCCGCTGCTGGTCGAAATATACTGTTCCGTTTGCGAAATAACAATTTCTGCTCTTTGAGCAATCGCTTGTACGAAACGGGCATAACGGCGAAGATGCGGCCAACGTGAGGTCGCTTTAACTAAAGTGGCTAATTGTTCACGCAATTGATGAGACTCAGTACGCAAAGGCTGAATTTGCGTCTCCAAACCGCTCAATTGTTTAACTTGAGCCCGAATCCAGTCAGTGAGTTGTTGATAATCACCAACAGCAGTGGGCGGCACTTGTGAGTGTAGCATTTTTTCAAGCGCGACTGAACTCATGCCAACGGCTATTTGCTTGCTCAATTCATGCAAACTATTTTGTAGTGATTGATTGTGCTGCTCTTTTTGTTGTGCTGTTTTCTGCAATTCGGTATAACGTTTTTTATGTTCAGCCAGTTGCTGCTGCTTAAAACTAGCCATTTGTTTGGCACTGTCCGATTGCAATTGTTCATATTTACTGCTCCAATCGGACTCTAACTGAGCCCTTTGTTTGGCACTATCCGATTGCAACTGTTCATATTTTGTGAGCCAATCCGATTGTAACTGAGCAGTTTGTTTGGCACTGTCCGATTGCAACTGTTCATATTTACTGCTCCAATCGGACTCTAACTGAGCTATTTGTTTGGCACTGTCCGATTGCAACTGTTCATATTTACTGCTCCAATCCGACTCTAACTGAGCCCTTTGTTTGGCACTGTCCGATTGTAACTGTTGATTTTTGTTTTGCTCTTGCTCCAATTGAAGCCGCACCTGTTCCAAAGACTGAGAATTTTGGTTCAGTTCTAATTGCAGGGCCTGTTTTTCTCGCTGCGTGTTTTGCACGATGCCGCGCCGTTCTTGGCTAACCAGCCAATATTCTGTCAAATATTTCAGTTTTTTGGGTGCTGGCAATGGCATAACATGTTTTTTCAGAAACTGCCGATAGGCTTTCCGCCAACGTGATTGATCGATCCTTTGCGTAATCTGAGAGTTTCCCCAAATAGCATATTCCGTGGTCATGCGATTGAGATGATAAAAATGGGTCCGTGTGGATAAGCGTTGCAAAACATCCCAATCTTCAAACACATCAAAGGATTCGTCAAAGCCACCCACGCTCAGCCACAAGGCGCGATCAATCAATAAATTAATCAAAGGAATATAATTTTCATAGCGTAAACGCTTGGCATCATAAGGATCATTAAATTCACCTATCGCATTTTCTTGGAGAATGACTGTCTCATCACCCAACAGTTCTCTTTTAAGCAAACGACAACCGGAATAAGCCACCTTGGCATCAAAATGCAGCATCGCTTTTTCCAAACGTTGCAAATGATCGGACAAAAAACGGTCATCGTCATCCAAAAAAGCGATGACATCACAGCCAGTGGCTTGCACCCCCTGATTGCCCGCTTGTGCTCGTCCTCGATTGCTTGTATTATTAATCAAGTGAATATTCAAGCCAGAAAAATTGCTCACTATGTCATCAATGGCAACGCCACCATCATTGATTACAATCACTTCATCGGGCAATCTTTTTTGATCGGCTAAACTTTGTAAACTACGAGTCAAGAGCTGAGGACGATCTTTAGTACGGACAATAATTGCAATTCGTAGGGCGGAGGGTAGCGTTCTATGGCGACGGATTGCTTTGCGCGGCATATTAAAATAATTCCTAAAAAGTTAGTTGATGAGGGTTAGTCTATCATGCTCGCCCAAAAGAAATCCTATTTTTTAAAGAAA
The DNA here is from genome assembly GCA_026991885.1 of Thiotrichaceae bacterium. GTDB lineage: Bacteria > Pseudomonadota > Gammaproteobacteria > Beggiatoales > Beggiatoaceae > Thiomargarita. The sequence goes on from JALXAQ010000253.1 coordinate 13,335, forward strand.
TAGGATTTCTATAAAATTATTAAGCTAAGCTAAGCCTTCTTTTTCTGCACCTTAACTTTCAGTGCCTCCAATTCCATTTCCACATCATTATCAACCTCCATCTGCAAAAATTCCTTTTCTAACGGCGAAGACTCCCCCTCCAATTCCGCTAAGGCATCAGTGCGAGATTCCATATACCCCACCTTATCTTCCATCCGATCAAAGCGGGTTTGAGCATCCAAACTATTTTTGAATTTGTCCTCCGTTTTATACATCTGTTGACGCGCCTGTGTTGCCCGTTGGCGAGCAATCAAGGTACTACGTTTCAGCTTGGCTTCCTCCAACTTGGCCTCCAGTTGATGCAATTGCCTTTTCAGACGTTCGCTAGTCGCCTTAGCCGATTCCCAAGCGGGCTCCAAATTCTTGATGATACTATCAACTTCCTTTTTGCGTGCCAAAGCGGAACGCGCCAACTCTTCATTTTCCGCCTCTAAAGCCAGTTGCGCTTTTTTCAGCCACCCTTCAGACTGGCGACGTTGACTCTCCAATTCTCGTAGCAACTGCTTTTCACTGGCAATGGCATCAATAACCCCTTCTTTGGACTGATTGATGTTTTCTTCCATTTCTCGGATCACTTGCTTAATCATGCGTTCAGGGTCTTCGAGACGATCAACTAAATCGTTGACATTGGCGTTTATAATGTCGTTAATGCGTGTAAAAATATTAGCCATAATAAGCTCCTATAATAAGTTGTGCATTTAATTATATAGTTAAGTGTGTTGGAGTACAAAGCTAAAGCTTTGTACTCCAATAATATTGAACAGTGTTCAATTGTTTATAATGATAATTTTGATCAGTTAGGAAACAAGATATTATGGGACGTCGAAATGACCATAGTCGACAAGAAATACGAGACATGACCTTAAAAGTCGCCGACAAAATTGTCGCAAAAGAAGGTTTGCAGGGATTAAGTGCCCGTAAGATTGCATCAGCCATTGGCTACAGCGTAGGGAGTTTATATATAGTTTTTCAAAACTTAGATGATATTATTTTACAAGTCAATGCCCGTTCCCTTGATAAATTATACACCGTTATCTCCAAAACGGAGCAACAATGTCGTCAGCCCGACGCTTGCCTATTGGCACTTGGGCAGGCTTACCTTGATTTTGCCATGAAACAGCCACTGCGTTGGCGCACTGTTTTTGAATACCAGCACAATGCTGAAATCCCTAATTGGTATCGAAAAAAGATTTTTCGTTTATTTAAATTAGTTGAAAAACCGTTACTAGAATTCATGCCCACACTTGAGCCCCATCTCTGTGCCCAAACAACCCGCGCTTTATGGGGTGGCGTGCATGGTATTTGTATCTTGGCATTGACTGGCAGGCTTGAGATTGTAGGGGCCGATTCGGTGCAAAATTTAATGGAATTGTTAATAACGAATTTTTTGGCGGGTTTAAAGACACATCATTATGATTAGAAAATCACAACACAAGCGACTACCCACACAAGATTTAGCTCAGCTTTATTTGCAACTGAGTAGATTGGAAAGCTCTGGTATTCCTATACAACAGGCGATGACAATGATAGATCAGGGCGAGACGGGTAAACGGGCTCAGGTGGCGTTGACTTATCTTAAACGTGGAAAGCCCTTATCTGAGGCGGGAGCGCGGGCGGGTTTATTTGTCGGTTTAGATGCCACGCTCGTTAAGGTCGGAGAAGCGGGGGGCATTCTGGCTGAAATTTTTCGACAATTGGGGCAGTTTTATGAGGAAAAAGCGCGACAAGCGCGGCAAATTAAGTCACGCTTAATTTTGCCCGTGACGGTTTTGGTGTTGGCGATATTTATCCAACCTTTTCCGGCTTTATTTTTGGGAAAAATAACAATCGGTGGCTATTTGAGCGCGACGGTGGGTTTGATTATCAAATTGGCATTCATTATTTTTGTGCTTTTGCACTTATCGAATAAGCTGGAAATGAATATGCCGTATTTTGGTCGTTGGTTTGTGCGACGGCGTATGCGGGATTTTGTACAATCATTAGGGCTGATGATGCAAGCCGGTTTGCCGATTCTTGAGGCATTACCCAAAGCTTATCAAGTGGTTGAAAACGCAATTTTGCGCCAACGATTAGAAATAATAAACCATCGTTTGCAAAAAGGCGATAGTTTTGCACAAGCACTTTCACAAGTAGAAGGGATTAATCCGCTTGCCATTCAACTGGTTTATACAGGAGAAGAAACGGGTAGTTTAGCCGATATGATGCTCCATTATGCTAAATTAGAATCCGAAGAGATTGCGAGGCACAATGAAATGTTGGCAGAATGGATACCGCGTATTGTGTACGCAGGGATTGCGGCTTGGATAGCTTATGGTATTTTGAGTGCGGGACCACCGATGTCGGTGGTGCCAGAGGATATTTGACATTCATCAGATGAAAGTAACCGTTAGTCAGATAAGTTTCACAATTGAATATCTATTCAATTAAACTTATGTGGAAAATAAAAATTTAGGAGCAAAAAATGTTACCTCATCATACAAAGGCATTGATTATGCCCATCCTCTGCTTATTCGCTATGGGATGTATTGAGCCTTCAGTCCAGGCGGGGCTCTCGGACGACGACCACCCCACCACCAAAAGCCAGCCGCAATGGCCTCTTAGAACCTGCCAATCAGAATCGCAGTTTAATGATAAGTGGCAGGTCAACGGACCCACGATCAACATCCGAGAACAGGGTGCCGTAGGAGACGGCGTAACAAATGATACTGAAGCGTTTCAACGAGCAGCGCAAGCGATTGAAGAAGCCGGTGGCGGTCGGCTTTTCATCCCTGCTGGCACCTATATCGTTGGGAAGCAGACACATGTAGATGGGCAATATCCATATTACCAGCCTGAGAAAATCTTTAATGTTCACAACATCAATGGTTTAATTATAGAGGGTGAAGATAATGCGGTCATACGGATGGCTAACGGTATGCATTTAGGGGCGTTTCATAAAGAGACGGGCGTTCCTCTTTACGACAAAAGTATCTTTCTTAATCATGATTATCCTGCAATTATAGGTGCTATTTTTGAGATTTGGGAATCGCAGAATATTATCATCAGAAATCTGGAACTAGATGGAAATATTCAAAATATTATTCTGGGAGGTCATTGGGGAAGCTGGCCAGGTCGGCAATGCAATGCTTATGGCATTCTTATGTTTCACAACAGGAATGTTCTAATTGAGGACATTTATACTCATCATCATGGATTAGATGGTATTCAAATCGGATTTGGAGGCCTCAAGGAAACTGATCCACCTACCCCATACATTTTGAAAAATATTGTCAGCGAATACAATGCGAGACAGGGCCTTTCATGGACTGGAGGAATAGGTCTGACGGTAAGAGATTCAAAATTCAATCATACGGGGAAATCATCATTTAGCTCACCACCGGGCGCAGGAGTGGATATTGAAGCTTCAAATTCGATCATCCGGGACGGACTATTTTGCAACACAGAATTTATTAACAATGATGGTGAAGGGATGGTTGCGGATGCTGAAGGTGGGGGATACAGCCGTTTTGAAAATTGCACTTTTTGGGGAACAACCACCTGGTCAATGTGGCACACCACACCCGGCATGATTTTTGAAGATTGTACATTTTACGGTTCTGTTGTACACGCTTATGGTTCCACTGAACACCCTGAACTCGCCACCCGTTTTACACGCTGCCATTTTGAGGACAAGGAGCATCCTGATTATGGCGTATATCGTCATTTTGTATTAAATCTAAATGAAGTCGGAGATAATGTCACCTTTGAATCTTGTAAGATTGTCGCGAATAAAGATAAACTAATGTGGTTGACAAATCTTGAAGGGGCAAAAAGCTATCTTCGCAATTCTACTGTCATAATGAAGAATAGTAATCAGCATGATATGGATTGGCAGGCGGTGATTCGTGACGTTTCTATTGAGAATACACACTTTATGGATGAATTCTCGAACGGTTTTGAAAAGAGATACTATCTCAATTTAGAGAATGTCGAGGTGATCGGTGAAAATGTCGTCGTCGATGGTCCGGTTGTCAAATGGCTGCATTGGGAAGGTGATACGGGGAAAATTCCTGCGGGGAAATATTCGAGTTGGTAAGTTTGCATCAAAACTATAACTATTGTAGTATGTTTCTACTCATTAAACCGTACTCTTGACCAAATTAGGGAGTGTTAATCATGTCTATCCATCGACTGCCCCTTTTATTATTTTTTGTCTTAAGCTTGTTAATTGTTCCAATAAGTGCCGAGATAGAACAAATAGATATTAATACGGCTGATGCTTGGAGTTTGGCGCGGGTATTACATGGTGTGGGACCAAAAAAGGCTGCGGCTATTGTCGAATTTCGTGAAAAAAACGGCCCGTTTAAATCTGTTTCTGATTTAGATAAGGTCTATGGAATCGGGCCAAAAACGATTGAGAAAAATCAGGATAAAATTATTGTGTCAGTTCCAGAAGAGTCGTCTGAACAGAAAGAATAAATCTAAACCTCAGAGGTTTTTAAAACCTCTGAGGTTTGGGATGGGACAAATGATTACAGATCAGAATAGCCCAACTGCCGCAAGGCACGTTCATCATCACACCAACCCTGTTTAATCTTGACCCACAATTGCAAAAAGACTTTGCATCCCACCATCATTTCCATATCCTTACGCGCTTCCTCTCCGATGGCTTTTAGCATCTGGCCTTTTTTACCAATCACAATAGGTTTTTGCCCTTTGCGCTCTACCCAAATGATGGCACTGATATGAGTCAAATGAGTTTCACTAGAAAAATGTTCAATTTCCACCGTCAAGCGATAAGGCAATTCTGCGCCTAAACGGCGAACTAATTTCTCGCGGATGATTTCAGCGGCTAAAAAACGTTCCGTGCGATCTGTGAATTGATCTTCTGGAAATAAGAATGTATTGATAGGTAACAGACGACTGATTTTTGCTTCAAGTTCAAGCAGATTTTGGCCATTCTGGGCGGAAATGGGAAAAACCTCGACAAAATCGCGCTTGATTGCCACTTCTTGTAAATAAGGCAATAAAGTCTTCTTATCAGACAATTTATCAATTTTATTGACACATAAAATCACTGGCACCGCGCTTTGTGCAAGGGCTTCGAGGACATAGCTATCTTCCTCCGTCCACTGTAAAGCCTCAACGAGCCATACAATGACATCAACCCCTACCAAGCTATTCGTCGCCGCACGATTAAGATAACGATTCATAGCATTGTGTTTACCCTGATGTAGTCCAGGCGTATCCACATAAATAATTTGGGTATTGCCTTCGGTTTTAATCCCCAAAAGGCGATGGCGGGTGGTTTGCGGCTTACGCGACGTAATGCTTAACTTTTGCCCTAACAAATGATTGAGCAAGGTTGATTTGCCCACATTAGGTCGACCTATAATAGCCACATAACCACAAGTTCCTTCACTCGACATGTAAATTTCTCAATGCTTTTGCTGCGGCAGATTGTTCAGCACGACGGCGGCTTTCACCGCTGCCATAAGTGGGTTTCGCTAAACCGTACACGATACATTCCACCTCAAACTCTTGAGCGTGGGGGGTACCATTGATGGCTAACACCCGATAAGCGGGCAGTGCTTGTTGTTGGGCTTGTAAGTATTCTTGTAAACGGGTTTTAGGGTCCTTGATTTTGCGTGGTGACAGATTATTTAAAGGCTTGTGCCAAAGTTGCAAAATCACTGATTGACAAGTTTTTATGTTGCTATCCAAATAGATGGCACCAAGAAGGGCTTCTACAGCATCCGCTAAAATGGAGGCCCGTTGTTCCCCTCCCGTTTTTAACTCGCCCCCGCCTAGCTGTAGATATTTACCCAATTCAATCTGTTGTGCGATTTTAACCAATGTATCCCGTTTGACCAAATTGGCACGAAAACGTGTCAATTCGCCTTCACGAGACTCAGGAAAACGCTGAAACAGTACTTCAGCCATCACACAACTGAGTAGTGCGTCACCTAAAAACTCTAAGCGTTCATTATTGGGTGTCCCCGCACTGCGGTGTCTCAGTGCCGTGATTAAATAATCTTCTTGCTTAAAGCGATAGTCTAAAATTTTGCATAAACGGGTATAATCTTGTTTCAAGGGACTTCGATACTCGGTTCAAATTCAAAAAGGAGAGAGGCATTACCGAGAAGCGGCACAATTCGCTCATAAGTGATCGTCATTTTAAACCCTTCATCGGTTCTTTCAATCGATACGACATCTTCGTAGTTTCGAGCATCGATCACATCCACATTCTGTGGAATCAAAGCCGTCAAAAAAACTTTTCTGATTGTTTGATCCCTGACGGTTTCTTCTTCACTCAGTTCTTCATGGACTTTATCCAAAGCACTTACTATAGCCATCTGATCCATGTAAACAGGAATGACTTTGATGATCAATACGACGACAAAAAGGAGTATGACGACGGAAAAAACGAGCATCATAATACTGCCGCGTTGTTGATGCTTATTGACTTTCATAATTATGTTGAGTTCTCTTTGGTTGAAGTTAAAAAAAATATCCCCTAAAGCTTTTATTCAATAGGTGTTCCTATTCGTTTCCAACTAATGCCGCCATTAGCCAAATCCCAATTCATCCAAATAAAAAATGCCTTGCCGATCAAATTTTCATCCGGCACAGTACCCCAATAACGACTATCCTTACTGTTATCACGATTGTCGCCTAAGACGAAATATTCATCAGCTTTAATCTTCCATCGTTTAATCTGTGCATGATGCGGCATTGTTTGTTCTGGATAGACTAAAATGGCATGTTCTGCCCCAGGCAGCTTTTCAATGCGCTCTTCTCTACCTGTCATATTACTGCCAGAACCGACACCTATATATCTACCCTCTGGAATTTGAGTCACAGGCTCATTATTGATATAAAGCGTTTTATTGGCGAAATTATATTCAAGCTCATCACCCGGTAAACCAACGACTCGTTTGATAAATGGAATGGAGGGGTCTTCCGGGTAACGAAAAACAATAACATCTCCACGTTCTGGTTTACCCAACTCGACCACTTTACTATTAAGTACAGGTAAACGAATGCCATAACTGAATTTATTAACCAGAATAAAATCTCCAATCAATAAAGTTGGCATCATAGAGCCGGAGGGAATACGAAAGGGTTCCACCAGAAATGAACGCAATAAGAGTACAATCAAGAAGACTGGAAACAAAGAACGCGCTAAATCGACTACAAAGGGTACGTGTTCATCTTTCACACGCTGAGTAAAAAATTTATCAAATAGCCAAATTAATCCGCTCACAACGGTTAACAAGACTAAAATCGTTGCCAAATCCCAATTCATTTTTTTTAGTTATCAGTTATCAGTTATAAAAAATCCTCGTTCCGTAGCGAACAAAGGAATGCCTTCATGGACGCTCTGCGTCCTCTATTTTTTTCCAACTTGCAATACAGCCAAAAACGCATCTTGGGGGAGGGTGACAGACCCGACTTTTTTCATGCGTTTTTTACCTTCTTTCTGTTTTTCAAGGAGTTTTCTTTTACGGGTTATATCTCCGCCATAACATTTAGCCGTGACATTCTTGCGAAAAGCTTTTACAGTTTGGCGAGCAATAATCTGTGAACCAATCGCAGCCTGTATTGCAATATTAAACATTTGCCTTGGTATGACTTCTTTCATTTTTTTGACAAGTTCTTGACCATGCGATTGACTCTTATTTCGATGGACTATGTTTGAAAGCGCATCAACCCGTTCACTATTGATGAGCACATCTAATTTGACCAAATCAGCGGGTTGAAAGCGCAAAAAGCTATAATCTAAAGAGGCATAACCACGGCTTACGGATTTGAGTCGATCAAAAAAATCCAGCACCATCTCACTCATCGGTAATTCATAAGAGAGAGAAATTTGTGAACCGGTATAGTGTAACTTTTTCTGGACGCCCCGTTTTTCAATACAAAGCGTGATAACATTCCCTAAATAATCTTGCGGCAATAGCATATTAACTTCTACAATCGGTTCGCGCAATTCTGCAATACTATTGGGGGGGGGCAGCTTAGCCGGATTATCCACCATTAATATTTTACCATCAGTCGTCAAAACTTCATAAATGACGGTGGGTGCTGTACTAATCAAATCTAATTCATATTCACGTTCCAAACGCTCCTGCACAATTTCTTTATGCAACATCCCCAAAAAACCGCAGCGAAAACCAAACCCTAATGCTTGAGAAGTTTCAGGCTCAAAATGTAAAGCCGCATCATTGAGCCGCAATTTTGCCAATGCTTCACGCAAATCTTCAAAATCGTTCGCATCAATAGGAAACATACCCGCAAACACGCGGGGTTGAATCGCTTGAAAGCCGGGTAGTGGTTGAGCAACCGGTTGCGCGGCATTTGTTAATGTATCACCGACAGGCGCACCCTCAATATCCTTGATAGCCGCCACGACAAATCCCACTTCTCCCGCTTCGAGTACCTCACGATCTTGTGGTTTTGGCGTAAAAACACCCACTTTTTCCACTTGGATGCGCCGCCCGGTTGACATCACAAGGATTTTATCTCGTTTGGATAAACGACCCTGTACCACTCGCACTAAGGATACCACACCCAAATAATTATCAAACCAAGAATCAATGATCAGTGCCATTAAAGGCGCATCTAATTCAACTTTAGGGGGCGGTATGCGCTCTATTAAGGTTTCAAGTAGCTCCTCAACCCCCTCTCCCGTTTTCGCACTAACGCGCACCGCATTTTCTGCTTCAATCCCGATGATATCTTCAATTTCTTGTATCACGCGCTCTGAATCGGCTGCCGGTAAATCAATTTTATTGAGTACCGGCAGCACTTCAAGTCCCTGTTCAATGGCTGTGTAACAATTAGCAACACTTTGAGCTTCCACCCCTTGCGCTGCATCAACTACCAACAGTGCTCCCTCACAAGCGGCCAATGAGCGTGAAACTTCATACGAAAAATCCACATGACCGGGCGTATCAATGAAATTGAGTTGATAAGTCTGCCCATCCTTTGCTTGGTAATTCAAAGTCACACTTTGGGCTTTGATAGTGATACCGCGCTCGCGCTCCAAGTCCATTGAATCCAAGACTTGTTGCGACATTTCCCGATCTGTCAACCCCCCACAGAGTTGGATAAAACGATCTGCGAGAGTAGATTTACCATGATCGATATGAGCAATAATCGAAAAATTGCGAATAGGCTTCATTCAGTTATCAGTTATCAGTTATTGAGGCGGCAAGCCAAAAATCCTATTTCTTCAAGAAATAGGATTTTTAGGTTAATTGCGATCATTTCGCTGGAATTTTCAATGCCAAGAAGAGTGGAGAACCAGCCCGATGTATGAGTACTGGCACAGTTGTCGCGCTCAATTGACTGACTATTTTTTTAAAATGAGCGACATTTTTGATATTGATGTTATCAATCATCATAATAATATCATTTTTACGAATACCGGCATTGCGTGCTACGCCAAACTTAACATGCCGTACCAAAACCCCCCCCTCAAAAATACCCAGCGTATTTCGTTTTTCATCATCTAAATCGCTCACTGACAAGCCAAGGCGGGTACTGGTTGTCGCCGCTTGCCCCCTATCTTCAGTGACTGCTAATTTAACCTCATCTTCAGATGGCAATTCACCAATTGTCACATTAAGGGTCACTCGTTTTCCTTGGCGTATCACGACCGTTTCAATGCTTGAATTCACTGGCGTTTTACCAACAATGGGTGGTAAGTCAGCAGAGCGTTCCACCTCGATACCATCGAAATTAATAATAATATCACCCACTTTGAATTTAGCGTCTGCGGCAGGACTATCGGGCAAAACCTTGGCAACCAAAGCCCCTTGAGGTTTTTCCATACCAAATGATTCAGCTAACTCATGAGTGACATCTTGAATCAGTACACCCAACCAGCCGCGTGAGACTTTGCCCCCAGTTTTTAACTGATCAACCACATTTTTCATCACATCAACGGGAATGGCAAATGATAAACCCATAAAGCCGCCAGTGCGACTATAGATTAATGAATTGACACCAACAACTTCACCATCCAAATTAAATAAAGGTCCACCAGAATTACCCGGGTTAATCGCCACATCCGTTTGAATAAAAGGCACATAAGTGTCATCAGGCAAACTTCTACCTTTGGCACTCACTATACCGGCGGTGACAGAATGATCAAACCCAAATGGTGAGCCTATCGCCAATACCCATTCACCCACTTTTAGCACACTTGAAGAGCCGAGTTTAACCGTCGGCAAATCGGTGGCATCGACTTTCAATAGGGCAATATCGCTGCGTTCATCCTCACCAATCTTATCAGCCACAAATTCACGACGATCGGTTAAACGCACTATAATTTTTTCAGCTTTATCAATGACATGTGCATTTGTCACCACATAACCATCACTGGAAATGATAAAACCTGAGCCAAGTGAAGTTGAAGGACGTTCATCTTCAAGCGATTCATTATTCTCATCGAAAAAGTGACGGAAAAAATCATGGAAAGGGCTGTCCTCGGGTATTTCGGGGAGATTCCTAAAAGTTTTACTTTTAGTCGTTTTGCCAATGGTGCTGATATTAACCACCGCCGGACTATATTTTTCTACCAATTTGGTAAAATCAGGCAATTGTTGCGCCGATAATGGGGCTGATAACAACCCAATGATCAAACCAACGCCTAATATATATCTTGATAAATAATGTTTCATTATTACTCCTATTTATTTTATTCGGTTTGCAACACAATTGGCTGATAGCGTCTATCTTCAGACATTTTGCCCATCAGCCGTTTTGCCCATTTCAATCCTGCCAATAAACCAACTAAAGCTGCTAACATAGTTAATATCTCAGACGATGGCAATGGGACAGATGCGACCAACATCTCATAACCAATAGCAGCCACAAATAAACTCAATATCGGCAATAAATATAAGGCCAAAGAACTTTTAAGCAAGGCAGCTTCCTCTAACCCTATCACCACCTGATCGCCAACTTTTGCCCCCTTATGATTAAGGGCTTTCACCAGGACCACTTTTTGCCCAAGCACAGCTGCCAAACTGGCAGTACCACAGCCTTTGTTCGCAGCACATTGACCACAACTATTGCTCGCTTGGGTTTGTATAATGGCAAATTGATCCTTGACTTCAACAACGATACCATGTTCTTTAAGCATAACAGGCCTTTTAGACGGACAAACAAACTATGACTCAACACTATGACGTATTGATTATCGGCAGCGGCGCCGCAGGGCTCAGCCTCGCTTTAGAATTAGCAGATCATGCCAAAATTGCCATCTTATCAAAAGCAGCCCTAGAAAGCGGCAATACCCAATATGCACAAGGTGGGATTTCAGCCGTACTCGGTGAAGATGACTCACTGGATTCGCATGTTGAAGATACCCTTAACGCTGGAGCAGGATTATGTGATCCTGACATTGTCAACTTCACCGTTTCACAAGGCCCAGAGCGGATTGCTTGGCTGATTGAACAAGGGATGCCATTTACTCAAATAACTGATTTTAACGGCAATATTAATTATCACTTGACCCGTGAAGGCGGGCATAGTCATCGCCGCGTCATACATGCCGAAGATGCGACTGGGCGAGCCATCGTCTCAACCTTATCACCTAAAGTCAAAGCCCACCCAAATATTGACCTGTTAGAATACCACATTGCAATTGACTTGATTACAGGTAGCAAACTAGGCTTATCTACATCACGGTGTTTGGGGGCATATCTATTAAATATCAACACAGGTCAAATCATCGCCATTCGTAGCAGTTTTGTAGTGCTCGCCACCGGCGGCGCGGGAAAAGCCTATTTGTACACCAGTAACCCAGATGTCGCAACAGGCGATGGCATTGCAATAGCGTGGCGTGCTGGCTGTCGCGTGGCTAATATGGAATTTATCCAATTTCATCCCACCTGTTTATATCACCCCGATGCCAAATCATTTTTAATCAGCGAAGCCGTGCGCGGTGAAGGCGGCAAATTGTTATTACCTGATGGCAGCCCCTTTATGCACCGTTTTGACCCGCGTGCTGAACTCGCCCCCCGTGACATTGTCGCACGCGCTATCGATCATGAAATGAAACGACTAGGCTGCGATTGCCTTTTTCTCGATATCACTCATAAACCCAAGCATTTTATTATCGAACATTTTCCCAATATTTATAATCGCTGTCTCGCATTAGGGATTAATATGAACAATCAAGCCATTCCAGTTGTCCCGGCAGCTCACTACACCTGTGGTGGCGTGATGACAGATCGCCATGGGCGTACTGATATTGAGGGACTATATGCCACAGGAGAAGTCGCATTTACCGGCTTACACGGTGCCAATCGTATGGCGAGCAATTCTTTACTAGAATGTTTAGTCTTTGCCCATGCGGCAAGCCTCGATATTTTGGCCCAACTAAATGATATTCCACCACCACCGCCCATACCCGCTTGGGACGAGAGCCGTGTCACAGATTCTGATGAAGAAGTTGTGGTCTCCCATAACTGGGATGAATTGCGCCGCTTTATGTGGGACTATGTTGGCATTGTGCGTAGCACCAAACGTTTACAACGCGCTAAACGCCGTGTTGACTTATTGCACAATGAAATCCAAGAATACTACAGCAATTTCCGTATCAGTAACGATTTGCTTGAATTACGCAACCTCACACTCGTAGCAGACTTGATCATTCGCTCTGCACAACTTCGATCTGAAAGTAGAGGATTGCACTATACACTTGATTATCCTGAAAACAGTGCCATAGCACAAAATACTATACTCACCCCCATCCTTTAATTACAATGCCATATCGTATCGGGCAACCACAAGGGATTGCCCCTACGAGGCATTGATCCTTTAATTACAATGGGAATTAACATGTTTAACTACACCCCCTCTCGCACATTACTGACAGATCGAATCATTCTCGTAACCGGTGCTGGAGACGGTATTGGTCGTGCAGCGGCCAAAAGTTTTGCAGCACACGGCGCAACCGTGATTTTACTGGGGCGCACTATCAAAAAATTAGAAGCCGTCTATGATGAAATTGAACAAGCCGGGCACCCACAACCAGCGATTTATCCCATGAATCTTGAAGGGGCTAATCCTAATGATTATGAAAATCTTGCCAACACTTTAGAAACGGAATTTGGGCAACTCAATGGTTTACTACATAATGCCAGCCTGTTAGGGACACTGACGCCGTTAGAACACTATAATATCAAGCTGTGGTATCAAGTGATGCAAGTCAATCTCAATGCCCCGTTTTTACTCACGAGGGCTTGTTTAGGATTGATGAAACGGGCGAAGGATGCCTCCATTGTATTTACATCCTCCAGTGTTGGACGCAAGGGGCGGGCTTATTGGGGGGCATACTCCGTTTCAAAATTTGCGACAGAGGGCATGATGCAAATATTAGCCAATGAAGTAGAAGCGAATACTAATATTCGAGTGAATAGCCTCAACCCCGGCGCAACGCGCACTGCCATGCGGGCGGCTGCCTATCCAGGAGAAGACTCAATGACTTTACCGCTACCAGAGGCGATTATGCCTTTATATCTTTATTTGATGGGACCAGATAGTCGTCAACTTAACGGTCAAGCATTGAATGCACAAGATTGATAGAGCATTCTAATCCCAAAGAAATCCTATTTCTATTTTTTTAAAAAATAGGATTTCTCAGCCCGGCACTCTATACTTGCATCTTTTGTTCCTTAACGGTTACGAAACTGAAACGATGAAAAAACGGTTTTGCTGTAATACTCACATGTGAATATAACTTTGGATTGAAACTCAGAATGAACAAAGAAGTGATCTATAGGCAAGTTTATCCTAAATAAAAAGGTTGCCCTTTGCGAATTTATTTTTATGAACGGAGTTTAAGTAATTCTACGCAACACTTCTTGCCCTTTCACATGATGTTTAATCACCCCAAGCAGATGCAATCCAATAACACCCAAAAAAGCATAAGCGGCATACTCATGGAGTAACTCGCTGATTTTTTCCCATTCTGCACTTTTAGTAAACAAATCCGGCAGCGGTAATCCGTAGAATTGAACGGAATAACCATGTATGTTTGAAAGCATATAGCCTGTTATTGGCACAATAACCATAAATAAGTAGAGCAAATGAATGGCGATTGTCGCAATCCGATGTTCCTGTGGCTTAATGTCAGGGGAGGGCGCCGGTGCCGGTTTTATCCAACGCAGTGCCAGCCTAATCAAAACTAATATAAATAATAAAACGCCGGTTGATTTATGGAAACTATAAAGTGCCCAAGGCTCTGATTCTTTAAACTCCACCATCACTACGCCGAGTACAAACATTATCGCAAACAGAATAAACATTATCCAGTGGATAACGCGAATAGAAGCATGGTATTTTTCAATGGTCATTAGTTAACCTCAACAAGCAGTTTGTCAATTTTTTCCATCGCCGCTTTTTTGCTGCGCTCGAAAGTGGCTTCGTCAGTGTCCGTGCCTTCCAACGGAATGAATTCTACCTCGCTAATGCCCAAAAAGCCCAGCAAAGTCTTCAGATAGGGTTCGAGGAAGTTTAAGGGAATCATAGCCTCGTCCGAGAACACGGCACCGCAGGCGGTGATGATATAGGCTTTTTTGCCAGTCACAAGCCCTTCATAACCTTTGTCGGGATCAAAATTAAAGGCGAGAACTGGCATCAATTCTTAATAACTGGGTCATATTTTGTCATTTTAACATTTATAGAAAGTTTTAAATGTTAAAATACTTTTGTTGAGGTGCCGCTTGGATGCTCTATCCCTCACGCAGCTATTTGCCACTCAAGGTATGCCATCTGCCTAAAAATTTTAGTTAGTTAAATAAATGACATTTATCTCTATTGCTACATTATTTGCAACAATGCTTGTTCTCGCTGCTATCCCCAGTACGAGTGTATTTGCTGTGGTATCAAGATCAATGGCATCTGGATTTATTCATGGTTTTGCCACAGCCACTGGAATAGTTGTTGGCGATCTAACATTTATCTTAGTCGCTATTTATGGCTTATCTGTTATTGCTGACACGATGGGTAGTTTGTTTGTCCTCGTGAAATATCTTGCGAGTGTTTATCTTATTTGGTTTGGCGTAGGCTTATTGAAGTCAAAATCTGAGTTCGCCGAAGTTGAGGGGAATCAAAAGAAAAAGATTTCTTTGTTGTCCAGTTTTTTGTGTGGTTTGTTTATTACTTTAGGCGACCAAAAAGTTATCTTATTTTATATGGGGTTTTTTCCGGCTTTTCTGGACTTGTCTAATATTTCTATTTCTGACATAACTATAATTATTGTAATTACTATTATAGCTGTAGGTGGTGCAAAACTGGTTTATGCTTATGTGGCGGATAGAACTCAATTACTTTTTAAAAACTTTAGTGCCACTCTGAATATTTTTGCCGGTACTGCAATGATTGGTACTGGCATTTTGTTAGCGGTGAAAGCCTAACAAAGCAAGCGTAGGGTCAATGCCATTAAGTTAAGCCAAAAATGTTCTTGTGCTTTTCGTTATGTGATGAAGAGTTGGGTGCTGCCTACACTTGACAAGCGCAAAATAAACCATAAAATAAAATAACATGGCATTTGATGATAAGAGAAAAAATTATTATCTCAACAATTTGTATATATATGATATTTAGAGCGAGTGTAGGGTGCGTCCTACACACCGGTTTGTCAGTGTAGATCAATTAGCGAGTGTAGGGTGCGTCCTACGCACCGGTTTGTCACCATAAGGTCAATGCCATTAAGTTAAGGGCAACCATAAAGGATTGCCCCTACCCTCTGCCGTGATTTTTCGTTTCCTCGGCAAAAGTTTTCGCGCAGCGAAAACTTTTGCCGAGGAAGGCAATCCCTTGTGGTTGCCCTTAACTTAATGGCAGTGCACCATAAGGTGCGTAGGACGCACCCTACATTCAATCTAGTACGCTGTCAACCTAATTTTGTCACTTGGAGTCCAAAGCTTTAGCTTTGGACTCCAAATAACCAGACAAAATAGCCTTGACAGACTACTAGGCTACGCTCGCTAAGTATGGCTTTTGCCAAAAGCTGGAGTGCCTTGTTAGCCCATGATTTTATCCAAACACTTCGCGTAAAATATCAGGACGTTGTTTTGCAATTTGTATGAGAGATTTAGCGGCACGGCTTGGTTTTCTACGGCCTTGTTCCCAATCTTGAAGAGTGCGAACAGAAACGCCAAGCAATTCAGCAAATCGTGACTGAGACCAACCGGTTTTTTGTCGAGCTTCCACAGCAGGGGACAATTCTACGGTTTCAATGTTACCGGTTTTGCCTGATTTTATGCTACGAACAGCATCTAAGGTTTCTTGCCAAACATCACGATCTAAGTCACGCTCAAAAAGCTCTTTTTCATTCATAACCATCAACGAGTTCCCTTTTTAATACTTTGAGGATATGTGCTGGAATATTCTCTTTTTTGGATTTGGCGTAAATTGTGAGTAACCAAATAAGACCATTTCCTACTTTAGTAAAGTAGATTACCCGAACTCCACCTCTTTTTCCTCGGCCTTTTCGTGACCAACGAATTTTGCGAATTCCACCAGAACCAGGAACAACATCACCAGCATCGGGATGTTCCGCTAACCATGCTGAAAACTCACCTCTTTCATCTTCTGACCAGTAATCAGGCCATAATTTTGTGAAAATTGGTGATTCTATTAGTGTCATCATGTTTTTTATTATAGGGCATTGCCGTAGAATTGCAATATTTGATCACAGATAAATCTCACCAAAATTAATAAGTCAAATTTCAAATCGCACTAAAAAATTGACAGAGCTACTAAGTACCGAATCATGAATTTTAAGGTATTTTGGAGTCCAAAGCTTTAGCTTTGGACTCCAATATCTCCGATAATTAGCTTCGCATACTTCGTTTACGCAGGTTCTTCGTATCATGGTTCAGTACTTATGGTTTTGCCACAGCCACTGGAATAGTTGTTGGCGATATAAAACGTCTGACAACATTAACAGTAGTAAAGATAAAATTCATCACATCGGGTATTTTGGACTCCAAAATACCTGATTAATAGGATTGCCCCCTACGATTCAGGACGTTTCCTGCGACGACTACGGCGCACAAAAGTATTAGATCGGTTGCCGCCATTGACGGTTTTTTTTGAACTATCCGCCTCAGACTTTAAACGCGCTTTTGGAGCATTGCGAGGACGTTTTTGCGTCACTGGCGATTTTTTTTGCTGCTGCTTTTGTATAGTGGCTATCGGAGGTGTTGTTTCCTTAACAACAACGGGCTTTTGAGGAAACACCTTAGTCCAAAAACGTTTTATCAATCCTTGCTGATTTTCCAGCACTGGCGGGGTCGTGTGTACCACACCTTTGACAGTCGGTTCTTCAGAAGATTCTGGTTTGAGGGGTGCCCTATAATTATCAACTACCCCTTCTTGAGGTTTGGTTATCAGTTGATAAGTCGCTTTATGACTGCTAAACTCTTTTTTATCATCCTGCCGCACACGTTGCACATCATATCTCGGCGTTTCCATGTTGGGATTAGGTATCAGCACAATATTGATACGTTGCCGACTCTCAATTTCAAAGGTAGCCTGTCGTTTTTCATTCACCAAATAAGTTGCCACTTCCACTGGGACTTGGGCGATGATTTTAACCGTTTTGTCCTTCATCGCCTCTTCTTCCATTAAGCGCAGAATGGATAAGGATAAAGATTCAATACTACGAATTGCGCCTTGTCCATTGCAACGGGGACAAACTATCTGGCTCGATTCTCCGAGTGAAGGACGCAAACGTTGGCGCGACATTTCTAACAATCCAAATCGTGAGATACGCCCAACTTGTACCCGCGCCCTATCCATTTTCAGCGCCTCTTTCATGCGGCTTTCAACTTCACGCTGATTTTTATGACTGAGCATATCAATAAAATCTATCACCACCAATCCGCCTACATCGCGCAGGCGCAATTGTCGGGCAACTTCATCAACCGCCTCCAAATTGGTATTGAGAGCCGTTTCTTCTATATCAACCCCCTTTGTCGCACGCGCTGAATTAATATCTATCGACAACAATGCCTCAGTATGGTCAAGAACAATGGCACCCCCAGAGGGTAATTTCACTTCGCGTTGAAAAGCCGACTCAATTTGGCTTTCAATTTGATAGCGCGTAAACAACGGCACTTTGTCCTGATAAAGTTTGACCTTATTAACATGCTGTGGCATGATCTGCTGCATGAATTTGCATGCATCTCGATAAATTTCCGGATTATCAACGATAATTTCACTGATATCTTCGCGCAAATAATCGCGGATGGCACGGATGATCACATTACTTTCTTGATAGATCAGAATCGGTGCTATGCACTGTTTAGATGAGGTTTCTATGGCTTGCCATAATTGCAAGAGATACTCTAAATCCCATTTCAATTCATCAACGGTTTTATTAACACCAGCAGTACGCAATATCAAACCCATACCGCTTGGTATTTCTAGGGCACTCAAAGCTTCCCTCGCTTCACTGCGATCATCCCCTTCAATGCGGCGCGATACGCCACCCGCTCGTGGATTATTCGGCATCAACACCAGATAGCGTCCCGCTAAACTGATAAAAGTCGTCAAAGCGGCACCTTTGTTACCACGTTCTTCCTTATCTACCTGTATGATGATTTCCTGTCCTTCTTGCAAGACATCCTTAATGCTGCGACGAACCTGCTTCTTTTCAGCACTTTCCTCCGCATCTGCTTTAAAATAACTGCGGACAACATCCTTAAGTGGCAAAAAGCCATGTCTATCAACACCAAACTCAATAAAAGCGGCCTCCAAACTGGGTTCTATGCGGGTGATTTTACCTTTGTAAATATTAGACTTCATTTGCTTGCGAGCCGCTGTTTCGATGTCAAAATTATCTAATTTTTGTCCATCAACCATAGCGACACGCAACTCTTCAGGCTGAGTTGCGTTAATTAATATTCTCTTCATTCAAGTTAATCCTTAGTGATAGTGCTCAACCTCATTTTATTGGGAGCACTGTTATTCCATGTTCTGTTGGGCGCACAATATTTTTATTTAGGAACAAGTTGATTTTATCAGTGTTATAATGTTCACCATGAATACTTACAAACAAAGCCCTGTGACTTTTTTGACAATTTCTGCGGATCAAGCCGGGCAACGTATTGATAATTTTTTGCATACTCACCTTAAAGGTGTGCCAAGAAGTCATATCTATCGGATATTGCGTACTGGCGAAGTGCGTATCAATAAAGGTCGTATTAAGCCAACTTACCGCTTGATGGTGGACGATCTCTTGCGTTTGCCGCCCCTACAATGTCAAGATCACAATCCAAACGTGCCAAGCGCAAACCGCCTAAAGGCATTGGCAAACGCTATTTTGTACGAAGATGCCCATCTATTAATCATCAACAAACCGGCGGGCATGGCTGTGCATGGTGGCACTGGCATTGATGGTGGCGTGATTGAAGCTTTGCGTGCTTTATATCCTAACGCCCCTTATTTAGAATTAGTACACCGTTTAGATCGTGATACCTCTGGCTGTTTGATGATTGCAAAAAAACGTAGCATGTTACGGCGCTTACATGATTTACTACGCAATGGTGGAATACACAAACACTATCTCGCCTTAGTACAAGGGCGTTGGAATCCACACATCCGCCGGGTAGAGGCACCATTGCGTAAAAATATTTTACAATCAGGAGAACGTATTGTGCGTGTCAGTGCCCAGGGTAAATCCGCCCTCACTCAGTTTAGCATTGAACAACAATTTACAACAACGACTTTATTGCGTGTGCAGCCCTTGACGGGGCGTACTCATCAAATCCGTGTACATGCTGCCCATCAGGGGCATCCGATTGCGGGAGATAGTAAATACGGTGATGAATCCTTTAACCAACAAATGCGCCACGACAAGCTCAAACGTTTATGGCTGCACGCTGAAAAATTGGATATTGATTTACCAGAGATCAATTATCACCTTAGCACATCTGCCCCATTACCGGATGCTTTGCAACAAACTCTACTATGTCAGAAAAAAACTTTAAATTATTAATATTTGATTGGGATGGTACGCTGATGGACTCAGCACCCCGTATCGTCGCCAGTTTTCAGGCTGCTATTAGCGATTTGAATATGGAAAAGCGCAGCCCTGCACAAATTCGTCACATCATCGGCTTAGGCTTAAACGAGGCAATTGCCACTTTATTTCCAGACGTTTCAACACAACAATGTTTACAACTCGCTGATCGTTATCGCCATCATTTTTTGAGCAATCAGGCATTGGCAACTCCCTTATTTCCGGGGGTGGCTGAGACTTTGCAAAGCTTGGAAACGGCGGGCTATTGGTTGGCAGTAGCAACAGGCAAAAGTCGCAAAGGATTGAGCAGGGCTTTAGCTGAAAGTCAATTAACAACTTTATTTCACAGCACACGCTGCGCTGATGAAACAAGTTCTAAGCCAAACCCACAAATGTTGCAAGAAATCATGGATGAATTAGGCATAGAGCCCAATCAGACATTAATGATAGGCGACACTCAATATGATTTACAAATGGCGCACAATGCGGGCGTTGGCTCAGTGGCAGTGAGTTATGGTGTGCATGACAAGGACCTGTTATTTGCCTGTCATCCATTGATTTGTATAGATAGTTTACCCGCTTTATCTGCGTGGTTACATTCATAGCAAGGTACAAAATATTATGTCAGAAATAAATTTAGATGAAAACTGGGAACGCGATATATTAAGAGATCTCGCCTTTGCCACCATCAAAGAACAGCGGCGAGCCCGACGGTGGCGCATTTTTTTTATACTCTTGTTTTTTACATACTTGTTTGTCACTTTAGCGATATTCGTCGAACCCGATTGGTTGAGCGGGGATGAGGAGGGAGGTAAGAAACATACCGCCCTTGTTGAAGTACAAGGTGTTATTGCCGCCGACGCTCAAGCGAGTGCTGATAAAATTGTCACAAGTCTGCGTAGGGCATTTAAAGATGAAAAAACAGCGGGTGTGATTATTCGCATTAATAGCCCAGGCGGTAGCCCCGTGCAAGCTGGCTACATTAATGATGAAATCAGACGCTTGCGGGAAAAATACCCGGATATTCCTGTTTATGCTGTTGCAACAGATATGTGTACATCCGGGGGCTACTATATCGCTGCGGCGGCTGATAAAATTTATGCTGATAAAGCCACTATTATCGGATCAATTGGCGTATTAATGAATGGCTTTGGTTTTGTTGGTGCCATGGAAAAACTGGGCGTAGAACGCCGATTGTTGACTGCCGGCGAACATAAAGGATTTTTAGATCCATTTTCGCCCATGAAAAAAGAAGACCTTGCCCACATTCAAAGCGTGCTTAAAGATGTCCATAACCAATTTATCACAGTCGTTAAACAAGGACGCGAAAAGAGTTTGACCGAAAAAGGAAAGTTAGAATTGTTAGACAATCCTGATCTGTTTTCGGGGCTGTTATGGACAGGCGAACAAGCCATGAAACTCGGCTTAGTGGATGGTTTGGGTAGCAGCAGCTATATTGCTCGTGAAATCATCAAAGCTGAAAAAATCAAGGATTTTACCTCTAAACCAAATTATTTAGACCGCTTTGCTGAACGCTTGGGGGTTACGATGGCGAGGACTCTGGCGCAGCAATTCAAACTGGCGACACTTCAGTGACCCGTCTCATCGCAATTGCAGCCGGTGGCGCGATAGGTGCTGTATTGCGCTTTTGGGTGTCCACTGGTATATATACCCTTTTTGGCCGAGAATTTCCTTATGGAACCTTGGTTGTCAACGTCTTGGGAAGCTTGTTCATGGGATTTTTATATATTTTCATGCTAGAGCGAATTACCAGCATTGAATGGCGAGCCGCTCTATTGATAGGCTTACTCGGCGCGTTTACCACTTTTTCGACCTTTTCTTTGGAAACCATGACTCTGATTGAAGGCGGAGAACCAATCAAAGCGTTATTGAATATTTTTATCAGTGTCTCACTGTGTTTGTTAGCCACTTGGTTGGGAATACAATTAGCAAGATTATTATGAAACAAATCACAATGGTACGCATTTACCTAACCGAAGCTGAGGGGCGAGTCAATAAACTGTTGAAATATCTGCATGAGGAGAGCAAAGTCAGCGGCGTGACGGTATTGAGAGGTATTAGCGGCTTTGGTCAATCGGGTAAAATTCATGCTGCCCATTTAGTCGATTTATCTTTAGACTTACCGCTGATTATAGAATTTTTTGATAGCCCAGAAAAAATAACCCATATTTTGTCTCACTTAAAAACTCTCGTTGAGGCTAATCATATCGTGTATTGGCAGGCTCAATGTGATTAAATCCCCTACATCAAAAAACTGATAACTGATAACTGAAATGCTTGATCCACAACTTTTACGGCATGATTTGGAAGAGGTTACGGAAAAATTAGCGCGGCGTGGTTTTGTTGTTGACCAGACTCGCTTGGCAAAATTAGAAGCCAGCCGTAAACAATGCCAAGTAGAAACCCAAGAATTACAAAGCCAGCGCAATCGCAGTGCCAAAGCCATCGGCAAAGCCAAGGCGGCTGGTCAAGAAATTACGACACTACTGGAAAACGTCTCCCAAATGGGAGAGCAACTCAAAGCGCGTGAAGCACAATTAGAGGCGATTCAAACGGAACTGAGTGAGATTCTGATGGGAATACCCAATATTCCTCATGAAACGGTGCCGATAGGTCGCAAGGAAGAAGATAATCTTGAAGTGCGCCGTTGGGGAACTCCCAGAACGTTTGATTTTTTCCACAAAGATCATGTAGATTTAGGAGCGGATTTAGGTTTGCTTGATTTTAAAACCGCTACGAAAATTACTGGGGCACGTTTTTCATTGATGTTCGGTGACTTGGCACGGCTGCACCGCGCATTAATTCAATTTATGCTGGATTTACATACAGAAAAACACGCCTATATTGAAGTGAATGTACCTTACATGGTCAATGCTGACAGCCTACGGGGTACTGGGCAATTGCCTAAATTTGCAGCCGATTTATTTCAGATTGCTGAACAAGATTATTATCTGATACCGACGGCTGAAGTCCCGCTGACGAATATTGCCCGCGACATGATTTTGAAGGCAGACGAATTACCTGCTAAATTTGTGTCTCACACGCCCTGTTTTCGCAGTGAAGCGGGCAGTTATGGTAAAGATGTCCGGGGCATGATTCGCCAACATCAATTTGAAAAAGTTGAATTAGTACAATTAGTCAAGCCAATTGACTCTTATGCTGCCTTAGAAGAATTAACGGGACAGGCTGAGAAGGTGTTACAACGCTTAGAATTGCCTTATCGCGTTGTCAATTTATGCACCGGAGATATAGGTTTTTCCGCCGCTAAAACCTATGACATAGAAGTCTGGCTACCGGGGCAACAAAAATATCGGGAAATTTCCTCCTGTAGCAACTTTGAAGCCTTCCAAGCTCGGCGCATGAAAGCCCGTTGGCGTAATCCAGAGACAAAAAAACCAGAATTACTTCATACTCTGAATGGCTCAGCCTTGGCAGTTGGGCGCACCTTAGTGGCTGTCATGGAAAACTATCAAGACGAGGGGGGGCGTATTGCTATTCCCAACGTCTTGCAAAAGTATATGGGTGGAGAAACTCATATTGAAAAATAAAATAATTCCAAAAAAAGGAATAAGCTCAATGCCAGAAAAAATAAACAGAGAAAACTTGTCTGCTGAAGACATCATGACTCTACAAAGCGGGATAGCCGCATTTGAAACCAAACAATTTGTTCGCGCCTATGAATTACTCTCAGGATTGGCAGAAGCAGGCAATCCAGAGGCACAATATCGTCTTGCGATCATGGCTCAAAATGGATTAGGTATGGTCGTCAATCAAAAAGAGGCAGTCCATTGGATGCGAACGGCTGCCGAACAAGGTTTTGATTTAGCGCAACATGGTTTAGGATTTATGTACATGGAAGGGGAATGTGTGGAACAAAACTATAGTCAAGCCATTCACTGGTTTACTTTAGCGGCGGAACAAGGCTTGGCTGGGGCACAAACGACTTTAGGGAAATTGTACGAAGAAGGACATGGGGTGGAAAAAGATTTAGAGGAAGCCAAACGTTGGTATGCTAAAGCTGGGTTTTAGGAACGTGCATATCGTAGGGGCAATCCCTTGTGGTTGCCCTAGTGCAATTTCACCCACATTGATCAGTGCGGTTGGCTTGGATAACAGCTTCCATCACGGCAGACTTATTCAACGAACTGTTCATAACAGGGTATTTGTTTAGCTAGCAAATGAGCGTAGCGTCCTACGCACCTTCTAAATTTTCCCGCTAAAGGTGCGTCTGCGCGAGGCCCAAAACCCAAAAGCGCAAAGGGCTATTCGAGTCGCACAGCCACGGCAACACGGAAACCGAAAGACTGGTAGCGGGTGTCCGAGGAGTACCGGCCGCGGTAAGCACTACGGCAGAGGTCGGGACTGTCGTACCACGAACCGCCACGCAACACTCGCCTGCTTTCATCACCACCATTCCAAACCTGACCTTCAGTCGGTGCGCCTTTATAACTATCATGCGAAGAATCAGCGCACCACTCCCATAGGTTCCCCACCGTATCATACAACCCAAACGGATTCGCAGAAAACGAACCCACTGGTGCCGTTTTTTTACCATCCCATTGACTACCACAACCATTACAGTTAGCACGATTATAGCCACTCTCATTGCCCCACCAATACTTGGTTTCAGTCCCACCACGAGCGGCATACTCCCATTCAGCTGCCGTTGGCAAGCGATAAGTTTTACCGGTTTGTGTACTTAACCACTGGGTATAAGCCACTGCATCATGCCAAGAGACATCAATCACTGGACGATTACCGCGCCCCCAACCTCTATCACCTGGCTTGCTTTTACCCGTTGCCTCCGCAAATTTATCATATTCGGCAAAAGTCACTTCATAACGGCTCATGGCAAAGCTTTTCACAGAGACTTGATGTACTGGTTGCTCATCACTATAACCTCCACCTTGAATATCTCCCATGCGAAACGTTCCAGCGGGAATGACTACCATTTCTGGTCCATCACTCCCATCTTTCAAGCGATCACGAAAAACTTCACCGGCTTTCAATTCAACCACAGGTTGATGAAGTTTAACCACCCATTCACGCCCCACTCCCACTAACAGCTGTTGACTAACTTTTATCTTATTTCTCAATACCGCGAAAGAAATAAATACCGGCTTTTGTTGATCTTCTTGCCATAAGGCTTTGGCTTTATCCCGTTTGGCAATAATATAACCTTTCTCAAATAAAACCAATTTTTTCAAGTCAATCAGATCGCTTACCCACTTTTTCCATTCAAGACGCACCGGAAATTTGCCACTGTCAATGTCATAATTTTCTTTATCCAAATAAGCAACGCCAGCCTGATAACTGGGATTATATTCTTGTACGCCTTGATTGAAAAGTGTGATTAAGGCTTGCCGGTTCTTTAATAACGCTTGCTGGCGTCTCTTAAATTCTGCCACGGTTTCAAAAGGGTCTCGTTTGGGATGAATGAGTTCAGAAATACTGAAAGGCTTGCTCTTGAAATACACCAACGGGGGCGATTCTATCACGACCATTTTTTTGGACACCACGGTACCGTCAGTGATCAGCACATCTAATGCCACACGCTGCCCGTTGGCTTGGGCTTCGATATGATGGGTGCCAACCGGTAGCGAGAAAATGACGGGGCTGGTGTTGGCTTTGATTTGTCCATTGATATAAATCTTCGCGTTTGGCGGGACCGTGGTTAATGCCAAGCGACCGCCATTGTCAGCTTGGGCGGCTAGGGATAGGGTTAATAGAAGTGCAGAGATAATTGTATTTTTCATCGTTTCTCCAAAAGTGTTAATTCATACCTAATAAATAAGCTTGCTGTTTCGATGGCTTTTGAGCCACTCTTTTGATGGTTCTTTGTTGGCGGCTAATCGAGACGGGTATATTGAAACCCAGCCTCCCCGAGAGAAAGCCGAATGAAATGCCACTTTCTAACTGCCAAGTGCTTTCATGGATTACCTCTTGTTGCTTGAGTTGCTCAAGTTGTTGTTTCATAGCACGGTTATGGATTAGCTCTTGTTGCTTGAGTTGTTCAAGCTGTTGTTTCATAGCACGGTGATGGATTAGCTCTTGTTGCTTGATTTGTTCAAGCTGTTGTTTCATAGCACGGTGATGAGTATTAAGCAAATCTTCTAATTGTTGCGTTTGCGCCTTGAGTGTACGATCTAAATGCTCCGTTTGATCTTGGATCGCTACTAAGACAGCGGATTTCATATCATTAATGCTGTTGGCAATCTCAGCATTTTTGCTTTCCAACAATTGAAAATATTCCCGATGCTCCTCTCGCATAAACTTATCGGTAAATGTGGCGGTATGGCGGAACATCTCCAAATCCAATAAACGATACTTACGCGCCGCCACTATGCGATTATTATCTTTCTCAGCCACCAAAGCATCACTAAACAAAGCCCGGGCATTTTGCTCTAGTCGCCAATCAAGGAAAGTGCTTATAACCGAAGGAGAGCCTTGATAATGTTTTTGGAAATCAGCCTCCCATGCTTTAATATCCAGCTCAATCGCCCGTTTTTCAGCCTGAAAAGCTAATTCAATCGCTTGCGGTATTTGTTTAGCCCCCGAAAAAGTCGTCACAAAGGCATCATAAATTAAGGGATCATCAGCCTGTTTAGCGCGTGCAAAGGCCAGTTCGTGAATTTTCAACAACGCCTCAATAGATTCTATCGCATTGGGAAAATCCGCCATAAATTGCTGATAATCGGCAATGGTATTCGAGGCTTGGGTTAATTTAAAAATCGCATGAATGGCTTGGAGATTTAACAAAGCATGCGGTCGAATGCTTAAAAAATCTTTGTAAACCGCGCGTTGATTTAATTGCTCTGCTTGTCGCCAAGCCTGAAAAAAAGCTTTACCCTGTGTATCTGCTTTCACATATTTAGTGGCTAGCCGGTGCCAAGCGGGATAAGTATTTTGTTGCAAAGCCAATTGATAAGCAAACGGATAAGCGGCCTCATATTCGCCCAAGTTTTCTAAACCTTGCACGATTGATTGGTAATCGTTACTCCACGCTGGCGGTGAGAGAGCGATTAAGATGAGTAACAGTGTGTAGATATTGGATTTCATTTAGTCTCTCCGGTTGATTTAATGTGTAAATCAAATATATACTCTGTATTGTGTTTTTTCTTGTATGTACCGGATAAGTGGTAGGATTTAGGTGATAAACTGTTATAAGTATGCCATCGCCTGACAGGGGCAATCCTTTATGGTTGCCCGCGATGGCATTTCTTAAAGGAGAAATATTTGTGTCCTAAAAAACTGCTAAAGACTGGTACGCAAATGCCAACAAAATGGGCAATTTCTTCTACCCACTGTTCAATCCCCAACCCAGGTAATACCACGATTGCCAGCAATAAACTCACTACAAGGGTTTGAAAAATACCAACTAAATTGACTAGCGTAAAATAGAAAAATTGGTGAGCCGTCTGCCCAGGTTGTGCTTCAAACACAAACAGACGATTTAAAATAAATGCCGTCAACATGCCAATAAGATAGGCGATGACGATAGCTGTCGCGTAGTTTAAAAATAGACTTAATGCTATCCGCGAAGAAAAATTGATTAAGGCGGCAAATCCGCCCACAATGAGAAATTTCAAAAAACCTGATGAAAAAAATTCCTGTTTTAACCATTGCACGATTGACTTTTTATCCACAGTCAAAATATCGTTCCCTGCGTTTTCTAGTACAAAATTGTCTGATTCCACTACTATAGTGCTCCTAAATGATTTGTAAATTTGGTTGGTTTAATTAAAAATTGGGCTAATTGTCTGCCGATTTTAACACTTTCCGAAACGCCACGATCTTCGGGATAATAATAACAAGTATCAGCCATCACAAAACCTTGTATATTCGTTTGTATTGGCGGCAATTGTTGGTAAAAGTTGGGAGAGCAGATTGGTTGTGCAAATTCATAGCGAGAAACGTGGGCGGCTAATACCCAATCTTTGGCAAATTCTGGATTAATACGATTCAAATAGCTAAGCACTTCTTCGATAAATGAAGCATTATCTTGTGTGTATTTTGCATGCGTTTTAGGCATATAAAAAGGCACATAGATAATCCCTTCATCGAGGGGATTAAGATTGCTATATTCTATCAATCCGGGTATTTCCATATCGGGATCATTGATGTTAAGCCAAAAGTTTTCGGTTAAGGCATAACGCAACCTAAGCACAACGCAGACAACGGCACAATTGGCTATTTTTTTGATTTTATCTATTATTTCTACCGATAAATCCGGTACCAAACGAGGAACAAAAGGCAATGGAATTGTGGAGACAACGCTATCATAAAAACGCTTTTCCCCTTTAACAACAAGGGCTTCTAGCTGATTGTTGACACTCGTGACTTTTTCAACACCCGTGTTAAGATAAATAGAGCCGTGCAATTCTAAAATACGCTTTTCCAAGGCACTGAGTAAAGTGTCTGAGCCGCCTTCCAAGTAGCCTAATTGTTCAGTGAACAGGTTTTTTCTCGATTGAGCGATGCGCTTGATACGGGTACCAATCCAAGCCGCAGAAATATTTTCCTTATGCTCGTAAAACTTATATTCAAATAAATAGTCCCACAGCCTATAATAGGCGGTTTCGCCTACCCATTTTTTTAACCAAGTTGTGGCATTTACTTGGTCTAATCGAGACCAATTGTTAATATTTGTCGTATAAAATACATGGAGAGCATAACGCAGTTTTGAGATTAAACCCAATTTGGGAAAGGTGAGTAAATGAATTGGTTCTCCCCATTTATAGAGTACTCCATTATAAAAAAAGCCCATTTTTGTGTCTCGCCAACGCAGTTTGTCAGAAATATTTAATTCGTTGAGCAAATCAAATAAGGGCTTATCGGAGCGACAAATAAAATGGTAATAACGCTCAATTTTGAGCCCATCAAAGTTAAAAGAGGCGGACATGCCGCCAATGCGATCATCTCTTTCATAGAGGTCAACTTGATGCTTATTTTTTAATAATTCGTAAGCACAAGCTAATCCCATAGGTCCTGAACCTATTACGGCAATTTTTTTTATTTTTTGTTGCATTTTAACGTTTTAGCACAATTTGACTATATTGCTCATCGCCAAAAGTTTCACGGATAGCCTCCTCAAACGGCGTTTGTGTCACGCCAAAAACTTCTTGGGTATTAACCCCAGTAAAATGATCACCAGCCGTTAGGGCTTTCAACTGATCAGCCGTAAAAGGCGGTTTGCGACTAAAGACGGCGTAGATTTTCAACAGGGCATAAAACAAGGAATAAGGTATGTGAATAATCAGCGTCTTCAATTTTTTGACCTTTTTAATCGTGCGTATGATATCGACATAATCAACTTGTTCATTACCGACAACGTCATAAATCGCACCATCCGGTTGATTTTCCATACAATGAATAATCATCCGACAAAAGTCTTTATTATACAAAGGTTGGCGCATATAACGCCCATGCCCTGGAATAGGGAATATTGGCACCCATTTCATAAAGCGCGATAACCAACCGAGATGTTTAGGATCAAACCAGCCAAACATTAAGGTTGGGCGCAGGATACAATGCTTAATCCCGCTGCGAATGACGATTTCTTCTTGTTGTTTTTTGGTATGGGTATAATCATCATCTGCGACAGAGTTCACGACTGATGAGCTGATATGTACAATATAGGGTACTTGGTGCTGGCGTGCCGCCTCTAAGACGCGCTGAGTCGATTCGATATTGTTACGGACAAATAAGGCCGAATTTTTACCGGTAATTTGTGCTTGAAGCATAACTAAACAGGTGGCATCTGCAAAGGCATTTTGCCAATCGCCGCTGTTTGCCAGATCAGCTAAAATTGTTTCAACGTGGGGATGTAATTGTTTAAGAATATTCAAATTGTAAGCATGTTTATCAATGGCGACAATATGCCCTTTAAGTTGCACAATCAGATTTTGTCCAACTAAACCTGCTGCCCCTACTATAATTATTTTGTCTTTTAAATTAATCATTTGTTTTCATTATTATATATATATATATTTATGAGCATAGAAAAACCTTGGACAGGGCGCTTCACGGCACCCACTGATGCTTTTGTCGAAGCCTTTACCGCTTCAGTCAGCTTTGATCAACGTTTATATGAATATGACATCATGGGCTCCATCGCCCATGCCCGTATGTTAGCGCATGTTGGCGTTTTGACTGAGCCGGAATGTACACAAATTGTTGAAGGCTTAACCGAAATTCAAGCAGAAATTAAGCGGGGAGCGTTTGAATGGTCAATCGCTTTGGAAGATGTTCACATGAATATCGAATCTCGCTTGACGCAGAAAATTGGGGCGGTGGGTAAAAAATTGCACACGGGGCGCTCTCGAAATGATCAAGTGGCGACCGATATTCGTCTCTATTTGCGCCATGAAATCGAACGGATTCGTAGCGAATTGACGCGACTTT
The DNA here is from genome assembly GCA_026991885.1 of Thiotrichaceae bacterium. Classification (GTDB taxonomy): domain Bacteria; phylum Pseudomonadota; class Gammaproteobacteria; order Beggiatoales; family Beggiatoaceae; genus Thiomargarita. The sequence goes on from JALXAQ010000253.1 coordinate 43,831, forward strand.
TGACGGCTTTAGCTGACGTTGCCGAGCGTGAGGCTGACACTTTGATGCCTGGTTTTACGCATTTGCAAAGTGCTCAACCGACGACGTTTGGACATCATTTGTTAGCTTGGAGTGAAATGTTATTGCGTGATAGGCTACGATTACAAGATTGTCGCAAACGTCTGAATAGTATGCCCCTTGGTGCTGCCGCCCTCGCGGGCACGAGTTATCCGATAGATCGTCACTATACCGCAGAATTATTAGGTTTTGAAAGTATAGCAGAAAATTCTTTGGATGCTGTCAGTGATCGCGATTTTGCGATTGAGTTTACAGCCGCCGCTGCTATTTTGATGATGCACTTGTCGCGTTTTTCTGAAGAATTGGTTTTATGGTCATCAGCGCAATTTAATTTTATTGAATTAAGCGATGCCTTTTGCACGGGCTCATCCATCATGCCTCAGAAAAAAAACCCGGATGTACCCGAATTGGTACGTGGAAAAACGGGGCGCGTCTATGGTCATTTGACCAGTTTATTGACTTTGATGAAATCGCAGCCATTAGCCTATAATAAGGATAATCAAGAAGATAAAGAGCCCTTGTTTGATACAGTCGATACACTCAAAGGCAGTTTGCGCGTTTTTGCAGACATGATACCGACTTTACAAGTGCAACGTGACCAAATGCGTGCAGCCGCGCAGCGGGGTTTTAGCACTGCCACGGATTTAGCGGATTATCTAGTCCGCAAAGGAGTGGCATTTCGAGATGCCCATGAGATTGTGGGCAAAGCAGTGCGACATTGTATTGATAATGGATGTGACTTAGAGGCTTTAAGTTTAAAAGTATTTAAAGAATTTTCGCCACAGATTGGGGATGATGTGTATGAAATATTAACCTTGGATGGCTCAATTAATGCGCGTAATCATATCGGGGGGACAGCACCGCGCCAGGTACGGGCGGCGGTAAAACGTTTGCGAGAGCGTTTATAGAAATAGGAGTCCAAGATTTATCTTGGACAAAAAAAACTAGCATTATTGATTTGAGCCGTGTATAATGCTCGGCCAATTCAATTTAGTGGGGCTGTAGCTCAGTTGGGAGAGCGCTGCGTTCGCAATGCAGAGGTCGGGAGTTCGACCCTCCTCGGCTCCACCATATTCAGTCCCTGTAGCATAACTGGATAATGCACTGGCCTCCTAAGCCGGAGATTCTGGGTTCAAATCCCAGCGGGGGCACCATTTCTTTTCTCCACTCCAATTTTTTTTCTGCCCAAAATAAATTTTGGACTCCAAAAAAAATGAAATTGAAAGCCGCTCAACTAAGCAATCATCTCAAGCGACAAGGGCTCTCATCGATCTATCTGTTAACCGGCGATGAGCCTTTACAAATGATGGAATGTGCGGATACGCTACGATCTTTTGCCCGTGAGCAAGGTTTTAATGAGCGAGTTGTTTTAACCGTCGAATCGAAATTTGATTGGGAAAACCTTGAAGAACAAGCCGATAGTTTTTCTTTATTTGCCAATAAGCGTTTGTTAGAAATTCGTTTAGGCGCTCAATCCCCTGGAAAGGATGGCACTAAAGCTTTGATAGCCTATTCAGACAACCCCCCCCCTGATGCCATCTTATTAATCACCGCTGATAAACTTGATGCTAACAAACAAAAAACGAAATGGTTTAAAATATTAAGTGAGCGAGGCGTGCTTATACAAATATGGCCTCTCAATGTATCAGAATTGCCCGGCTGGATAGTCCAACGTATGAGGCAATATGGTTTACAAGCGTCTCCAGAGGCTATCAATATGATAGCGGAACGCGCTGAGGGACATTTACTCGCTTGCACTCAAGAAATTGAAAAGCTGCATTTATTATATGGCAAAGGGCAGATTGATACAGCACAAGTACTTGATGCCGTCGCAGATACTGCCCGTTTTGACGTGTTTAATTGGGTGGATACAGTATTGACAGGTGATGCGCCGCGCCTTGTCCGTCAATTACAGGGCTTACAAGCGGAAGGGGTTGAAGTGACTTTAGTGGCGTGGGCTTTAAATAAAGAAATACGCAATTTATGTTATATGACTTATGCACTACAATCGGGACAAAGCATCGCTCAACTATTTAAAACTTATCGTATTTGGTCCATACGTCAAAATGCCATATCCCGCGCTATTAAGAGATATTCAAAGCCTCGACGGTGGCGGCAATTTTTGCGGGAGACGGTACAAATTGATCGTATGATAAAAGGATTGGAAAGTGGCAATCCTTGGGATGAATTGCAGCAATTGAGTTTACAAATAGCGGGAGTGAAATTATTTAGCTAAAAAGTCCAAGGGATGACAAATGGCAAAAAAAAAGATAGTATGGTTGATGAATGTACAATCATCATTGGAGACTCAAAATGACTCGTAATTTGCTAACTTGTTTTTTTATCTCAATTTTTTTATCAACACCCGTTTTGGCAGATGATTTTTTCGATGGCTATGTTGCTCTTGAAAAAAAGGAATATACGAAGGCTTTAGAATTGCTTAGCAAGTCCGCTAACCAGGGAAATGCCCAAGCACAATTCTTTGTAGGTAAGATCTACGACAAAGGTTATGGTGTCACTGAGAATGACCGAACAGCCATCAAGTGGTATCGCAAAGCGGCAAAAAAAGGGCATATAGATGCCATCAACCGTTTGAAGGAGATGAAAGGCTCGACTGATTCTGAGTCTTCTTGTCCCAGTAAGACTTTTAGTCTGACTGTGAATGCGATTCCCTCAAAGAGTCGAATTCGGATAATGAATATTAGAGCGAAATATCGAGATGGCATCTGTCTGAAGCCAGGTAAATACGATGTTTTGGTGGACCTTCGGGGATTCAAGAGCTATCGGAAATTGATAAAAGTCGAAGACTCAGATGTCTCCGTTGATGTCTTTTTAAAGCGAAAGTAAATTCGCCATCAAGGAGTCCAAGATTTATCTTGGACATGACCCAACAAAGCCCCTTAGTTCCTGAACTAAGAGGCTTTTTTTTTCTTTTATTTTAATATGAAACAATACATGCAGCAAATTGGCAAACAAGCGCGTCAAGCCGCACAAATTTTAGCGCGTACTCAAACAAGCATTAAAAACAAAGCCTTAGAGAAAATATCCCAACAAATAGAACAACAAAATGCGCCATTACTCGCCGCGAATGCAAAAGACTTAGAAGCGGGCAAGGCTAAAGGTTTAGAAGCCGCATTGCTAGATCGTTTAGCCTTAAATGAGTCGCGCATCGAAAACATGATTGAAGGCTTACGACAAATGATAGCTTTGCCTGATCCGGTCGGCGAAATAAGCGAATTAAGCTACCGCCCGAGTGGCATTCAAGTGGGCAAAATGCGCGTACCTTTGGGTGTCGTCGGGATTATTTACGAATCTCGCCCCAATGTGACAGCCGACGCTGCTGGCTTATGTTTGAAATCGGGTAATGCGACCATTTTACGGGGCGGCTCGGAAGCGATTCACTCTAATCAAGCCATTGCCGAGTGCATTTCAGCCGGCTTAAAGGCGGCGGGATTGCCTAGCACTGCCGTACAAGTGATTGAAACCACTGATAGGGCGGCGGTCGGTCAATTAATCACTATGCCAGAATACGTTGATGTCATCATCCCGCGAGGAGGCAAAGGATTGATTGAACGTATCAGTCAAGAAGCGCGAGTGCCTGTGATTAAGCATTTAGATGGCATTTGTCATACTTATATTGATGATAAGGCGGACATTGAAAAAGCCATCGCTGTCGCCTATAACGCGAAAACGCAACGCTATGGCACTTGTAATACGATGGAAACTTTATTAGTCGCCAAAGACATCGCGGCGCAAGTGTTACCAAAACTAGCTGAAAAATATGAAACGGCGGGCGTTGAATTGCGCGGATGTCCGGCAAGCCAAGCTTTATTATCGAATATTCAAGCCGCCAGCGATGAAGATTGGGATACGGAATATTTAGCCCCGATTTTATCTATACGAATTGTACAGGATTTAGACGAAGCAATAGAACATATTAGTCTGCATAGTTCTCAACACACAGATGCCATTATAACTGAAGATTGGAGCCGAGCGCGGCGTTTTTTGACGGAAGTGGACTCTAGTTCTGTGATGGTGAATACATCTACCCGCTTTGCGGATGGATTTGAATATGGCTTAGGTGCGGAAATTGGTATCAGTACGGACAAATTTCATGCCCGTGGACCTGTCGGATTGGAAGGCTTGACTTCACAAAAATTTATTGTGTTGGGGGATGGGCATATTAGGGGGTGAAACGACAGCCGTTATCCTAAAAGTCTTCCCGATTTGGCAGGACGCTCCGAGCATGCATTAGCTTCGCTGACTTCGTATCCGTTGCTCCGCAACGAGAAACGAGTACAACTTTTTCCGAAATAAACAGATTGATTCAATGGAAACGTTATTTAGAGGAGATGATAACTATAAGGGTGGAGCCATAGGAGAACCATTAGGTAGTGAAGCTGATATTAAAACGCCTTGGGAACAGGTCCGTAAAGAATCCCATCAAACAAGTATTTTCACTTCATTTAGCACTTCTAAAAAAGCGACTGAAACCTTTTCAAAGAAAAATACAATAAAAGTTTCAGTCAAAGAGCTAAAAAAATTAGAAAATCAAGGAAAAATTGAAGTATATACAGTTGATGATATCGTTATAATGATGAAGAATCATCCTAAAAAGAAAATTAGAATTGATGCAAATAATGTGAAAAAGATTATGGAAAAGAATAAGGAAGTTCTGATTAAAGGACAAATCCCAGCATCCTACATCAAATTGGTTAACTAAAACAGGAGAAATCTGAAGATGGCCTCAAAATTTAAAATTGGTGATGCAATGAATACCTACAATGTTGCTCTTTTAACACTAAAGTCACGTCAATACAATGTCTGGTTAGAACCTGGCGAAAATGAAGACGAGACTGGCTATTGGCACGCCAATAGAGATGATGCTGAATTTATTGCGTTTGATCCATTGAGATTGTTAGGTTTAGTGGCAATGTGGGAACAAAGGGGTAACAATTGGGAAAGAATGCAGAATGAAGGAGATATTTATGATGAATTATTAACTAATACTTATGGTAATGATTAATTATTATCGTTCATAGAAATATAAGGCTTTGTTTTCGTTAATCAATTATTAAAAAATTAGGCAAAACGAGTCGCACACGTCGTTTTTACTCGTTCCTACATTATGTGACGGCACACTTAGATGTGACCCCTAGACGAAGCCGTCTTCGAGTGGTTGCGGATGGACGGATTATAAGGAGTTAGAAATTTCAAATGTTTGGTGGGTTGGGCGTCCCGCCACTTCGTTGCGCTCCGCTCTACCCACCCTACAAAAAAGCTTAACTTAATGGCATTGACGCTCTGCGTGGGAACGAAAATCAACCAGTGGATGTTTTTTATCACACAGAATCCGATTTATTGTAAAACTTATCCCACAAATTCACCACCGTACAAAATAAATCCGCAGTACGCTCAGCATCATAAATAGCAGAATGAGCTTCGTTGCTATCCCAATCAAAGCCAGCGGCTCGTACTCCCTTTGCCAAAACAGTCTGTTTAAAAGCCAGTCCACTCAAAGTAGCCGTATCAAATGTGCTAAACCGATGAAAGGGACTTTTTACCTTAGTTCGATAACAGGCTGCCTTAATAAAACTTAAATCAAACGAAGGATTATGTCCCACCAAAATGGCACGAGAGCACTTATGCGCTTTTACTGCCTTGCGTATTGGTTTAAAAATGCTTTCCAATCCTTCCGCCTCCGACACCGCAAAACGAAAGGGGTGAAAGGGATCAATACCCAGAAAATCCAATGCCTCTTTATCAAGATTCGCCCCTTCAAAGGGAATCAGATGACAAAAATGTGTTTCATCACGTTGCCAGCAACCCTGATTATCCAATTGTAATGTCACCGCTGCCACTTCCAATAAAGCATCGCGTCTGGCATTCATGCCCGCCGTTTCTACATCTACCACAACCGGTAAATAGCCCCGAAATCGTTTGGCTATCGGTATTATTTTTGTCATCAGTTTTGCACCCAATAAATTTCTGCCCCTGCTCGCAAGGGCACCACTTTTTCTTTGCCAAATTCAAAATGCTTTGGCATTTGCCAAGCGCGTTTTTCCAATGTAATTGTCTTCGTATTACGTGGCAACCGGTAAAAATCCGCACCATAAAAACTGGCAAAACCCTCTAATTTGTCCAGCGCTTGTACTTGTTCAAAGGCTTCAGCATATAAAGCAAGTGCTGCCGGAGCACTGTATATCCCCGCACAACCACAAGCCGTTTCTTTAGCAGATATTGCATGAGGGGCACTGTCTGTGCCTAAGAAAAACTTAGGATTGCCGCTCGTCGCCGCTTCTAATAAAGCTTGGCGATGCTTTTCACGTTTGAGCACGGGTAAACAATAATGATGGGGACGAATTCCACCTTGAAAGAGTTCATTGCGATTCATTAATAAATGATGCGGCGTGATCGTTGCGTATAAATTATTTTTATTTTTTTTAACATACTCTACTGCGTCTTGGGTAGTAATATGTTCTAACACCACCCTGAGAGAAGGAAAATTTTCCAACAAAGGCTCAAGTACTTTTTCGATAAAAACTTTTTCACGATCAAAAACATCTACATTCACATCCGTCACTTCGCCATGTATCAGTAAAGGAATATCATGAATTTGCATGGCTTCAAGTACCCGCCACACACGATGCCAATCAGTCACGCCACTATCTGAGTGAGTGGTTGCGCCTGCGGGATAATATTTAACAGCCATCACATTGGAATTCTCTTTTAATTTAGAGATTTCTGCCACCGGCGTATTGTCAGTCAAATAAAGCGTCATCAAAGGATTAAAGTCGCATGGCAAGGCGGCAATAATCCGATCACGATAGGCGAGTGCTTGCTCTACCGTTGTAATAGGCGGTTTTAAATTAGGCATCACGATGGCGCGAGCAAAGCAGTGTGCTGTCGCTGCAACTATCGAAGCCATATTAGCACCATCGCGTAAATGTAGATGCCAATCATCAGGTTGAATTAAAGTAAAACGCTGCATGTTATCAGTTATCAGTATATACGGAATCCAAGATTTATCTTGGACGAGCGGCTTGCTTTTCGCGTAAAAAGCCCCAGAGTGTGGGAAATTTTAGCGTGAGACAGGAAAAATCAACAAAACAATGATAGTCATACTTGAGCCATCGATCCAAAAGAACAATTACCACAACCTCATGGCATATCTCGATAATTTGCCAAACATCTCTCAGCGTATTCATGAAGTAAAAGGCACTCAACAAACCCTCACAGAAATTTACTTAATCGGAGATACCGCCTCAATACTCAAAGAAAACATTGAAACCATCCCGGGTGTAGAACGAGTCGTGCGAGTGTCGCAACCCTATCGTATTTTAGGCCGCCACGCGCCAAATGACAATCGCAGTTCAAGTTTTGAATATAATGGCGTCACATTCAGTCAAGATAATCTACATGTCTTTGCGGGATTATGTGCAGTAGATACTCCAGAGCATGTCGAAATGATGATGAAAGCGCTGCAAGACAATGGGCAAGTGTGTACTCGCATGGGGGCTTATAAACCGCGTACAAGTCCCTATTCTTTCCAAGGACATGGTAAAAGCTGCTTAAATTATGTATTTGAATTAGCCGGAAAATATGGCATTAAAGTCATTGCCATGGAAATCACCCATGAAATACATATTCAAGAAATTAGTGAAGCACTAGCACAAACGGGACACCCAACGGGTGTGATGTTACAAATTGGGACACGCAATACCCAAAATTTTGAACTGCTCAAAAGCGTTGGCAAACAACAACAATTCCCAATCTTATTGAAACGTGGATTTGGTATCACCTTAGAAGAATCTTTGAATGCGGCAGAATATCTCGCCAGTGAGGGAAATCATAAAGTCGTGTTTGCACTGCGTGGCATGAAAACCCATTCGGGCGCTCCTCACCGTAATTTAGTTGATTTTGCTCATGTACCCGTGGTTAAACGTTTAACTCGTATGCCGGTTTGCATTGATCCTTCACACTCCGTCGGCAATCGTGCTAGAACGCCTGATGGTTTGCTTGAAGTTCAACATGCAACGGCACAAGGAGTGATTGCGGGTGCTAATATGATATTGGTGGACTTTCATCCACATCCCGAAAAGGCGCTGGTTGATGGTCCACAAGCATTGTTACTTGAGGAATTACCCGCCTTTCTAAAAGATGTCCAAATTGCTCGCGAGGCTTATGAGAAACGTGTTTCTCTTGCGGCTCATTAGAGTTGTCCGTCAATAAAAAATCAAATCATCAAAACCAGACCTGGCAGGTTGAAAAGAAAACCTGCCAGGTCAAAAACACTGCGACGGGTTTTGATTTTGACCTGGCAGGTTTGGGTTTAACCTGCCAGGTCTGGTTTTAAGCTTAATCCACCCTACATATATTTAAGTCCAGCCCTCACTTAAGTATAAGCATGGCGCCCTTCTGCATGATAACCGGAGTTATCGTAATAAGCCGACGTCTTTTTAGTATCGACAAAATTTAAAACAATATTCCGCACGGGGACATTGACTTGACGCAAGCGTTTAATACCATCAAGCACGACTTTATAAGGTGTCACATTTGCCTTAACCACATAGATTACTTCTGTCGCAAATTTCGCCACCACCAAGGTATCACTGACTAGCATGACTGGGGGCGTATCAATGATAATATATTGATATTCTTGATATAAATCCTCTAAAAGCACTTTAAACCGCTCCGATGAAAACAACTCTAAGGGGTTAGGCGGTATTTCTCCACAAGGAATAATATCAACACTTTCATTTTCAGCGGTGTGATGAATACACTCATCAAGCGGTAAGCGCCCTGCCACGAGTTCAGATAAACCAGGAGCGGGGGGATTTGTACGCCATCCTAATTTTTTGACCAAAGTGGGCCGACGCATATCCGCTTCAATTAACAAAGTTTTTCCCATTTGGCCGAGTGCAAAGGCTTGGTTGATCGAAACCGTTGACTTTCCTTCACCGGCAACAGAAGAGGTAACAATTAACACTTTCTGGGGGTTGTCGAGCCCTGTTAACATAATGCCAGTACTGATACTGCGAACCGATTCGGCAAATTGAGATTGTGGTTTCCTCAAAAACACCAAATAGGGATTTTCCTCTTTCTTGCTGATTTTCATTTTCGGCAAGATGCCTAAGAGAGGCAGACCTAATTTTTGTTCAACATCTTCACTCGTCTTTATCGTGTTATCAAGAAATTCGATGAAAAACACAAATAGGGTCGAGAATAAAAAACCTAATACTAAACCCATGATCACATTGATTTTCTTGTTGGGTTTAAAAGGTGCGATGGGCACTAATGCCGGTTCGACTACTCGTCCAACCGTTGATTGCAATTCTTGTAGATCTTGCGAAGCATTGGTTTCCTTAAAGCGAGTCAGAAACATGTTATACAGTTGACGGTTAACCTCAACATCTCTTTCCAGTCTTTTCAATTCAAATTCTTTTTTATTAAGCGTTTGAATTTCCGATTTTTTTGACTTTAAACTTTCTTCAAGATTTTTGACTTTGGCAACCGCCATGTCATATTCTTTGATAATCCCATCAATCACCAGCTGAGTTTGTGTCTTCTTATTAGCAATAGCCGCTTCCAGTTCCGCATTGGCGGCACGAATCTGAGGATGTTTTTGCCCATAACGCTCTTTCAGTTCAGAAACTTTTCTTCTGGCAGCCAGTTCTGCTTGTTTCATACTTTGTACCAGCGGATTATTAAGAATGGCTGGAATAGACTCAAAATTGCTGGTTCCAGCTTGGAGTGCTCGTACTTGCTTGTAGACTCGTTTTTTGTTGGCAAGTTGCAAGCGGGCGTTGAGCAAATTGGTAGCCGTTTCTTCTAGCTCTCTGACTGTCACACTTTTGATACCCGTGACATTGACAAGATTTTCTTTTTCCATATAGGCTTGCATATTTTTCTCAGATTTTTCCAAAACTTGGCGTAAATTCTCTAAACGTTCTGTCAACCATTTAGCGGCTTTATCGGTCATTTCCAGTTTGGTGTCCAGATCGTATTTGATATAGATCTCTGCCAAGGCATTGGGAATTAGGGCGGTCAATTCGCGATCTGGAGATTCAAAGCTAATCTCCACTAATTGAGTTTTAATCACAGGGTTGATACTTAAACCTGCCATAACGGCATTAACGACAGCCCGCTTTTGCTTTTCGTCCGACGTTTCTATGGGGTCGGCGGTGCTCTCGGTGGTGGGCTTTTTAGATGGCAACCAGCCACTGGGGAGCCATCGAGACCAATCAAATCCTTGTCGCTGGCTTGCTGGCTCAAATGCAGGGTGATCGACTAACTTGAGTTGTTCGACCAGTTTCACCGCTAAAATCCGAGATTTTAGGATTTCTAGCTGAGTGTAGAAATACTCCTTGTTGGCTGAAGTGCTGCCAGCAATATCTTGAATAGATATAATCTTAGCCTTGTCAAATTCGATCAGCATGCGAGCAGTAGAGCTATAGGTAGGCTTTAAGCTGTCACTATAGAAACCTGTCAATATCCCGACCAATAAGCTTAGCCCTATCAGCTTCCACTTATATTTTTTGAAGGTATGCCAGTAAGCGAGTAGTTCAGCAACCTTATCTTCATCTTGGGCTATGTCGACAGAATCTCCTGCCATTTCTTTTTCTGTAGGGATAATAAAAACTCTACTCCCTTCGGAAATCGTCATTTGTCCGCCTAATTCTTTGACTTCTTCTTTATTCATTTTTTCCTCAAAAGCGAATTAATTAAACACAATAGACTTGTCCGTCAATAAAAAGTCAAAACCAGACCTGGCAGGTTAAACCCAAACCTGCCAGGTCAAAATCCGAACTCACTTGTGACTTTGACCTGGCAGGTTTTCTTTTCAACCTGCCAGGTCTGGTTTTGATTTTGACTTGATTTTGACTTTTTATTTACGGACAACTCTAATAAATAAGCCTATAAAAAAAATCTATTGACAAGATTGAATAATTTTTTGTCTTGCCCCATCGTTTTAATATAAAAAAAATATTATTTTCATAAGTTTAAAATAAACTTCTGATGTAGTTTCTAAAAAAACGATTGAAAATAATATCTCAATCAAGCTAAAATGACAAACGGTTTGCAAGTGTCATGCCTGCGACTTCAGTGTTAGTACCTTGTCAACTTTGTTTTGACTGGTGTAGGGTGCGTCCTACGCACCTTTTTCGCGTCATGGTGCGTGGGACGCACCCTACAAAAGAAGATTGACAAAGTACTAGGTGTCTAGTTTATCAGGTGAAACTAACCGTTTGTCAATTGTCCGATAGCTTAGAGGCGATTCTGTTATATTCTGGACGCCCTAGCAAAAACTAAAGAGAAAATAAAAATGAAAATACTTGTTACAGGTGCCGCCGGTTTCATCGGTTTTCACTTGTCTAAACGCCTTTTAGCGCGTGGTGATGAGGTCGTTGGTCTTGATAATCTCAATGATTATTATGATGTGAACCTCAAAAAAGCACGTTTGTCCCAATTAGAAGAGCAAGCTAATTTCCATTTGATTAAAATGGAATTGGCGGATCGTGAAGGCGTGGCACAATTGTTTGCGCGTGAAAATATCCAAAGAGTCGTGAATTTAGCCGCCCAAGCGGGGGTGCGTTATTCTATTGAAAATCCCCACGCTTATGTGGATAGCAATATTGTCGGATTTGTAAATCTCCTTGAGGGTTGTCGCCATAATGCTGTTGAGCATTTGGTTTTTGCGTCCTCTAGTTCGGTGTATGGGTTGAACACTCAATTGCCTTTCTCCGTTCATCATAATGTCGATCATCCAATTTCATTGTATGCAGCCACCAAAAAGGCTAATGAATTGATGGCACATACTTATGCCCACCTTTACAATCTGCCTACCACTGGGCTGCGTTTTTTCACCGTTTATGGTCCGTGGGGACGGCCTGATATGGCTTTGTTCAAATTTACCAAGGGCATTCTTGAGGGTCAGCCAATTGATGTTTATAATCGCGGCCAGATGATGCGTGATTTTACCTATATTGATGATATTGTTGAAGGTGTGATAAGAGTGCTAGACAAAATCCCTGAAGGGAACTCAGCCTGGTCTGGTGATGCGCCTGATCCGAGTGCCAGTCGGGCACCGTATAAGCTTTACAACATTGGCAATAATAATCCTGTTGAATTGATGCAGTATATTGAAACGCTAGAAAAAATGCTAGGCAAAACAGCGAAAAAGAATTTATTACCCATGCAGGCTGGGGATGTCCAGGCAACCTATGCCGATGTTGATGACTTGGTGCAAGATGTTGGTTTTAAACCAGAAACATTGATTGAAGACGGTATAGGGCGTTTTGTTGAGTGGTATAAGCATTATTATGCTGTTCACTAATTATCCTTGCAGGAGTCCAAGATTTATCTTGGACGCTTTTTTTCTGAAAAACTGATAACTAACTAAAATGAAACTCAATGATCTCAAAATTGGTATTGTCGGATTAGGCTACGTTGGCCTACCGCTAGCGGTTGAATTTGGTAAACATTATTCGACCATGGGTTTTGATCTCAAAGCCGAACGAATTGCAGAACTCAAAGCAGGGCAAGATAGCACTCGTGAAGTGTCGCCAGAAGGCTTAAAAGAGGCTCAATATCTTAACTATACAAATAGTCCTCAGGAGTTGGCGGAATGCAATTTTTATATTATTGCCGTCCCCACACCACTGGATGAGCATAAAGCCCCTGATTTGAGGGTGCTTGAAAAAGCCAGTGAAATGGTAGGTCAAATATTAAGTCATGATGATATAGTGGTTTATGAATCCACGGTGTATCCGGGTGCCACTGAAGAAGTTTGTATTCCTATTTTAGAACGTGAATCTCATTTAAAGTTTAATGAGGATTTTTTTGTGGGTTATAGCCCAGAACGCATTAATCCGGGGGATAAGGCACATCGCTTAACTAATATTGTTAAAGTCACTTCGGGTTCCACGCCGCAAGTGGCGGATTTTATCGATCAAGTTTATGGGAGTATTATTTCCGCTGGCACGCATAAAGCCAGCAGTATTCGTGTGGCAGAGGCTGCTAAGGTTATTGAAAACACGCAGCGAGATGTTAATATTGCCTTGATCAATGAACTGGCACTGATCTTTCAACGGCTCGGCATTGATACGCTTGAAGTGTTAGAGGCAGCGGGTAGCAAGTGGAATTTTCTACCTTTCCGCCCGGGACTGGTTGGGGGGCATTGCATTGGTGTTGATCCTTATTATTTGACCCAAAAGGCTAAGGATGTTGGTTATCATCCAGAAATGATTTTGGCGGGTCGTCGAATCAATGACGAAATGGGAATTTATATTGCATCGACTGTTGTCAAGCGCCTGATAGAAAAGCGTATTCAAGTCGATGATGCCAATATTTTGATCATGGGATTCACTTTCAAGGAAAATTGTCCTGATCTTCGTAATACCCGTGTGATAGATATTGTCCATGAACTTCAGGGTTATGGGGCGAATATCTCTATTTATGATCCTTGGGTGGATGTAGAGGAAGCAAAAAAAGAGTATGACATAGAATTAGTACAACATTTAAATAATAATCAATACGATGCGATTATTCTGGCAGTGGCTCATAAACAGTTTGAGGAATTGGGTGCTGAGGGTATTCGCGCCTTAGCTAAGCGACATTCGGTTATCTACGATATTAAATCTATCTTGCCGGTTGATGCGGTGGATGGGCGGCTCTAACAACTAAACCGTGCAAGGTAGATACGCCTTGCACTCCAAAAAACATTATGATTAAAAACAGAAAAATCAAAATAGCGGTCATCGGTTGTGGTCGAATTTCTTTAAATCACTTTAAAGCGATTAAACAACATGACAACAGTTTAGAACTCGTTGCGGTTTGTGATAATAATCCCTTAGCATTAGAAAAAGCGACCTCGGAAACGGGTGTGGCTGGCTATTCCCAGCTCAAAACGCTGCTTGAAAACACGGAATGTGATCTAGCCGCTATTTGTACTCCCAGTGGTATTCATGCCCAACAAGTGATCGAATGTGCCCAGGCAGGTTGTCATCTGATGACAGAAAAACCGATGGCTACCCGTTGGAAAGATGGTTTACAAATGGTCAAAGCCTGTGATAAGGCGGGTGTTCATTTGTTTGTCGTCAAACAAAATCGCCGCAATGCGACCATTCAACTCCTGAAAAAGGCTATTGATAAAGATCGCTTTGGCCGAATTTACATGGTACATATCAATGTCTTCTGGACACGCCCACAAGCCTATTATGATAGTGCCAAATGGCGTGGCACTTGGGAATTTGACGGTGGTGCCTTAATGAACCAAGCGAGCCATTATGTGGATTTGCTAGATTGGTTGATTGGTCCGCTAGAAAGCGTACAAGCGATGACTGGCACCTTAGCACGCCATATTGAGGTGGAAGATACGGCGGTGATGAATGTCCGTTGGCGATCAGGGGCGCTGGGTTCCATGAGTGTCACCATGCTCACTTATCCAAAAAACCTTGAAGGTTCAATCACCATTATTGGCGAAAAAGGCACAGTCCGTGTGGGCGGCGTTGCGGTGAATGAAATACAGCAGTGGGAATTTGCTGAGCCGGAAGAGGATGATAAAAAAATCCATGAGGCGAGTTATGAAACGACCTCTGTCTATGGATTTGGTCATCCCTTATATTATGAGAATGTGATTAAAACGTTACGGGGTGAAGCTGAGGCGGAAACGGATGGGCGAGAAGGCTTACGTTCTTTAGAGTTATTAATTGCCGCTTACCTGTCGGCACGCGATGGGCGTACTGTACCTTTACCATTAGAATATTGAAAACAACCAAATGGGAGGCATTTTGAATTATTTTGCTCATGACACAGCCATCATTGATGCTGGCGCCCAAATTGGCACTGACACCCGTATCTGGCATTGGGTGCATATCTGTGCTGGCGCCTTGATTGGTGAACTTTGTTCACTGGGACAAAACGTTTTTGTTGGCAATAAAGTCATCATTGGTAATAACGTTAAAATTCAGAATAACGTTTCCGTGTATGACAATGTGACTTTGGAAGATGACGTATTTTGTGGCCCCAGTATGGTTTTTACCAACGTTTATAATCCCCGTTCGGCTGTGTCTCGTAAAGATGAATATCGAAATACTCTGGTTAAACGTGGTGCCACTTTAGGGGCTAATTGCACGATTGTGTGTGGCAATACCATTGGGCAATATGCCTTTATAGGTGCGGGTAGCGTTGTCAATCATGATGTGCCCGATTTTGCCCTGATGGTGGGGGTGCCAGCGCGTCAAATTGGCTGGATGAGCCGTTATGGTGAACGCTTAGACTTACCCGAAGACGGGGAAACCACTTGCCCACACACGGGTGAACGTTATCAACTCAAAAATGGCCAGTGTTATCTGATAGAGGATTAAATGAAAAAAATTGCCGTCATTGGCGGTGGTATCAATGGATTATGCTCTGCTTGGGCATTAGCAAAAGCCGGTTATGCCGTCACCCTGTATGAGCGTGACCAAATTATGCGTGCCACCAGTGCCGCCTCTACAAAGTTGTTGCATGGTGGATTGCGCTATTTGGAACAGGGTGACTTTCGCTTAGTGCGTGAAGCCTTGAGGGAACGGGCTTGGTGGTTATCACAAGTACCGGAGATAACTCAAACCATTGAACTGGTTTTGCCAATCTATGAGGATAGTCAACGGGGGCGTTGGCTGCCAAAATTGGGCTTATGGTTGTATGATCGATTGGCGGGACAACATAATATTGCACCCCATCGTTGGTGTTCATCGTCAGAATTGCATCGTCTGGCACCCACCTTAAAATCTCAAGGCTTACGGGGTGGTTTTATATTCTATGATGGACAAATGGATGATTACCAACTCGGGCTTTGGGTGGCTGAACAAGCGAGAGCGGCTGGTGTCAAAATTATTGAACAACAAGCCGTTAAGCGTATTCAGCCAGATGGCACTGTGGAAATCTCAACACTTCGATTAAAATATGACAGCCTTGTCAATGTGACAGGTCCTTGGGCGGTTTCTCTATTGGCAGAGAGCCAGCTTTCAAGCCATTATCAATTGGATTTAGTACGTGGGAGTCACATTTTATTTAATCGTCCGATGGAACGGGGATATTTTTTAGCGGTGCCCGGTGAACGGAGAATTTGTTTTGTTTTGCCTTATCAAGGCAAAACGCTCGTGGGTACAACGGAAGTCAGGCATAGCTTTCCACAACCGATAAAATGTAGTGAAGCAGAAGCCAACTATCTTCTCAAGGTTTACAATGCCTATTTTACAGAGACTGTTAATGAAATTGATGAAAGCTTTTCAGGCGTAAGGCCACTTATTCAGTCAGCGACAGATCCCTCTAAAACCACGCGAGAATATGCCCTAGAAACTCAAGGGCGTATAGTGACAGTGTATGGCGGTAAATGGACAACGGCGCGTGCCTTGGGGCAAAAGGTGGCAAACACAGTACAAACAATGTTATGCAAATAGAAGCTATTTACAATCACGGTATTCTCACATTTTCCCAGCCTGTTGACTTTTATAAACAACCGTTAAAAGTCATGGTTGAAGTCCCTAACCATGTTGCGAATATTCACCCAAAAACCAAATGGCTGAAACGTATTGATTCTAAACCAGAACGTATTCCCGCAGCTAAAGAGGGGTCACTTCAAGCACGTTTTAACGAAATTCTTGGTCAGCACGCCAAAGAACGGGCAGGTAGTTCAGTGGGTGAGGATCATCAGATGCGAATGGAAGTCCTTTGGGAAAAATACGGACAATAGATAACTATGGAAAAAGAAATTAAGTCAGATAAAATTGATTTCATTGACCTCAAGGCGCAACAACGCCAAATTTACCCCCAACTTGAGCGTCGTATTCAGGCCGTACTTAATCACGGCAAATACATCATGGGGCCAGAAATACGACAATTAGAAGAAAAACTGACAGACTATGTTGGCGTTAAACATGGCATTGCCGTTTCCAGTGGTACAGATGCCCTACTCATTGCTCTCATGGCACTAGACGTGGGGCAGGGTGATGAAGTCATTACCACCCCCTTCAGTTTTATTGCCACAGCTGAAACCATTGTTTTATTAGGTGCCAAGCCCGTCTTTGTTGACATTGAACCACGCACCTATAATATTAAACCAAGCCAAATTGAGGCGGCTATTACGGAAAAAACTAAAGCCATTATGCCCGTTTCACTGTATGGACAATGTGCTGACTTTGATGCCATTAACGCCATTGCCGAAAAACATAAGCTCCCTGTGATTGAAGACGGTGCCCAAAGTTTTGGTGCCACCTATAAAGGACAAAAATCTTGTGGCTTATCGACGATAGGCTGTACCAGTTTTTTTCCATCGAAACCATTGGGTTGCTACGGAGACGGTGGTGCCTGCTTTACCAATGATGATAATTTGGCTCAAATAATGCGAGAGATTCGAGTGCATGGTCAAGATCGGCGTTATCATCATGCCCGTGTCGGCATTAATGGTCGAATGGATACCTTACAAGCGGCTATACTATTGGCGAAAATGGACATTTTTCCGGCAGAAGTGGCAGCGCGTACACGTATTGGGAATGCTTATACGACAATATTACAAGATATTGTCACAACGCCCTATATTGCGCCCGACAATACCAGCGTTTATGCACAGTACACCATTCAGGTAGATAATAGGAAAAGCGTATTAGAAAAATTGAAGGCACAAGGAATACCTACGGCGGTTCATTATCCCATTGTGCTGAATCTACAACCGGCATTTGCTCATTTGAATCAAACAAAGGGGCGTTTTCCAGTCGCGGAAAAAATAGCTGAAAGGGTGATGAGTTTACCAATGCATCCTTATTTGAGCGAAGCCGAACAAATAAAAATCGGTGAGATTATTAAAAATTCTTTAACTACAGGGATTAGTGATTAGCAGGGATAAGTCAAAACCATAATATTTAGTAACTACTCAGCCTCTTGTCATTTAGCTTCGCTGACTTCGTATCGACCAGCGGGAGGGTTCGGAATGACAAGAGCCTGAGTAGTAACGCATAAATCAATAGCTTTTGACTTATCCCTGCTAAAAAATAATCCCTGTAGTTCAATGGTTTGGATACACTGAGCGAGTGGTTGGAAGAATACACACTAAGTGAACTTTGGGAAAAGAATGATAATTGTTGGTAAGTAGCTCAAACCTTAACGACAGGGATTATTGCCATGAATATTATTGACTTAGACAAGCAACTTGATATTATAACCAATCATCTATTGAATGGGCATGAAATTGAATATTCTGAGTGCATTCAGCATTGGTACAGAATGCATTACCAGTGCCAGATTGTCCCAAAACCAACTGATACTGATATTATGCGGTTAGCTGTAAAGGCTAGTATTATTGAAAGGTTGGTTGAAGTGTTAAATAGCCCTCCAAGAAATGGACATCAAGTTGTTCCTACATGGTGTAGAGAGATAAAAGGATTGAAGAAACCATTAAAATTACAAAGTGCTCGACTCTTGGAAGACGAGACGCTTTGTGAGGCTTTTGAAAAAAGAAATCTCAAAGTGGTGAAAAATTTTATGTATTTTATTTAGGGAATTATTAATGGATTATAATAATGGGAACAGTACTTTATCAAAAATTGCTATTGAAAAAGCACTTTGGCGATTAGGTGAGCTTTTACAGGAACATAAAGAATATGTAGAATTGGTCACTGCTGGCGGTGTAATTAGTGTGTTGCTGTTTGGAAACAGGCAAATGACGCGAGATATAGACGCAATATTTCCTCTCTCACAAAAACAGATTCTGACCATGCTTATTGATCAAGTCAGCAAGGAACAAAACCTACCTAGTGGTGAACATGCCTGGTTAAATGATGGAGTATCATTTTTTGGATTACAAACCAAAAGTAATAATGTCATTTTCAGGCACAGCCATTTGGTGTTGTATACCGCAAGTTGGTACGAGCTATTAGGAATGAAATTAAGCGGCGCATGGCGGCGGGATGCCGATTTCGATGATGCGATTCAGATATTAAGAAAAATTGGAAAAGAGGGTCAAATTGAGTATATTGATGACGAGACATTCACTAAGAGATTCAATCGTACTTGGAAAGATGCGTTTAATGTTTAACAATGTTGCCTGCACGATATGGGGCGCTCAGAAATCAACAATTAGAAGAAAAACTGACAGACTATGTTGGCATTGCTGTATCCAGTGGTACGGATGCCTTATTGATTGCTCTCATGGCGTGGGGCAGGGGTTTGGATGTTTTGACTTATCCCTGCTAAAAAATAATCCCTGTAGTTCAATGGTTTGGATACTTTATGATTCATCATTTAAAAAAACGTATTCCGCGTGGCGGTTTTGTCCGTAACGTATTAACCCTGATGACGGGTACAACAATTGCTCAAGCGATTCCCATAGCGATTTCACCCATTTTGACTCGCTTATACACCCCTGCGGATTTTGGCATTTTTGCCCTTTATATGGCCATTGCATACAGTATCGCCGTTATAGTAACGGGGCGATATGAATTGGCTATCATGTTACCAAAGAGAGATAAAAATGCGATTAGTCTAACCGTGTTAGCCATTGGGGTTAGTGTTCTTGTCAGCTTGATCGTTTTAGGTCTTTTTACAATTTTTGGCACTAAAATTGCTAAACTCTTGAATAATCCTGACATCTCAATTTGGTTGTATTTTATTCCGCTTTCTATATTACTAATGGGAATATTTGAATCACTCGATTGCTGGTCAACTCGTAAGCAACAGTATAAACGCTCAGCAATCAGCCGAGTGACACGAAGTCTTGTCACCAGTGCAGTCAGTCTAGCTATGGGATTGTTCACAACACTAGGAGCAAGTGGATTGATAATAGGTGCCATTTTAGGTCAAGCATTTGCGGTTATTGTACTTGGACATTTGATCGACAGGGATGACCAAATTAATGTTAAGTCAATAAAATTACCAAGAATTTTAGCGAATGCAAAAAAACATAAAGATTTTCCTATTTATAGTGCGCCCCCGGCATTGTTAGATACAACTTCATTACAAGCGCCTATTTTATTAATCAATCAGTTTTATGATAGTGCCGTCGCTGGATTTTTTAATTTAACTCAGCGTGTTATTGGATTACCAATGGCGCTGATTGGGGGGGCAGTGGAGCAAGTCTATTTTCAAAAACTGTCTCATGCTAAAAATCAAGGTGAGCCAATCGGTCATATATTGATCAAAACCGCCTTACACCTTTTTTTAATCGGACTTCCAATCACAATTGTTTTGATGATTGCAGGACCTATCTTATTTGCTTTTGTTTTTGGTGAAGAATGGAGAGTTGCGGGAGAATACGCACAGATTATATCTATCGCTTTTTTAGTGCGCTTTGCGGTTTCTCCTATTACAGCCATCTTTGCGGTGACGGGACATTTAAAAGAATGTGCCAAATGGCAAGTGATTTATTTCTTAACGACTTTTTCTGTACTGGGGTTTGGTGCATTTTCTTTAGAAATAAAAGATTTCTTACTACTTTATGTGATTCATGAAGTCATATTATATCTTTACTATTTTTATCTATCTATCAAAGTTTCAAAATTATGTGTGGAATAATTGGTTGTTTTTCTAAAAGAGCAAATATTGATCTGGCCGTTATTAAGTCCATGAATGATACGATTAGACACCGTGGACCTGATGGAGAAGGCTTTCTGATTGCGGGACAATACCAAGACAATTGCCAACTACCTAAAGTTGACTATATTGCGAGTCCGCTGAATTTCGCCTTAGCCCATCGCCGTTTAGCGATTCAAGACGTATCAGCACTTGGACATCAACCAATGCAATATAAAAAACGTTATTGGATTGTCTTTAACGGCGAAATATACAACTTTATTGAACTGCGACAAGAATTGGAACAAAATGGCTATTCTTTTGTATCGCATACAGATACTGAAGTGATGATGGCAGCATATTCTCATTGGGGAAAAGACTGCGTAACTCGCTTTAATGGCATGTGGGCTTTTATATTATATGATCTACAACAACAAAAGCTCTTTATCTCTCGTGATCGCTTTGGAATCAAGCCGCTTTATTATTATCAAGATAATGAACATTTTATTATTGGCTCCGAGATCAAAGCATTACTTCAGCATCCCATTGTCAGGCAAAATACCGCACCCGATCTTGAACAATGCCAAGACTTTTTAAAAAATGGTCCCAAAGAATATATAAAAGAAACACCTTTTAAAAATATCTATCGTTTTAACTTTGGCAGTTCTTATGAAGTCTCTTTAGACAAATTATTAAAGCAAGGGATTCAAGAAGAAAAATATTGGAAACTCAGTCCGAATTTAAGCAATGAGCCCTACAATGAAGCCAAAGCTGAGCAATACGCCAAAAAATATTATGACTTGATCACTGACGCAGTACGTTTACGTTTGCGTGCTGATGTCAAAGTCGGCTCCGCATTATCAGGGGGCTTAGATAGTAGTTCTATTGTTTATTTAATTAACCAACAATTAAAACAACAAGGAAAAACCGAACAACAAGAAACCTTTTCCAGTGTTTACAAGTCAGAGGCTACCCAAGATTGTGACGAAAGTGTTTTTATTAACGAACTCGCTGAGAATTTGCACGTTAAATCTAATCAAATTGAACCCAAAACAGAAGATATTCCGACTGAACATCAAAAAATGATATGGGCAATGGACACACTGACGGATAGTACTTGTATGTCAGGTTGGCATACATTTAAATGTGTTAGTGGTACTGACATCACAGTGACTTTGGATGGGCAAGGGGCAGATGAACAGCAAGCAGGCTATTTAAAATACCTCATTTATTACTTTGCTCAATTACCAGTGACTTCTTTATTCAGAGAATATAAACGCTTTTCTGCTATTCCAACCGCAAAAAAGCCCATCAGACAAGCGATATTCGTTAAACTGCTCAGTCTTTTTATCACAAAAAAAGGAGGATTGTACCTTTTACAAAAGCTAAATAAACAGGTTAATCCTTTCGTACCGCTCAATAAAAAACTGTCTGAGGATGTATTAACCGATCTGATTGATCTCATTCAAGTTTCGGATAAGATTTCTATGGCGCATTCCATAGAATCACGTATGCCTTTTATGGATTATCGGCTTGTTGAACTATTTGCCAGTATGCCTGCGAATCTGAAACTACATAACGGTTGGACCAAATATATTGCCCGAAAAGCCTTTGATAACAAGTTACTCAATAAGATTACTTGGCGCAAGGATAAAATGGGATGGCCCATTCCTGAAGATTATTGGTTTCGTGGAATTCACAAAGAATGGTTTTGTAAAACGATTGAAGAATCCGCATTCTTAAAGGAAAAACTGGGCGTAGGGCAAGATATTCGCCAAAGGATAAACTCAGGAGAATCAATTAACGACTTAATTAGATTATTGAATATTGCCGTTTGGCATAAGACTTTTTTTAAGAAAAGTCAAACACTCAACATTATCATAATTACTCAAGGTGAGTCTCCTATTGTCGATCCCATTTTAAATTCAAATCACAATGTGATTGGTATTATTGAAGCCGCACCACGAGTAGAACCCAAACCATTAAAACAATGGTTATTTAATACCTTAACAGGTACCAGAACATTACGCCAATATGCGAAGAAATTAGGCATTCCGTCTTTTTATCTGACCAAGCATAACAATGCCGAAGACTGGGTGAAAAAACGACAACCTGATCTCATCGTCGTATATTCCATGTCCCAATTATTAAAGGAAAATATTTTTTCGATTCCAAAATATGGCACGATTAATTTACACCCCTCATTACTGCCGAAATATCGTGGTCCCGATCCTTTCTTTTGGACCTATTACAATCAAGAGAAACAAGGCGGAGTCACAGTACATTACATTGATAAAGGCGAAGATACGGGTGATATTATTTATCAACAAACCCATGACATTCCTTTGGGCATGACATTGGCAGAATTGGAAAATTTGACCATTGATAAAATTGGCATACCCTTATTATTAAAAGCAATAGACGCGATTGCAACAGGAACGGCACCTCGACAAAAACAACCGGCACAAAGTCCCACAATAAGGGGACGTAATATTTCTATTAACGAACAGGCTCAATTGATTGATTGGCAAAACTGGCCCATTGAACGTATTTGGCATATGATGCAGGGTACAGAGCTTAAATGTATTAAGCAACCAACCGGAGGACAACGTTGGTTAATTGATCAATTTGAAAAATGTGATATGCAGACTTATCAAGCCGGCGAAATATACAAAGAACAAGGTCAATATTTTGTGGCTTGCCGTGACGGCAAAATTTTATTGAATTTAAAATTTAGCTTAAAACGTTTTTTATTGAACATAATTAAACCAATCGTTCGGCGATTTTAGACATAAAATGAATAAAAAACAAGCATATAGAGAACTGTGCCAAACAGAACAAACCATTCCCATCTACTCAAAAGACTGGTGGCTTGATACCGTTTGCGGAGAAGACAATTGGGATGTAGCCCTCATAGAGAAGGGGGGACATATTGTAGCCACAATGCCTTATTATACTAAGCGCAAAATGGGGCTAACAATAATAACAATGCCACCCTTCACCCAAACATTAGGACCGTGGATAGCTCCCTCACAAGCAAAATACGCCAAACAACTCGCTAAACAAAAGGATTTAATGAATGGGCTCATTGAGCAATTACCTGCTTATGACGATTTTGATCAAAACTTTCACTATACCATCACAAACTGGCTCCCCTTTTATTGGAAAGGATTTAAGCAAACCACTCGATATACATACCTATTAAATTGTGTTGAAAATTTAGATAAAATTCAAAGTGATTTTGAAAAATCAGTCAGAACTAAAATTAGAAAAGCGATCTCCAATGAAATATCAATTGTTGAAAACGATGATGTCAATATCTTGTTTAAACTTCATGGAACGACTTATCGTAAGCAAGGCATAAAAATGCCCTATACGCTTGACGAACTCAAAAAATTGTATATAGCCTGTCAGAAACATGACGCCGTTAAAATGCTATTTGCAAAATATAAAGATGAAATCATTGCAGGCGTTTTTTATGTCTATGACAAAATGTCACTCTATGCAATATTGGGCGGTTCTGATAGATACAAAAAAGATACTGGGGCAGAATATTTATTAGATTGGGAGATGATAAAATTCTGTCATGACAAAAAAATCTATTTTGACTTTGAAGGCAGCATGTTAGAAGGCGTGGAAAGAAGAAATAGAGCTTTTGGGGCACTGCAAAAGCCCTATTTTCAAATCGGAGATACGAGCAAACGTATGCATATCGTTTATTCAGGGCGTAAACTGATGCGTCGCTTGCGAGGTTAAAACATGCTAAAAGTCACCCTACCTAGCGGCTTAGAAACCGCCCGACAATATATTCTGGATGTATTACTTGGTGAATTTTTAGGGCTGCCATTTAGCACCGAAATACAAGATGATAGAAAAAGCGTACAAATCAGTGCTGATGATCGCCTACTGACAATCACAGACTGTTTTTTTAAACAAGCTGCAAATGCGTGGTTACAGCCAGACAGTTTGCCCAAATTACCATTAGCGCATTGGGCACTTGCAGACGACTTACCAACAGCAAACCTGGTATCGCCATCTTTGCCCGTGCTTTTTGGTGATGGCTACTTAACTTCTGAAGAAAAAAGACTCAACTTAGGCTTGGATATTTTTGGCTCAGCCTTTTTCATGCTCAGTCGCTATGAAGAAGCAGTCATATCGGAACGAGATTCACACGACCGTTTTCCTGCCACTGCCTCATTAGCCTATCAAGCTGATTTTATGCAGCGTCCGATTGTCAACGAATATGTTGAAATTCTTTGGACTTGCATGAAACAGCTTTGGCCGCAATTGGAGCGCAAACCCAGAGAATTTCGGATGCAACTCACACACGACGTGGATATACCTTTTCAATATTTATTCCACTCTCCGATATTTTTACTCAGGTATATGGCAGCCGATATTCTCAAACGCCATAGCCCAAGCAAAGCCGTTAAAACTTGGATCAATTGGATGAAAGTAAAGAGATTCAATGACATGACGGCTGACCCTTGTTATACCTTTGATGCCATCATGGATATTTCAGAAAGTCATGATTTAAAAAGTGCTTTTTACTTTATTACCGATCATAGTGCTGGCAGCATTGACGGTTTATACACGATGGAACACCCTGAAATTCGGCGCTTACTCCGGCATATTCACGCCAGAGGGCATGAAATCGGCTTGCATCCCAGTTATAACACTTACCGCTCACCAACACAAATGGCAAAAGAATTTGAAATTCTAAAACAGGCTTGTGAAAGCGAAGGCATTGAACAAAGCGTTTGGGGTGGACGGCAACATTTTTTACGTTGGGAAACCCCGACCACTTTTCGCAACTGGGAAGCCGCAGGTTTGGACTACGACAGCACCTTGTCTTATGCTGACCATGTAGGTTTTAGATGTGGTACTTGTTATGAATATCCCGTTTACGACGTGATAGAATGCCAACCCCTTAAACTGCGAGAACGCCCCTTAGTGGCTATGGAATGTTCAGTCATTGATGAACGCTATATGGGACTGGGAATCGGAAAAGAAGCCTTTGATGAATTTCAACGATTAAAAACAACTTGTCAACAATTTAAGGGAGACTTTACCTTATTGTGGCATAACTATCGTTTTGTTGATCCGACTGAAACAGAATTCTACAAAACACTCTTGTGAACTACAGGGATAAGTCAAAACCTTTACTACAGAGATTATTAGGACTTACGCACTGAGTACAACGGATTAACGGAATAAACGGATTAAATCTAATAAATTCATAGCGTTAAATTTAGCTTTGTTTTTTTGAAATCCGTTTATTCCGCTAATCCGTTGTACTCATTATTACTGCTAAAGCTAAAAAAAAATCCCTGTAGTTATTATTTACGGTTTTGACTTGGAGTGACATACTTATGAAAAAATTAAAAGGCACTGTCAAAGGTGCAGAACTAGCAACGCCTTTATCTGGCGTAAAAATATCTAGGCAAGATACTCAAGGAAAAATACTTGAAGAAACCACATCAGATGAATATGGACGATGGCAAATTGTCGCCTTTGAAAAAGGAAATCAGCTAGTTTTTTCCTTTAACGGCTATGTCACAAAAACCTTGACATCAGATGAACACACTCAAGTTGTCAGGCTTTTAGAAGACAAACTAATAGGCTATCAACCTCGATTATGGTATTTGCCAGGCGACAATATCGACGTATTTGTTCACAGCCCCGTTTCTTATTCAGCGACACTTTTTAGACACGGATTGCATAAAGATTGCATACTTGAGCTTGGCAAAATGACGGCTCATGAACAATGGGTAACTGACAATTATTTTGTTGAACAAGGACTAGATTGGGAAAAGAGTTTTCAATATAAAATACCTAAGACAGTCAAACCGGGATTATATAGTTTACTACTAAGCGCTCAAGGACAAGAACCCTTTGCCATACCAATGATTGTTTCCACAAGAGCACGGGGGGACAAAACAAAATTGTTAGTATTAGCAAGCACCAATACATGGCAATCCTATAATATTTGGGGAGGTAGAAGTCGTTACAGAAGCTTTGAGAACGATGTCAGTCCAAATTTTATGACATTACCCAAGAACCCGCTTGCTCGTCTCAAAAGAGCCATTTTAAATCGAATACCCGATCAGAGCAAAACAATGCTGAGAAAATTTATTGGCATGAAACCTGTATCTTATGAATGGAGATTTCAAAAATTAACAATACGTCGTCCTTTTACGAATTGTCAATTGGAAGGTGATGACTGGTTTGAGCCTTTTACTAATCATCTGGCAGGTGGAGAATGGCGATTATTAGCCTGGCTTGAAAGAGAAAATATTCCCTATGATATTATTTCAGGGGCAGAGTTACATAAAACGCCCGACATTTTGAAACAGTATAAAGCCATTATATTTTCCACCCATTGTGAATATTGGACACCGGAAATGTATGAAGGCATAAAAAAATACCATGAAAATAATCAACTATGGCTATTAAATCTATCAGGCAACACCATGTATCGAGAAATTGAATTTTTTGACGATGGCTCTACACGCTGTGTTAGCTTGTCTTTTGCAAACTCCTGTGCTGATGAAACTCAGCTTTTGGGCGTTAGATTTTCGATGGCAGACTATTCAACTTGTGCCCCGTACAAAATCCTAAAACCAGAACATTGGGCTTTCAACGGTGTTCCTATTAATAAAGAATTTCCATTTTTCGGTGGTATTTCCTTAAATCAAAATACCCTGAAAAAATATAGTCGCTATGATCCAGGGCGCCCAGGCGTTGAAAATGGACTTTGTGGCATGGGGGCATCTGGTTGGGAAACAGACAAACTCAGTAGAACAGCACCAAAAGATTTTCAAATCATTGCAAAAGGGACAAACCCTAGAGGTGGTGCCGACATGGTCGTTAGAGAACCTCATGGCAACACAAGGGGCGGCGTTTTTTCAGCCTCATCATTAGTCTTTAGTGGCTCTCTTGGTGTTGATTTAGTTTCTTCTCTTATTGTTAAAAATGTGATTGATAGGGCATTAAATGGTACGGAGTCCAAACTTTAGTTTGGAGGTCCAAGATAAATCTTGGACTCCTACTGAAGTCAGTTAATAACATTCATCAGATAAAAACAACCGTTAGTCAGTTATCTGTCACAACAAAATATAATATTAAATTAAACTCACGACCGAACATTGTGAAATGAAAAGTAAAAAAAATGAAAAATATTTTAACAATCTCAAACAACGACCAAGGGATTTCTTGGGGTCCAGCAGTTCATTACCTTGAACTTTGGAATGCTGTTGCTAAGCAAAAGAGTCGCTTTGACATAGAAGGATTTGTCCCAAGCTGGACTAAGCGTCCATTCATAAAAAAAGCGGATTTTAAAGTCACAGTCATCAAAGTACCCAATATTTCAAATCTACGGCAAATTATTTTTGATTTAAGATCTTGCCTAAAGATTTTGCTAAGCAAAAGTAAAATTATTTATATAAGACTCTCACATTTCCATGTTTTTTCTATTATTGCATTAAAATTGAGAGCCACTCAACCTATTATAGAATTAAACGGCATCTTAGAAGATGATGCTATCAGTGCAGGTAAGTCAAGTGGGTTTCAATGGTTTGTTAAAACTCAGGAAAGATTATTGATAAGGCAAGCTTCTGCCGTGATTGCTGTCAGCCACAATATAGCAAAGAAAGCAAGAGATCTTGGTGCTAAAAACGTATTTACCATTAAAAATGGTGTCAGTGAAAATTTTTACGCCGTTCAACAAAGACAGCGAAATCCAGATGACGCTTTAATTGTCATTTATGTTGGCACCTTTACGCCTTGGGATGGTGCTATTTATTTACCCAAACTTGCACGTCTCTTTCCTGACATTAAGTTTCTGATGATTGGTGACGGAACGGGTAGAGAACAGATAGAGGCAGAATCTCCATCAAATATGGAATTTGTAGGATATGTAGAATACGCCAACTTGCCAAAATATCTCTCTAAGGCAGATGCTGGCATTGTCCTATATGAAGAAGAACGACATAAAAATGTTGAACTCTCATCCTTAAAAACGTTGGAATATATGGCAGCAGGACTTGCCATTTTTACGACAGATGTGCCAGGGCAAGAATTTATTGCCCAAAATGGGATAGGAAAAACCGTGCATTTTAATAATCTTGAGGATGAATTTAGAGATTTCTTATGCAATATTGATCTCTATAAGAAAAATGCAGAAGAGTATCGTCAGACTCAAGGCCAAAAGTTTGGGTGGAATGAAACAGCTAGATTGACAATAGAGGTTATGAACTCACACAATAAAGAAAAAAACGATGACAGCGAAATATTTAATAAGATTTGATGATATTTGCCCAACGATGAATTGGGACATTTGGAATCAGCTTGAAGCCGTTTTAATTGAAAATGATATTAAACCAATCATTGCGGTGATTCCTGACAATAAAGATAAATCGTTTTTTCTCAACGAGCCAGTCTCTGATTTTTGGGCGCGTGTTAAAAAATGGCAGGATAATGGATGGACTATTGGCTTACATGGTCATCAACATCAATATCTGACTAAAAAATCGGGGTTACTATGCCTGAATAAACAAAGCGAGTTTGCGGGTATGGATGAAAACATTCAATATGGTAAACTATTAAATGCTTTAAATATTTTTAAAGAAAACAATATAACGCCTGACGTTTGGATTGCCCCCTCTCACAGTTTCGATTTACAAACGCTGAATGTATTAAAAAAGCTAGGGCTCAATTCAATCAGCGATGGTTTTTCTGTTCGGCCTTTTCGCCACCATGACATGTTATGGGTTCCACAGCAGATATGGAAATTTCGTTTTTTTCCACTGGGAGTTTGGACCGTTTGCTTTCATCATAATCCTTGGCAACAAGAAAATTTAAATCAATTTATTGAAGATATAAAAAAATATAAATCTCACATCACTTCTTTTAAAAAAGTTAAAAAGACTTATGTGATTCAAGAGAGAAAATCCATAGATATGATTTTTCATTATGTCTATTGTGGCATGATGAAAGTGAAAAAGCGGTTGAAAGCTAGCCTTTAAAACAGTTGACAGACTATCTAATATGCGCGTAATACACATTATCGGCAACCTAACGATGGGCGGTGCTGAAATGATGCTTTATAAACTCCTTCAGACGATGAATCGGGAACGCTTCGAGTCCGTTGTCATTTCATTAATGGATGAAGGTCGGTTTGGAGAACCATTGAAAAAAGCAGGTTTTTCAGTTCATACCCTTGATATGAAGGCGGGTAAGGACTCAGTTAAAGCCATTTGGCGGCTGCGGCATCTCATTCGTTCAATTAACCCTGCTCTAATCCAAGGATGGATGTATCACGGCAACATTGTCACCTCTATCACTCGTCTTTTTATCGGCAAAAAAGTGCCTATTATATGGAATATACGACACGCGCTCTATGATCTTCAACACGAGAAAAAGAGCACTGCTCAAATCATTAAAATTGGCACTATGCTTTCTAAGCGAACGGCCAAAATTATTTATAATTCTCGTATCAGTGCCCAACAGCATGAAGCTTTTGGTTATGGTGCAAATAAGACGGTTATTATTCCAAATGGTTTTGATACCCAAGAATTTCAGCCATCCCAAACGGCAAGAGCAAAATTACGTAACACTTTACAAGTACCAGAAAACACTTTTTTGATTGGATTGATAGCGCGTTATCACCCTGTGAAAGATCATGCTAATTTTTTTCAAGCCGCCGGACAATTAGCTAAAGCGAATGTACACTTTGTTTTAGCGGGTAGAAATGTAGAACTGAATAATCCAGTCATTGCAAAGTTTGTGCAAGAGCAAAAGCTAACTGGTAGGGTACATCTGCTTGGGGAAAGACGAGACATTTCTCATTTAACAGCAGGTTTGGATATTGCCTCATCTTCTTCCTATACTGAAAGTTTTCCTAACACGGTAGGAGAAGCGATGGCATGTGGCGTACCTTGTGTGGTAACCGATGTCGGTGATTCTGCCTGGATGGTTGGAAAAACGGGTAAAGTAGTCCCCCCCTATGATTCAGAAGCATTGGCAGAAGCGTGGAATGCCTTGATAAAAATGGGAACAGAGCAGCGCAAACAGTTAGGTGAGGCAGCGCGAAAACGTGTGATGGACAATTTTTCATTGACAAGCATTACACGTCAGTATGAGCAACTATATGAGCAAACTAGCCTATCTTCTTGAGTTTTTGCAATGCTTATTTATGGTTCATTAGGTTAATCACATGAGTTTAAAACATCTTAAGGCAATAAGACTAGACGAATTAAACCGGGTCGTTCTTGAAATAAAAACCGAGAAACCCCATGAGAACAAAAAGCTATTAGAGATTGGTGCTGGAACAGGCTGGCAGGCAAAAGCGTTAGCTCAACAGGGATATACGGTTGAGGCAATAGATGTCAAAGAGAGTAATTATTCTGAAGAACGCATCTGGCCTGTGTTAGACTATGACGGCAAAAAAATACCATTTTCTGATAATTATTTTGATGTTATTTTCAGTTCCAATGTGCTGGCGCATATTCCATATATGGAATATTTTCAAGCTGAGATAAAAAGAGTGTTGAAATATGATGGAATCGTTATTCATGTGGTACCCAGTGGCAGTTGGCGATTCTGGACCAATATAACGCATTATTTATTCGTTATAAAAAGCTTTTTCAAAATATTACAAAATAAAATATCTAAACAAAACCAAAATCGTGAATTAGATTCCCTTGTGCTCAATCAGGTAGAAAGCTTAGGAAAGAAAGAATTAATTAAAAAGGCTGTTTTTCCGCCTAGACTGGGTGAAACCGGCAATTCTCTGACTGAGATTTACTTGTTCAGTCGATATGGATGGAATGCTTTTTTTAAAAAAAACGGATGGCAAATTGAGAAATATTCTCATAACAGGTTGTTTTATACGGGGTCTTCTATTTTTGATTCTATGCTGCCAATCCCATTGAGACGGATTCTTAGCTACCTTTTGGGAAGTGCATGTCATATTTATGTTTTGAAGATTTAGTCCAAGATAAATCTTGGAGTCCTATATAATGAACTATAGAGTGACTATATAATAATGTGTGGTATCACCGGTTTTCTTGATTTGACCTTGGGCAACTCCGCCGACGAATGTCGCGCCATTGTCACTCGGATGAATGATTGCTTAGCGCACCGAGGACCTGACGATGAGGGTGCCTGGGTGGACAGAGAAGTGGGGATCGTCTTAGGACATCGCCGCCTTGCCATTATCGACCTATCGCCAGAAGGCCATCAGCCAATGCGGTCCGATTGTGGACGTTATATGATTGTTTATAATGGAGAAATTTATAATTTCAAAGCCATCCGCAAAGAACTTGAGCAAATTGGCGTCGCACCAAATTGGCGGGGACATTCCGATACCGAAGTCATGCTGGCAGCCATCAGTCATTGGGGGCTTGAAAAAGCACTTGAGCGATTTAACGGCATGTTTGCTTTTGCGCTTTGGGATAGAAAAGAGCGCGTTTTATCTTTGGCGCGAGACCGTCTGGGTGAAAAACCGCTCTATTATGGCTGGATGGACAAAGTATTCCTGTTTGCATCGGAGTTAAAAGCTTTACGAGTACATCCCGCTTGGCGTGGTGAAATTAACCGATCAGCCTTACCACTTTTCTTGCGGCATGACTATGTGCCAGCCCCCTATTCTATTTATGAGGGCATCTACAAACTCAAGCAGGGTACGCTACTGAGTTTGCCGGCGGCTCAGGCTGGTGAGATACCAGAGCCCGTCGCCTACTGGAGTGCCAAAGCGGCGGCAGAACAAGGCACAATGGCCCCCTTTACGGGCACTAAAACCGAGGCCATTGATCAACTGGATCAACTGCTACGGGATGCGATCAAACTACGCATGGAAGCCGATGTACCCTTGGGCACCTTTCTCTCTGGTGGCATTGATTCCTCCACTGTCGTTGCACTGATGCAGGCTCAATCGGAAAGGGCAATAAAAACATTTTCCATAGGCTTTCACGAAGACGGTTATAACGAAGCTCAACATGCCAAAGCAGTTGCCCAGCATTTAGGGACAGCGCATACAGAACTCTACGTGACACCTGAAGAAACGATGGCGGTGATTCCACGTCTCCCCACCCTGTGGGATGAACCCTTTTCTGATTCTTCGCAAGTGCCTACTTTCCTGGTTTCTCAATTAGCGCGTGAACATGTGACTGTGAGTTTGTCAGGTGACGGCGGTGATGAATTGTTTGCTGGTTATAACCGCTATTTTTGGGGACAGCGTATCTGGAAAAATATCGGCTGGATGCCTTCTTCATGGCGTTGGCTAATGGGAAAAGCGTTCAATTCGCTTTCTCCGCAACTGTTTAATAGCGGACCACTTCACAAGCTAAAGCAACCTCAGATGGTTGAAAAACTACAAAAGTTGGCAGAAGTTGTGGCGGTAGATTCACAGGAATCTATGTATAAGCAATTGATTTCTGATTGGAAATCTCCAGAATCCGTCCTGTTCAACGTCAAAGAACCGCTGACAGTGGTTAGCGATAAGCAACAGTGGGCAAAGCTGCCAGATTTTACAGAATGGATGATGTATTTGGATTTGGTCAGTTATTTGCCTGACGATATTCTTGTGAAAGTCGATAGAGCAAGTATGGGAGTGAGCTTAGAATCGCGTGTGCCACTACTCGATCATCGAGTTGTCGAATTCGCTTGGCAACTACCCCTTTCATTCAAAATTCATCAAAATACAGGTAAATGGTTACTGCGACAAGTCTTGTATCGCTATGTACCCAAAGAACTGATTGAACGACCTAAAATGGGTTTTGGCATACCGATTGACAAGTGGCTACGGGGGCCGCTCCGTGAATGGGCTGAGGCACTTTTAAACCCCGCACGTTTACAACGAGAAGGTTTTTTTAATCGTGCAGTGATTCAGGAAAAGTGGCTTGAGCATCTCTCTGGAAAAAGAAATTGGCAATATTGTCTTTGGAACGTGTTGATGTTCCAAGCATGGCTTGAAGCGAACGAGCCCTCATTTTAATTCGATAAGTTAGTTATATAACAGCATGAAAAGTGGGACTGATAACCTTAAAATATTATTACAATTTTTTATAGCACTCGCCGGTGCAGTGGGATTGGCGATATTGCAGCCAAATTTTTTAGAATGGGTGATAGCAGCGGGACATACTCTTCCGCAAAAAGATATTATTGGAGATTATTTTCTTGCTTTTATCTGGGCGTTTTTGCTGGGATTGAGTATTCTGTTCTGGCCCGTCTCTTTTCAGGACAAGCGTGCTTTGTTGCTAATTTGGCTGATAAAAATATTTGTGACACTTTGTCTCATGTTATTTTACGAGAATCATTATGGACCTAGACTAGACGCTTTCAGTTATTTTTATCATGGTTCAAGAGAGAGTTTTGCCTGGGAATATTTTGAATTTGGTGTTGGGACACCAAATATCAACAATCTCGCGAGATTGCAGCAATACATCATACCTAATTCCTACCATGCCCTGAAGGTGACCAGTGCTATGATAGGCATGCTCGCTGTGTATATTTTTTACCGAGCGATTTGCCTGTTTTGGGGACGTGATGATGTCCGAATTTTTTATGTTTTGACTTTATATCCCAGCATATTATTTTGGTCATCAATCT
Source organism: Thiotrichaceae bacterium (assembly GCA_026991885.1). Taxonomy (GTDB): domain Bacteria; phylum Pseudomonadota; class Gammaproteobacteria; order Beggiatoales; family Beggiatoaceae; genus Thiomargarita. The sequence continues at coordinate 78,046 of JALXAQ010000253.1, forward strand.
TAGGAAAAGATCCCATTATGTTTATAGGGGTGGCACTCTATGCTTATGGAGTTATTGGTTGGCAGCAGTTTGGCAAAATGCGTTATTTGTTATGGGGAGCTTTGGGCGTGTGGCTGGCATCATTTATACGATTATGGTATGCGCCAATTTTATTAGCGCCTTTGGCTGTCTTTATAATCATTCAAAGCGGTCGTTTTTATTTAAAAGTCATATTTCTCGTTATGGTAGCCATAGCTTTTCTCTTTTCATGGAGTCTTTTCGCGGAAAGATTTTCAATAGAATCAAGTCAAGATTTGGTTTCTCAAACCGATACTATTTCCAGCGGCTGGGGAAGCGGTGGCTCTGGACAAAAAATTAGCGGCGGAATTACCAGCATTGGCAGTATGTTAGCGTTTATGCCACTAGGTAGTTTCACAGCCTTGTTTCGGCCACTGCCGGGAGAAATTTTAAATCCTTTTGGTTTGTTGGCTGGACTCGAAAATTTGATTTTGTTATTCCTGTTCATTCTTGCCATCAAACGAACCCAATGGAAAGAACTCAAAGAAGAACCACTTTTATTGTGGGCCATTGTGACAGTGATAGTATGGGGGACAATATACGGCTTTGTTTCGTACCAAAACCTTGGATCGGCAGTACGCTTTAAGCTACAAATATTGCCTATATTATTAGCGTTGTTAGTTTATCTTGCCAGAGATCGCAACAAATTATTCAGACCTCAAAAGACTGATAATCTTCCAATGGTTTTTTTGCCCTCTTCAGGCGAAAAACCAAAATATTTTATGATTTTGCGTAGAGTTCACGCTTTAAAATTTAAAGTCAAATATAAAAAGAGATATAAATATAAAAAGAGATATTATAAGAAGTGGAAAAGATTTCATGAGTTGAATAGGTAACAATCCAATGAAACAAGCAAGGCATATTGCGGTTGGCTCGATCATCCAGCAACTCCTATCTATTGTCATTTTTATGCTCCTGACACGTCATCTCGGGGCAGCGGGATATGGTATCGTTGCAGCTGCGTTGGCATTAGCAACCACGCTTTATAATTTTAGTGCTTTATGGATGACACCTTATATGGTAAGGGCAGGGACAAAACAAATACTTTATCATGCTAAGCTTGGAGATGTTTTTGTCATAAGCGGTTTACTCTCATTCTGCTTATCAATCATTGGGTTATTGAGTCTCATACTTTTAGAAGACTTCAAGATTGTAAATCTCCAGATTTATGGTGAACTACCCTTGTTAATGACACTGTTGGCGGGCTTATTTTTCTTGAACTTATTCAGATTCGGTCTCCAAAGCACTCAATCCTTTCGTGGATATGGATACTCACTCTGGATGGATAAAATATTGTACTTGCCAGCCATTGTCGTTCTATTTTTTTATGGACAATTAGAGAGCGAGAGTGCGTTATACGCCAATGCATTTTCCATGTTATTGGTTGCTATATTGGGGATAGTATATTTTATAATAACCCATGTAAGCCTTCATGTAAAGTCTTTTCGCTGGCATGAATTTTTTAAAGCAACGATGCCGATATTATTAGCGACAATTGCACTTTATTTTTCTTCGCCTCAATTTGTGATCCTGCTAGTTGGCAATCTCTTTAGTGTTGAGCAAGCGGGCTTTGTTGGAGTTGCCTTTATACTCTATGGATTTTTTATACAACCTATACATTGGCTTACACCGACTTTGTTACCGAAATTTACGCTTGCGATGGAATGTGGCGACAAAGCGCTTTTACAGAAGCATATTGAAAAGCTTGTTTTTCCATTTGCTATTCTTTATGCACTTGGAATAATAGTATTCATTATGGTTGCCATATCGACACCCATTATTCCTTATTTAGTGGGCGACGATTTTCGCACAGGTATCCCCATTATTACCTTAATTATGGTAAGTGTTGTGCCTGAAGTGCTTCATATTTTGATGATTCCGATGCTCTATGCTCGTCAGCAAGAAACGCTAATTTTTGTTGCAAACCTTGCAGGTAGTCTGTCTTTTCTTTTGATAGTCATGCTATTTTCAGATTCATCACTGCTTATTTTCATTGGATTTATAATTGGAACTTGGATTAAGGTTGCTGTGGAAATATGGGGATTAAGAGACTTAGTTTCTTGGAAAGTTAGGTTTGGGAGCTTGCTACTTTTTGGATTGTTTACAACCCTCAGTTTTTTTATATTGATGACGCCTAATGAGATCGTTTTGGGTGTATGTGCTTTTATTTTTGTTATGCTTGGAATGATGACGTTTGAGCATCGTTTTGTTTTTTTTGACTATATACGGCAAATAATCGGACAACCAGCCTTAGTGACTGAAAAAAGTTAAGCCATGAACTGGAACGCAGTGGAAATATTCTCATTGTGTGTTGGCATTGTCAAGTATGAAGAAGTCAAAAAACTTAAAATACAGTTTTTGGCTGGTAATACTTATTTCTATGCTCGGTTATGGACTTTGATTGTCTTGCATCAATTTTCAATTTTAAAATGTCATCAAACACAAGGTCATAACTAATGACAGGGATTATACGTTATCTTAAAATTGCTAATTATCGCAGTATTGATGTGTTAGAACTACGTGATATTAAACCGTTTTCTGTTTTTGCAGGACCAAATGGTGCTGGAAAAACTAATTTTTTTGAGGCCCTGGATTTTGTTAATTTGGTTATTCGCTCTGGCGCAGACGAGGCGATCAAAAAACATGGGGGGTTTAAGAATATTCATTGTTTAAAACGAGATTTTGATGCAGCGTGTGTTTTTGAGTTTAAGTTGATTTTTGAATTTGAAACAGAAATGCTGACCTACTCCCTTAAAATTTGCCAGTTAGATACGTCTCCCACCTTAGAAGAATATATTTTTGAGGGTGAGAAAAAATGGACAGTGAATGATTTTTTTAAAGAGAATGAAGAAGGTAATCAGGCTAAGGAAGAGTTTGTACGTCGAGGTCAATCATTTTTACCCATTTTTCCACTTGGCTTTTCAAAAATTCCTTTTTTCAACAATTTTCGTTTATATCAGATTGATCCTAACGAATCAAAATCGCCAGTTAAAAACTATGATGACTCTGAATTGAGTTACAATGGGTGTAATTTAGCGGCTGTGTTAAATCGTTTAGAAAAAAACGAAGAAATACGTGAAACCATCCTAGAATGGATGGAATTAATTGTCCCCGGTTTAAAAGATGTACATACCCAAAATGACAGATTAACTGGCAGCACTGTATTACTTTTCCAAGAAGAAAGCGTAGCAGAAGCTTTCCCTGCCCATTTAATTTCTGATGGTACAATTTATCTCTTAAGTGTATTGGTTGCCATACTTGATCGCCCTTCCCTTGGAATGACTTTAATTGAAGAACCAGAACGTGGCTTACATCCCCAAGCGATAATGGAATTAGTTGACGGTTTTCGAGAACAAGCCACTTATGAACATCCGATTTGGGTGACCACTCATAATGAAGCTTTAGTCAGGTGTTTAAAGAATAATGAACTATGGTTATTTGATAAAAAACAAGGAATTACAATAATTAAACACGTACAAGTGGTTGATAAGTTACTATCTTCTTTAGATCAGGCTTGGTTAACTAATGCATTAGGTGGGGGATTGCCATGGTAAGAGTTGGTTTTGTGGTTGAAGGGTATTGTGAAAAAATATTATTAGAATCCAGCAACTTTCGTCAGTGGGCAATACAACATAACATTTCAATTTGTGATCCGATAATTAATGCCTGCGGTGGTGGCAATTTATGCCCTAAAAATATTCACTCTTCTATTACAGACTGTCGCATTCTAGCCAACCCAGAGAAAATTATGCTCGTTACCGATTTGGAATGTGATCCTTGTGTGACAGCAACTAAAGCGCGTATCGGTAATGAATATATTGACCAGATTCTAATTGCCCAAAAAGCCTTAGAAGCATGGTTTATGGCTGACACTGAAGCAATGCTTCGTTGGCTCAAAAATGAGGATTTTCAAGGAGAACCTAAGCCAGAAAACACAGCCGATATGCCTTGGTACCGTTTAAAAGAAATTGCAAGGGAGCATCACAAAGATAAACGTGGTCCTGGAACAAAAAAAATACGCTTTGCCAAATCAATGATAAATAAATTTGGTTTTTCAATAGAACGCGCTGCCAATCACCCGAATTGCCCTAGCGCAAAATACTTTTTAGAAAAATTACAAAAACTAACTTATATGTGATTAAGAATTGGTTTGAATACCGAAAACAGCGCAATATCACTTCCCACATTTATAATGAAATAAAAGCGAGCAAGGGACTAAAAAATGTCAATTCTTTTTTTGACTCGCTACGATCAGCGAGGTGCCAGCAGTCGTTATCGTTTTCTACAATATATTCCCTATTTAGAATCGGAAGGGTTTCGTTGCGTGGTATCGCCGTTATTTGACGATGCTTATTTGGCAAATTTATATAGCTTGCAGCGAAGAAAAGTTGTTGATTTATTAATGGCTTTCATGCGCCGACTGCGTGTACTATTCACCGTGCATCGGTTTGATCTCGTGGTACTGGAGAAAGAACTCATACCTGATATGCCCGCGTTATTAGAGCGGTTGCTGAGTGGGATAGCTTACGTGGTTGACTATGACGATGCCATTTTTCACCAATATGATTGCCACGCAAACCCGATTGTGCGGAGAGTGCTAGGCAAAAAAATCGCTGTTGTCATGCGCCATGCAGGACTCGTCATCGCGGGTAATAATTATCTTGCCGAATATGCACACCGAGCCGGGGCTAAAAAAGTTGAGATAATCCCAACGGTTATCGATATTACACGCTATCGTCAACAAGCAGGCAAGAAAAATGCTCTGTTTCTGTTTACGATTGGTTGGATAGGCTCACCAACCACATATCAACATATTGAAGGGATTATGCCTGCACTGGCTAAAATCTGTGCCAACGGTCAAGCTAAACTGTTGCTGATTGGTGCTGGTGAAAGAAATATCAGTGAGCCTTGGATAGAATTGCGTCCGTGGAGTGAAGCAACTGAGGTTGCGGATATGCAAACATGTGACGTTGGTATTATGTCGCTACCAGACACGCCATGGGCGCGTGGCAAATGTGGCTTCAAGTTAATTCAATATATGGCTTGTGGTTTACCAGTGATTGCATCGCCGGTGGGGGTGAATAGTGAAATTGTCGAGCCTGGCAAAAATGGCTATTTAGCTTCAAACAGAGAAGAATGGGTCAATGCTTTGACTTGCTTACGTCATGAGAAAGCCTTATGCACTCGCTTGGGTATGAGTGGCAGAAAAAAGGTAGAAACTTCTTATTGTGTGCAAGTCATTGCACCGCGTTTGGTGGAATTAATAACCCACTTTCAGGACTATCCACAACTAAACTAATTGACGATTAATGTTCCATCCCCTAAGCAAATTTAAAAATTTTTACCAGCACCTAGATATCCATAACAGGGAACTCCTCCGTGGCGCCTCAACTGCCTTTGTAATCAAAGTGCTGGCTGCCGGTTTGGCATTCCTTTTCAACATCGTTCTGGCAAGACTCTTGGGAGCAGAGGGTGCAGGTTTGTACTTTCTGGCATTCACAGTTATGACTATTGCGGCCACGCTGGGTCGTGTGGGCATGGATAATACCATGATACGTTTTGTGGCAGCGAATGTGGTTGTCCAAAACTGGATAGCCGTGAAAGGCGTGTATTCAAAAGTCTTATGGTTTGCGTTTATCAGTTCCAGCGTTCTAGCAGTTCTGATTTTCATACTGGCACCTTGGTTGGCCAATTCCGCTTTTTCTGAGCCTGAATTAATGCAACCATTGCGTTGGATGGTGCTTGCTATTGTCCCCTTTGCACTTTTGACTTTACATGCTCAAGCCTTAATGGGGCTGAAATCTATCCGTGATGCAATATTAGTACTGAGTGTCTATGTCCCTTTACTTTCGCTGTTGGGATGTGCATTCTTAATACCTCTATGGGGGGTTAACGGCGCAGTATGGGCTTATATTATCGCTGCTATTACTACATTATTGATAGGTGTTTGGCGTTGGCAGCGTGCCACTACCCCTCATCTACAAAAGGTAGTCGGCCATTTTGAAACAAAAACCTTATTAGAGAGCAGTATGCCATTGTTCTGGGTGGCTGTTTTCACCCTAGTTATTAATCAATCATCCATACTGATGCTGGGCTTATGGGAAGGGAGTGAAGCCGTTGGTATTTTTAGCGTGGCGATTCGTACCGCAACACTCATCAGTTTTGTTCTTATTGCCGTGAATAGTATAGCCGCTCCCAAGTTTGCGGCATCGTATAAACAAAATGATATGCTGGCACTGGAGCAAATAGCCATAAATTCTGCCAAGTTGACAACACTGATTGCAATGCCAGCCTTACTTTTGTGTTTGTTTGTACCTGATTTGATTATGCAAATTTTTGGAGAACAATTTGTAAAAGGTGCCTTTGTGTTGTCTATACTAGCCGTAGGAGAGTTTATCAATGTCGCAAGCGGCTCAGTGGGTTATCTATTGATGATGACAGGTAATGAACGATTGTATCGAAATACGCTAATAGTTTGTGCTATCCTTAATCTTATTTTAAATTTGTTGTTGATTCCTTATGCTGGAATAATTGGAGCAGCAATTGCGACAGCCGTTACGCTGGCTTTGCAGAATTTGATAGCAGTCGTATTAGTATGGAATAAGCTAGGCATTATGACTTTGCCAATACCGGTAAAAGTTAGAATAAAGTAATAATAGAACGTAACAAGGCACGGTAAGTAATATCGTGCCTATCCCTTACAACAAAAAAGAGGAATTCAAATGAATAATGTGTTACCAAACTTTTTTATGGTAGGGGCTATGAAAGCAGGAACAACCTCCTTGTATAGCCATTTGAATAATCATCCACAAATTTATATGAGTCCAATTAAAGAACCCAATTATTTTTCGACAGATATTAAATATGATCAGTTCAAGCCAATATATAGGATACAACAATCCGACTTGGACAACTATTTACAAGGCAGCATGACAGAAGAAAGACACATTGCATATATAGACAACTGGGAGAAGTATTTAAAACTCTATAAAAATGTGACAACAGAAACGCTGATTGGAGAAGCGAGTACTTCCTACCTGTACTCAAAGGAAGCCCCATTGAACATAAGAAAAAGGGTGCCCAATGCAAAAATCCTGATTGTCTTGCGTAATCCAATTGAAAGAGCATACTCACATTACTGTATGGATGTCGGAATTGGTGTGACAAAGGATTCTTTTATTGATGCCATCAAAAAAAATAAAGCCCTGAAAGAAAAATGCTGGGGAAGAAATAGCTTATATGTAGAAGTCGGATTCTATTATGAACAGGTTAAACGTTATCTTGACTTGTTTCCAGCAGAAAATGTCAAAATTCTTCTTTTGGATGATATGAAAAATAGTTTTGATCAAACTTTTCTTGATATCGCTAACTTTCTTGATATAGAGCCCTTTAGTAAAATGCTCAAACCTCAGAATGAAAGTCAATGGCCACGTTTTGTGGGTGTCAATTATTTACTACATAACTTATATATCAAGGATTTAGTTAGAAAAGTTGTACCACCTTCCATGCTTGAACGTGGAAAAGATATATATTATGGTAGAAGTTTAATTCCCTCTCTTTCTACAACTGATATGTGCTATCTAAATGACTTGTTTAAAGAAGATATTCAACGACTATCAGGATTAATTAAGAGAGACTTGTCGCATTGGACAACAAGTCGTCACTAATTCATAACACAGGTGATAATCTAAATGCTAAAGAGAAAAAAGTTAGTGCCAAAAGCAAATCCATCCTCCGTATGCTTTTTAATAACGGGCTTAGACTATGGAGGGGCAGAAATTCAAGTCATCAACTTAGCTGAAGAGCTGAAACGTAAGAACTGGACGGTGAATGTTATATCAATGAGGATTCCCAATGAGAAGCTAGTGGATAGGTTAGCATTATCTGATATTAAAGTCGCATCACTTGATATGCGTAAAGGAGTGCCAGACGTGCGGGCACTTTATAAATGGCATAAAATGATTAAAAAATTGAATCCTGACATAGTACATTCACACATGTTTCATGCAAATTTGTTGGGACGAATTGAGCAGATTTTTTGTCGTGTACCTGTTTTTATTTCGACGATTCACAATATATATGAAGGAAATGACTATAAACATTATGACGGTGGTCAATGGAGATACTTTGCGTATCGGATAACTAATTGGTTGTGTGATTATACGACTATCATCAGTCAAATAGCGATGGAACATTACCTGGAAAAAAAGGCAGCGCCTAGAGAAAGTTTTCAGTACATCCCCAACGGTATTAATGTCAATAATTTTTCTTCAGATATTAACTTACATAATAGTTTGAAAGAAAAACATGGACTGAAAGATCAATTTGTTTGGCTTGCTGTTGGACGTCTTGAAAAGCAGAAAGATTATCCAACGCTAATCAAAGCGTTTAAAGAGGTTGCTAAGAAAAAACCAGAAGCAACCTTAATAGTCGTTGGTGATGGTTTTTTAAAGAATGAGATGATTAGCTTAAGCGATGATCAGTTTGGTCAAAAGATAAAGTGGTTTGGAAAAAGAGCAGACATTCCTGACTTGATGAAAATGGCGGATGCCTATGTTATGTCATCAAAGTGGGAAGGTATGCCAATAGTGTTACTAGAAGCGGCTGCAAGTGAGTTGCCAATTGTTGCAACAAACGTAGGCGGAAATAGCGAAGTTGTCGTAGATGCTAAAACGGGTTATTTGGTTAATTCTGGTAATGCTGATGAATTAGGGAAAAGTATGTTATCAATGATGAATCTGCCAATAGCTGAACGTCGTCAGTTAGGGATTGAAGGGCGGCAGCATGTTAGTGCAAACTATGGTATCGACAAAATTGTGACAAAGTGGGAAAGTTTATATTGTCGCTTCTTTCAGCAAAAATAGTTAAAGTATTGACTCAGTATGGGATTTGCAATCCAGTTCTAAAATATTGTTTAATATCAAAATCCCAACTTGCGCTTGAAGAAGCCGTGTTATTATTCTTTAAAAAAAACTAAAAACTATAAGATCATGAAAATAATATTATTCGCCAACACAGATTGGTATCTTTATAACTTTCGTTTACCCTTAGCGAAATACCTGAGAGAAAAGGGCTTAGAAGTTATTTTAGTCTCCCCACCAGGGAGCTATGGTCCTAAACTTGAAGAAAATGGCTTCCGTTGGATTTCGGTGCCCATGGAGCGTCGTAGTTTGAATCCTTGGAAGGAATTTAAGCTATTGCGCCACCTTAAAAAACTTTATGCCAAAGAAAAACCAGATTTAGTCCATCATTTTACTATAAAGAATGTGGTTTATGGTTCTCTGGCGGCTCGTATGGCTGGCATTAAGCCACGGGTCAATGCCGTCACGGGCTTAGGTCATATATTTACCAGCAATGGCTGGCTGGCTCGCTTGATCCGCCCTATTGTCAGCCGTCTGCTTCGTGTCGCATTACAGGGAGATAAAAGTCTTCTAATTCTACAAAATCCTGATGATTACCAAGCTTTCGTTAAGGCCGGTTTAGTCTTACCTAAAAACAGTCGGCTGATCCGTGGTTCGGGGGTTGATACTGAGCGATTTAAACCAAGTTCTCAAAAGAGGCAAGGCGTATTTCGAGTCCTTTTAGCCACCCGTTTGCTATGGGAAAAAGGTGTTGGCGAGTATGTCGAGGCGGCAAAAAATTTGAAAAGCCATAACCAAGCTATCGAATTTCTGTTGGCAGGCTCTCCTGATCCCGGAAATCCAGCATCGGTGCCACCGGCGAAAATTGAGGCGTGGGCGCGTGAGGGCATTATTACTGCTTTAGGTCATCTGGATAAGATGGAAGATATTTTAAATGAGGTAGATTTGGTCGTTTTACCCAGTTATCGGGAGGGGCTTCCTCGCATTCTTTTGGAAGCGGCGGCCTATGGTTTGCCTATTGTGACAACTGACGCGCCCGGTTGCCGTGAAATCGTGGCGGATGATGTGAATGGTTTTTTGGTACCTTGCAAGGATTCCGCTGCATTGGCAACTGCTATTCAACGCATTTTGGATAATCCTGAAGAACGAGCGCGTATGGGGGCTGCAAGCCGTTCTAAGGTTTTAGCGGAATTTGATCAGAAAATCGTTTTGAGAGAGACTTTTGATGTTTATAGGGAGTTGTTGGATTTGCCTGAATGAACGCTTAGAACGCTGCCCAAAGTCATCTATTAAAAAACCCCGTTTTTTGAAAAAAAACGGGGTTTTTTGTTGCAAGGTACGGCTCTTAGCCTTACTTTAGCGACTGCCTTAATAATTGTGGATCATATTGATCAGTGATGATCGCTTTTCCTATCCCCTCTAATAGCACTAAACGCAGTTTACCTGCTTGGACTTTTTTATCGACTTGCATCAATTCTAACATCCGATCAATCGTAAAACCTTTAGGAATACGGGTTGGCAAAAGCATTTTTTCTATGAGTCTCTTGATACGTGTCACATCCGTCTCGCTCATCCAACCCAATCGCGCCGAAAATTGTGCCGCCAAACACATACCAATGGCTACCCCTTCGCCGTGTAAATACACACCGTAGCCTAAGCCCGTTTCAATCGCATGTCCAAAAGTATGACCTAAATTGAGCAGAGCACGTTGTCCGCTTTCACGCTCATCTTTTGCTACAATATTCGCCTTGTCTTGACAAGAACGGGCTATCGCAAAACTTAAGGCTGAAAAATCGCGTGCTAACAATGCCTGGGCATGACTTTCCAGCCACTCAAAAAATTCTAAGTCATTGATTAATCCGTATTTAATAACCTCAGCCAATCCGGCACTCAATTGTCTATCGTCTAAGGTTTGCAAAGTCTTGGTGTCTATGACGACACAAAGGGGCTGATGAAAGGCACCTATCATATTTTTACCCAGTGGATGATTGACACCTGTTTTGCCGCCGACGGAGGAATCAACTTGGGCGAGTAAAGTCGTCGGAATTTGGATAAATGGCACGCCCCGCTGATAACAAGCGGCTGCAAATCCGGTCATATCTCCTACCACGCCCCCGCCTAAGGCAACTAAGGTGGTTTGACGGTCAAAACGCTGGCTGAGTAGCGTATCAAAAATATTGTTCAACACCTCTAGCTTTTTGTATTCTTCTCCATCGGGTAAAATGACTTCGCTCGTTTTAAAATTCGCAAAAGCAGTCAATGTTTTTTCCAGATATAAAGGTGCTACCGTTTCATTAGTCACGATCAGCACTTGCTGGCCTTTGACGTATGGAGTGGTTAATGCCGTTTGCCCCAATAAGTGCTCACCTATATAAATAGGATAACTACGCGCACCTAAATCAACTCGTAATTTTTTCATGTTGCTCGATTTTTTGTAGATGTTTGATAACGGCTTTCACCACTTGGCGTATGTTACGCCGTCCCGTTTCAATTGTCACATCTGCCACTTGACGGTACAGCGGATGCCGTTCCTTGAACAGCGTTTCTAACTTTTCACGGCGATCTGAGGTTTGCAACAAGGGGCGATGATGGCTATGAGCCGTGCGCTCCAATAAATGCTCTACTGAGGCGTGCAAATAAATAACATAGCCACGACTTTGTAGTAGCTCACGATTGCTGGCACTCAAAACGACACCGCCCCCTGTGGACAGGATGATATTTTCAAGTGCCGTCAATTCAGCAATCATGGCTCGCTCGCGCTTGCGAAATCCGGCTTCGCCTTCATATTCAAAAATCCAAGGGATTGTCACGCCCGTCTGTTTTTCAATCTCATGATCACTATCTATAAGGGTCAAATTCAATCTCTCGGCTAAATGATGAGCGATAGTGGTTTTGCCTACGCCCATGGGACCCACTAAAAAAATATTTGTTAAACGGCTCATATATCCCTCTTACCAGCCACTCAAATAGAATTTTACAATTGAACGCTCCAATTTGCTCTCAACGCTCTTTACACGTCGATGCGTGGCGTGGCACGGCTTGTGTTTTAATGATCTTATATCATTTTTGTTATGATCTCAACTATTTACAAATAGTGAGCTTCGATTTTTATCATAACCCCTTTTGGCTGGGATTGCGTACCTTGATAGTCAGCCTGTTTTTGGGGATTGTTGGTATCAGTTTACACTTAGCAAGCGTTTATGGACTACGGGTACAAGCTTTTATCAAGCGACTCGCTATCTTGCTTGGCAGTGCGGCACTCGTAAGTATCGTGAGTTTTTTACTCTTCCACGAACGGTATATTTTTTTTGGCATTTTACACTTTATTGCAGTAGCCAGTGTACTCGGATTGCTATTTAGGCGTTGCTTTAAGCTTGCCTGTGGCAGTGGCTTTTTAATCATTGGCATGACGGTACAGCATCCATTTTTCAATCAAAGCGTTTTACAGTGGATTGGCTTGATGACTTACAAACCGCCCACTGAAGATTATGTGCCATTGTTGCCTTGGTTTGGTGTTGTTTTGTTAGGCATGAGTTTAGGGAATTATTTACATAATCAAGAGTATATTTATAGGCCCCTACAATCAATTTGGGGACAGCGATTAGCTGGGATGGGGCGACATAGCTTATTGATTTATCTGCTACATCAACCCCTCTTATTGGGAGGATTATGGCTGTTGCGCGGTTCCTAGTGTTTTAAGGTGTCGGCAAAAAAAGAATACGAGGATAAAGATAGCCATAAACGTCCAAAACATAACAGTTTCTGGTACAAGGAAGTATAAGCCTATCAAGCCAATTAATGCTAAGCAAATGGCTGAGCCAACCAAGATTACGATAACCTGAGTGACCGTAAAGCCAGCATCTAAGAGTAAATGATGAAGATGCTCCCGATCCGCCTCGAAGGGGGAGCGACCTTTGAGGATTCTGCGTATGCTTGTCGTACCGGTATCAAGGAGGGGCAACGCAAAAATCCAGAGTGCCGTCACTGGTGTCATGCTACGGTGTTCACCTTGAGAAAAGATAATCAAAAACCACACGACGATAAAACCTAAAAACATGCTGCCAGCATCTCCCATAAAGACTTTTGCCTTTGGCTGTCCAGGATAGCGCAAATTAAATCTCAGAAAAGCCAGTACGCTAGCTATTAATAATAATAAGATCATAAAGAGTTGCTCTAACCCCCCCATCCAAGAGATAAAGGCTAAGCTGGAGAGCGTAACCAGTGTTAATCCACCCGCTAAACCGTCTACACCATCGACCATATTGATAGCATTAATTGCCATAATAACCGCCAAAATTGTTAGCGGCCATCCAAAAAAGAGTCCTAATTCAAGATCACCTGAAGTCCAGCCAATCGTGCCCAAGTTGTGAAGTACCGCACCATCTTCTACAATTATCATGAGTGCGACTAACATTTGTGCCAAAAACCGTGTGCCAGGGGGTAAATCCTGAAAATCATCCAAAACGCCTACGATCATTAAAATGGCGGCACCGGCAATTAGGCTCCGTAGTCCTGACAGTGATTGATCTAAAAACAATAGAGCTAACATAAAACCACAAAACATCGCAAGACCACCAATCAGCGGTATTTTTCCCTCATGATGTTTACGCTCGTCATCAGGATGATCCACGAGATTAATACGCAATGCCAAGGGTTTCAATTCATGCAAAAGAATTATGGTAATTGAAAAAGCTATTATCAAACTCGTTAAGTTGTTCATATTCATGACATAAAAAAATTTTTTTGTTTAATGAAGGGGTAGAGGATAAATGTTTATAAATTATATAGCATAAGGTTTGGCTATAATAAATAAAATAATAAAATAGCTTTAGCCTATTGAACATTGTTCAAATTTCATGTATGCATTTTGGAGTCCAAGATTTATCTTGGGCATGGAAAAGTTCTATGAATAAAAAGATACTTACAATTGCAGTAGCGATGGCAATGCCAATGGCAACCCAGGCTGAAATCAGTATATCAGATAATATTAGTATCACAGCTACAATCCAAGCAGAAGTTGTCACTTGGGAAGTGGCAAATGGGAATGCGCTGGCAGAAAGAGTCAGTTTTCAGCCCACACAATTTGAAGATATGGATCGTCAAACACTCACCAAGGATTATTGGGGTAGCGTACTTAATGAAGGACCTAATCACATACAATTTGATTTTGATGAAAAACTGGGTGATGGTTTGATGGCAGAGGCGCGTTATGTCGCTGCTTTCAGCACAGTGGGCAATTTTTTATCTAGCCCCATTGGTCAAGAGGCTTGGTTGGGCTTCAAAACCAATGCTGGTTTCCACATTCGTTATGGGACACTGACTGGAGTTTACAAGTCATCTCATAAGTCGATTGATCCGTGGGCTTTCACTTCTCTGCAATCTCGTGGTACGGGAGGGGGCATGTCTGGCGATCATTACATCAGAGTGAGCAAGTCCGATAACACCATTATCACGGACGAGAGCACAAATGGTCTAGGATTGACCAATGAAGGCTGGATAGAAGGTGCGTTTGAAGTGGGGATCAAATCAAGCGGATTTTCAGCTAGAGTACAGGGCGTTGTTGACGATGCCTCTGAAATGGATCGTGCTGGACTTGTTGAACTGAGATTTACTGTCCCTCATTTTGGCGTTTGGCTTGCTGGCTCTTTTGCTGATATTGAGGTAAAAGAGGTGAATCGCACTAATTGGAAGATTGGTGGTTTTTACCATTTTAAAAAGCTGACATTCGCTTTACAGTATGAGGATGCCGAAATCGGGACACTTGACAATAACCCAGAAGGGGGATCGTATATTCTTGGTTCTCTTGATTTTACAAAAAATAATGTCACTCTCGCGGGCTGGGTTGCTGGCTACCGTTCTGAGGACAGGATGTTAGATGAAGATGCTTTAAGCTGGGCTATTGGTGCCAAGTACCACTTTAGCAAGCGTACCCAAATTTATGGGGGTTATCGTGAAACTAATAGCGATAATGATTTCCGCGATGAAAATGTAGCGACTTTTGGTATCAGACACGTATTTTAAGGCATTATTCAAAAAAAAAAAAAAAAAAACCCTATTTCTTTTAAGAAATAGGATTTCGCCCAAGATAAATCTGGCCGACTCCAATATCGCTATTTAGGCGCACCAATTTGACAGCCTGACCAACCTTGTGTATGTTGTATCACCAAATCCAACAAAGCTTGGATGTGTTCAACATTATCATTCAACGCGGGCATATAATGAAATGCTTTGCCCCCCGCCTCTAAAAATATTTGACGGTTTTCTTGATTAATTTCCTCTAAAGTTTCTAAACAATCGGCGGCGAAACCAGGGCATATAACATCGACTCGTTTGAGCCCAGCCTTGCCCAACGCGGTTAAGGTATGATCAGCATAAGGTTTGAGCCATTCCTCCCGCCCAAATCGTGATTGAAACACCACTTGCCATTTTTCTTCTTTTAAATCAAGTTGAGTCGCCACCAATCGCGCTGTTTTGTGACATTCACAATGGTAAGGATCACCAGCGAGAAAAAAGCGTTTGGGAATACCATGAAATGAAAACAATAACTTATCGGGTGTCCCCTCTTTGCTCCAATAATTTTTAATCTGCTCCGCTAAGGCACGAATATAAGCGGGCTGATCATGGTAATGCGAGATAAAACGTACATCGGGCACCCAACGCCAGCGTTTCAACACATCCGCAACCGCATCAAAACTCGAGCCCGTTGCGGCGCCTGAATATTGTGGATACAAGGGCAATATCAAAATTCGTCGCGCATTCGCTTGGCGTAGTTGTTCTAAGCCGGCAGCTATCGAAGGATTACCGTAGCGCATAGCTAAAGCAACCCTCATGGGGCCAACAAAATGTGCGTCTACCACTTTTTGAAGTGCTTGTGACTGTGCTTGGCTAATCGTTAATAAAGGCGAACCAGCTTCCGTCCAAATTTTTTGATAACTGAGTGCCGAACGGCGTGGACGAATACGCAAAATGATGCCATGTAAAATAAACCACCATAACCAGCGTGGCATTTCTGTCACTCTTGGATCAGCGAGAAATTCACCCAAATAGCGGCGTAAGGCAGCGGGTGTTGGGGCATCGGGTGTGCCTAAGTTGATTAATAAAATGCCTGTTGTTGCTAGGCTTTCGTGAGAATAGGATGAAGTATTATAAATGCTCATAGGTGTTCATTATTTTAGAACTTACGCACTGAGTACAACAGATTAACGAAATAAACGGATAAAATATAATAAATTCATATTGTTAATATTAATTATTATGGTTTTAAAATCCGTTTATTCCGCTAAACGAAGTAACGGAGCGAAGCGGAGTAATCCGTTGTACTAGACTATTCAAGAAAAATCACGCACATCAACAAAATGCCCCGCAATCGCCGCCGCCGCCGCCATCGCCGGACTAACTAAATGAGTACGCCCCCCCTGTCCTTGACGACCTTCAAAATTACGATTAGAGGTAGACGCGCAACGTTCACCCGGCGCTAAGCGATCAGCATTCATAGCGAGACACATAGAACAGCCCGGCGCTCGCCACTCAAATCCCGCCTCAGAAAAAATTTTGTCCAAACCTTCCTGCTCCGCTTGTACTTTAACCAAGCCTGAACCCGGCACCACCAAAGCCTGTTTAATATTGGCCGCGATTTTGCGATTTTTAACGACATCAGCCGCAGCCCGTAAATCTTCAATACGCGAATTAGTACACGAACCGATAAAAATTTTATCAACACTAATCTCACTAATAGGCGTACCCGCCTCTAAATTCATATACATTAAAGCGCGGCGCATACCTTCAGCTTTAGTCGCATCATTGACATCATCAGGATTAGGCACCACCGCATCAATTGGCACAACCATTTCTGGCGACGTACCATAAGTCACTTGTGGTTTAATGCCAGTCGCATCAATATGCACCACACGATCAAACTGAGCATCCGCATCACTATATAAATCGCGCCAAGCGACGGATGCTTGTCGCCACAAATCCTCACGCGGCGCATTGGCTCGCCCACGCACATATTCAATAGTTTTATCATCCACCGCAATTATCCCCGCCCGTGCGCCGGCTTCAATAGCCATATTACAAACAGTCATGCGACCTTCCATTGATAAAGCCACAATCCCAGCGCCCCCAAACTCAATCGCATAGCCCGTACCACCCGCCGTGCCTATCTCACCAATAATATAAAGAACAACATCTTTAGCCGTAACACCAACGCCAATTTCACCCTCAACACTGACCAACATATTTTTAGATTTTTTCTGCACCAAACATTGAGTGGCTAAGACTTGCTCCACTTGAGAGGTGCCAATCCCAAAGGCTAAAGCACCAAAAGCACCATGCGTTGAAGTATGCGAATCCCCACAGACAATAGTCATACCGGGTAAAGTTGCGCCTTGCTCAGGACCAATCACATGTACAATACCTTGGCGGGGATCATTCATGCTAAATTCCCTGATACCATAATCCTGACAATTTTGATTTAAGGTTTCAACCTGTAAACGTGACACCGGATCAACAATATCTGCTACTCCCCCATCACGGGCAGTTGTCGGTACATTATGATCAGGCACAGCAAAATTTGCAGAAACGCGCCATGGCTGACGATTGGCTAAACGCAAACCCTCAAAGGCTTGAGGAGAAGTCACTTCGTGAATGAGATGAAAATCAATATAAAGTAAGGCGCTATCATCTTTCTCAGCCCGCACAACATGGGCATCCCATAATTTGTCATATAAAGTTTTTGCAGACATAGTTTTATCAAAATTTTTATAATGCTATTAATGTAATTTAACTCGAAAAACAAACTTTTTTTTGTCCAAGATAAATCTTTAGTACAATCCGACAACTTTTAGGAGTCCAAGATTTATCTTGGACAAAAAAAAGTTTGTTTTTTTTTTGCAAGCTGTGTATAATCCCTCACCATTAAATATTGCACCAAAAATCGGAGAGATGGCCGAGTGGCTGAAGGCGCTCCCCTGCTAAGGGAGTATAGGTTGACCCCTATCGAGGGTTCGAATCCCTCTCTCTCCGCCACGAAATGAAATAAAATAATGCGCCCGTAGCTCAGTTGGATTAGAGTACCTGGCTACGAACCAGGCGGTCGGGAGTTCGAATCTCTCCGGGCGCGCCAATATCCCAACGCGAGAATATCGCGCCTTTAAAAAAGCTGGCACCTCCTAGAGATGCCAGCTTTCTTTTATTTAAAGAGACAGTC
>JALXAQ010000254.1:0-6654 GCA_026991885.1 Thiotrichaceae bacterium
CCGAGAGTTCCTCGGGAATCAACGCCTGCGGACAAGACGGCTCTGTTTCTGGATTTCCAGAAGCAACCAGCTTGGTTGAAGCAGGAACCGAACCGTGGTGATGTTTGTCCACAAATCGGAGAACGGTTGATAGATTGGAAAGGTTTGAATCTTCAGTTTACATTTACTGATAAAAATCTGACAGTGATGTTAAATATCGCCGGGCTCTTGTTTGAAAAAGAGGACAGCAAAATCTTTGCCTTATTGGGAAATACGACCATGAATGGTCAATTTGATGCCAATAGTATGCCCACTCAATTGGACTTAAACTTATCCCAGTTTAAAATGCGTGAGGGCGAGGATCGTTTAAATTTAAATGATTTATCAGTTAATTTTCATAGTCATCAATCCGCCAAAGGTCTTCAACTAGGTGAATTGAGTTTCAAAATCGGGCATTCTGATTTGAGAAAAATCAATTTTCAAGTCAGCTTTGATGGTTTTGGGATAAAGCTAGAGGGTGAAGAAGCGCAAGACGGTGTTATCAATTACAACTGGCACTCGAAAATTGACAAATTTGTTTTTCCAACTCCCCTGGGCATTGGAAAAATGGCATGGATAAGCTATGCAGAAAATTCCGCTGTTCGCGGCTTGGATGAAGCCACTTTGTTGGATTTGCAAACAACGGCGAGGGATTTGTACTCGGAAAACAATAAACCAATTGTTGGTTTTATCATGTTGGACAAATTGATGACGGTATTGCCTCAATTATTGGCACGATCTCCAGAAATTGCAACGGAGTTGAGTGTGAATACGCCAACTGGGAATTTACAAGCCAATGCGAGCGTCATATTTAATGGGAAACAAGCGAGTTCTTTGACACTGTCTGTTTTGAAATCAATGTTGCAAGCAGAAGTGACATTGAGCATCAGCAAAACATTGCTCAAAGAAATAGTGGCAAACCAAATCTTTAACACGATGCTAAAAGACTTTGACGACAAACGACTGAGTGAGGATGAGTTGGCTTTGTTGAAACAACAAGCCAAAAGTGCTAGTGATCAACAAATTTTAATGTTTGTTGGCTTAAAATGGCTTGTTGAGACGGATGATGGCAAATACCAGCTCGTCGCGGCTCTCAAAAATGATAATTTGATTGTGAATGGTATGAAAATTTTCTTGCCATTTTAAGTTCTCTGACATAAACTCATTTTATTTTGGAGTCCAAAGCTAAAGCTTTGGACTCCAAGTGACAAAATTATTTTCAATCACACACTAATTTAAAAAAAACAATGGACTACAGAGAAATCAATAAAACTCGTGAACAATTCAATTCGGGACAATGGCCCCAATTTTTAGAAATGATTGAAATTGAGGGTTTACGAGGCTTTACGGGACAAGCAATAAACTTTAAATTTCCCATAGTGGCAATAGTCGGAGAAAATGGAACAGGTAAAAGTACCATTTTAAAAGTAGCCGCTTGTGCTTATGAAAATAAATCATCCGATGGGACTTATTATCCATCCACATTTTTTATACAAACGCATTGGGACAAAATACAGAATGTTATTCTCTCATTTAGAATTAAACAAGGCAATGAAACGAAAACCTTTAAAATAAAAAAGCCAAGTCAACGTTGGAGTTTGCCTACGAAAAGGTATAAACGGCATGTTTTTATCCAAGATATTTCCAGAACACTACCTTTGGATGCGACAGCAGGTTATGCAAAAATTGCACGTTCTACAGCCGGTGAAATATCCACCGATAGTATGAGTGATGATTTTACAAAACGTCTTTCTCATATACTGAGTAGAAACTATTCAAATGCTAGATTTGTTCAACCTGACATAGATCAAAAAAAGGAAGTCGGACTTTTAACGAGAGAATTTGGAGAAATTTCACAATTTCATCAAGGTGCTGGCGAAGATGCAACCCTTGATTTGTTTAGAGTTTTGCAAGGAATACCTCAATACTCTCTTTTAATCATTGATGAAGTTGAAGCTTCTTTACATCCCAAAGCACAACGTCTCTTAGTGAGATTCCTATTATGGTTATGTCGTCAAAAAAAGAGCCAAGTGATCTTATCTACTCATAGTCCTTATATTCTTGAAGAATTGCCGAAAGAGGCAAGAATTTTATTGTTGTCAGGAAAATCAGAATTAAACATTTTATATGGAATCTCAGCAGAATTTGCAATGAGTCTATTGGATGACAAAGTTCATCCAGAACTTAACATTTTTGTTGAAGATAGAGAGGCTGAAATCTGGCTGAGAGAAATTATTGCCTCCAAAGAAGATGGCGCTGAAATAGTTCAACGTATTAAAATTATTGCGGTAGGCGCTTCAAATGTTGTTAAAATGTTAGGAGAACTTGCCAATAAAGATAAACTGCCTCAAAAGTCTTTTGGCATTTTAGACGGAGACCAAGAAGGTGGCGAAGGATGTCTTTCTTTACCCGGAAAAGAAGCACCCGAAATGGTTGTTTATAACGATTTAAAAGAGGCCAATTGGCCTAATCTATACGAGCGTTTTGGCATTGGTGCCGGGCGTTTATTTAAATATTTAGAAGAAGCAATGCTTGAACCCGATCATCATAAATGGAATGAAAGAGTTGGAGATAAAATCCTAAAAAGTGCAACAAGTGTATGGGAAATTCTTGCTAATCAATGGTGCAAAGTCTGTTTAAAAGAACAGGATAGAAATTTAATTCTAAATAGTCTCAATGATTTATTGAGTAAAAATGGTTATTGATAATGTTTCTTGCAGGATGTCCATATGTGATTTTGTTGATTTGCCTGATAGTTGTCCTGCGGGGGGGGGCGGCTCAGGCATTGACTTTATATCGAGATTGCGCTCAGCGTTCCGTAACCGTCGGAACGCTTTAGATTTGTTTGTTTTCGGATTGTTAGGCAATAAGCTATGGAGGAGTTTGAGTCGTTTCCCAACTTGGATTGTGGTTGTTGAGCCAGAAAATAAGCGCAGGATCATGAGCTTCTAGGTGATTAATGTCTAAACTAAGTCCTGACAAGTTGTTTAGGTTCACCAGAGAAACGGGAATATCTCCGTGCAGATTGTTATTTCCCAGTAGGAGACTCTGTAATTGACTCATTTGACCCATTTCGCTTGGAATTGAGCCCCTCAACTGGTTGTTCGCTAGGTTGATATGCAATAACTTATCCAAATTCAAGAGGCCTGATGGAATATTACCTCCGATCTCGTTATTGTTCAGCGCGATAACTTTGAGTTGGCTCAGACTTTTGAGCATCCATGAGAGGGTGCCGTTGAGTCGGTTGTACTGTAAGTTGAGTCTTGTGACGTGTCCATTCTCGCATGTGACTCCGTACCAATTACAGGGAGTATTTGTTGTTTTCCAGCCAGTATTGTTCCTCCATTGAGTGCCTTTGGTGTAACTATATAGACTGATGAGAGCAGAGCATTCGGTACTTGGAATGCCGGTGATTGTTGTACAATCAAAGCTTGTTGAAGGGCTATCATTGTCTGTGATCGTTAGCACCGCTGTGTCTGGTGTACCGAGTTCGATGCCGGTGGGGTTGCTTAGGCTGATGATGGATGTTTCATCGTTTTCAAACTGGTTGTCGTCGTTGATGTTTATTGTGAAGGTTTTGTCAGCTGAATCGCCGTTTGCCCAGTTTAAGGTGCCTGTTGTGGCGGTGTAGTCGTTGTGGCAGGGATCGGCACTGGCAGTGTCGTCGCGGGTGGCGTAGTCTACAGAGATGGCACTGTCACCAGTACGGGTGACGGTAATGGTTGCTTGTCCTCCGTTTTCTGTCACCTTGTAGCTGGCTACTGTGAATTGTACTGTGCTGTTTGCGGAGCAGGGGGTTTGGGTGGTGTCCCAACCTGGGTTAATGCCGTTAAGCCAAATAATTCGATCGGCATTTGAGGTGCTTAGGTGGTTGTCGTTTAGGTTGAGATACCAGAGATGAGACAGTTCCATTAATTCAACTGGAATTTTTCCACAGATTTCGTTGTGCTTTATGTTGAAAACTGCCAAATGGCTCAGTCCTTCGACTTCTGGTGGGATGCTACCGCTGAGTTGGTTGTGCTGTAGGTAGAGTCTTGTTACATGTCCATTGCTACATTCTATCCCATGCCAACTACAAGGTTTATTTGTCATTGTCCATCCCGTGTTGTTCTTCCATTGTTCGCCATTGGTACTATTATAAATGGCGATAAGTGCTTCACATTCTTCAGATGGAATTTCAGTGACTGTTGCACAGCTTATTGAGTCGTCGTCTGTGATCGTTAGCACGGCAGTATTTGGCGCTCCTAATGATGCGTCGCTGCTGGCATTATTCAAGCTGACGATGACTGTTTCATTGCTTTCCAGTTCGTTATTATCAGTGATGTTTATTGTGAAGGTTTTGTCAGCAGTATCGCCCTCTGCCCAGTTTAGGGTGCCTGATGTGGCGATGTAGTCGCTGTCGGCGGTGGCGGTGTCATCACTGGTAGCGTAATCTACGGAGATGGCACTCTCACCAGTACGAGTGACGGTAATGGTTGCCTCACCACCATTTTCATTGATACTGTAATTGGTGCTTGAAAATTGCAAGGTACTGGGCTCTGGGGGTGGAGCACAACTGAAGCTTATTGAATCGTTGTCAGTGATCGTCACCACCGCCGTACTTGGCGATCCTAATTCAGCATGACTCAAGCTGACAATGACTATTTCATTGTTTTCCACTTCACTATCATCAATGATGTCTATTGTGAAGTTTTTTTCAGGGGCATCACCCTTTGCCCAGTTTAGGGTGCCTGATGTGGCGATGTAGTCTTTGCCGGCTGTGGCAGTGCCATCGCTGGTGGCGTAGTCTACGGAGATGGCACTTTCACCAGTACGGGTGACGGTAATGGTTGCTTCATTGCCATTTTCATTGAGAGTGTAATTGGTGCTTGAAAATTGCAAGGTAGTGGGTTCTGGCTCTGGCGTCTCGACGGTCAGATCGTAAAGGATCGGTAGATCACCACTGCTGGCGGTAAATTTGACAATTATTTGAATTTGAGTCGCATTTGCAAGCGTATTGAATTCAACACCTGATTGAATTTGCTGGGGATCACTCCAAGTCACTCCATCTACGGACGATTCTACCATGACAATAATTGTTGATGCGCCCGGGGTATCGGCAGTCCAAGAGACTTTCGCTTGAACGAGATCGGGTTCTTGATAGACGACTGTCCAAGTAGCGGTTCGGGTGGTGATACTACGACTGATAATACCGGTCATATCACTGTAGTTATAGGGACCAAGGTGTCCCTCTTGAGTAAAATCGACAGCATTGGTGGCCGGATCGACGCGCATCACATTGTTTGATTTAAGGTTGCTCACCCAAATTTTTCCATCTTTTGCCGTTGCAACGCCGGTTGGGCCTTTTCCGACGGGAATGGTTGCTATTAGGCTGCCATCTGCTGCATTATGACGAGTGATCTTGTCTGCCCCAGATTGAGCAACCCAAATATCACCATCAAGACCGACAGTAACACCACGTCCCCAGGCTCCACCTGAAATGGGGAGGCTGTAGAGCCATGTATTGGTTGCCGGGTCTAATTTACGGAGTAGATTCTCCTCCCAGGCAGAGGTATAAATAAAACCCTCTCGGTCAATGCCTATGCCATAAACAGTCCCATCACTTGCAGAAATATAAGTTATGCTATGATTACCGGTGGGATCATCAACACGGGTTAGGGAATCTTCGCCATCGTTAGAAATCCACAGCGTACCATTGCTATCAATGAGTGCTCCGTAGCAACTCCTTTCAATTGGGATTTCTTTTATCAGGGTACCCGTTGTACTATCATACAACCTCATCGTTTTGCCGCTCGATCCTCCGATCCAGACATTGTTATCAGCATTGATAGCAAGGGCACGGGGACCCGTATCAACGTCAATCCGTAATAAAATCGCCTCATCAGTGCCCCATGCCAAAACTTCTTCGGGCTCGATAAGACAATTACCATTCGTATCTTGAGACGTGGTAATTGTGCCATCACCATTGGTATCGGTAGGCGTGAGGGCGATCTTAATGGCGGTGTTTGATTGGCGGTTACCAACCCACACATCTCCATTGAGATCGACGGTTGTCCGGGAGGGATTTTCAGCAGAGGGCACTCCATCAGAGGGAATTCCAAGTTCAGTACCAGGACCAGTACGATAACGCCCTAATTCACAACCTGTCTCAGTATTTATTTTTGAGACGGTGTTTTCAGCAGAATTGGCTACCCAAATAAAGGGCAATGTCGATCCTTCGACGCTCAACTGGAGCTGATTAGGCGTGGTCAAGTATTCAACACCATCCATTAGCCCGATGTCGAAATCTGCATCACTGGTGTAAACTTGGGTGCCCGCAAAAACGATGCTGCTTTGGAAAATCAAAGCAATCGCTAGGCGCCTACAAGAAAGTTTTTTCACAATAAACATCTCCTATTTTTGTTGCTATTTCAAGCGTAAGGTCGGGCTCCACCCGAGAGGGGACAGATTATAGCATAATTTTTTTAGCAGGGATGGGATAAGTCAAAACACTAAATGGAGACAGAAAAAAAACCACAAAAGAATAGTACAACGGATTAGCGGAATAAACGGATTAAACCTACAATAGATTCAGCGTTAAGGTAACGCAGTGGGTTTGAAATCCGTTTATTCCGCTAATCCGTTGTAATTAATAAT
>JALXAQ010000254.1:6664-33301 GCA_026991885.1 Thiotrichaceae bacterium
ACCTATGATATATAAAAAGTATTTGCTATTTTCAAAAAATCGTCTACAATACCTGACAAAATAAATAAGATATTTATTTGAAAGAAAAATTATTTGAAAGAAAAATGATCGAAGCAGGGTCTTATCATTCGATCCTAATAAACGTCTTATTAATTATTTATTTTATCATTACCTTGGAGAATATAAATATGTCTAATGCAACTCAGAAAACACCATTGGCTCTCGCTATCAGTTCCGCTTTGACGATTGGTTTAAGTGCTACCGTTAATGCTGCTGATAATCCCTTTGGTATGACCGCTCTGTCCGCTGGTTATATGGTGGCTTCCGCTGCTGAAGGCAAATGCGGTGGCGACGCTGAAAGCAAAGACGCTGAAGGCAAATGTGGTGAAGGCAAATGCGGTGGCGACAGCAAAGACGCTGGCGATAAAGACGCTGAAGGTAAATGTGGTGAAGGCAAATGTGGCGGTGACAGCAAAGACGCTGGCGATAAAGACGCTGAAGGTAAATGTGGTGAAGGCAAATGCGGTAAATAATCAAACCTCATTGACATATTGATAGAATAGAGAACGATGCTATGACTTATCCTGTTCATGGTGCAGGATTGGGACTCCGGCGAGGCGATCTGATGAACTCGTTGGAGGAACAAACACCTGTGCAAATAGCTTTTATGGAAGTGGCACCCGAAAATTGGATCAGCTTAGGTGGTCGTCTGGGCAAACGTTTTCGCGCCTTTACCGAGCGTTATCCCTTTATCTGTCATGGCCTCTCCCTCAATATAGGTGGTCCCGCTCCCCTTGATGAAATTTTTCTGCAACACCTCAAACAGTTTTTAGCCACCCATCAGATACGCGCCTATAGCGAACATCTCAGTTATTGTGCCGATGACGGACATCTCTACGACTTAATGCCCATTCCATTCACAGAAGAAGCCGTCCATTATGTTGCCGCACGCATTCGCCGCACTCAAGATATTCTGGAACAACGCATCGCCATTGAAAATGTCTCCTATTACGCCGCCCCCGCTCAGGAAATGGCAGAAATTGATTTCATTAAGGCCGTTTTAGATGAGGCAGATTGTGATCTCTTGTTGGATGTCAACAATATCTATGTCAATAGCATCAATCACCGTTATGATGCCCAAGCCTTTCTCAAAGCATTGCCCGGCGAGCGTATTGCTTATGGTCATATTGCCGGTCATTACAATGAAGCCCAAGACCTGATTGTGGATACCCACGGCGCCAATGTGATTGAATCCGTTTGGCACTTGTTGGATATTGCCTATGACACTTTTGGCGTATTTCCGACTCTGCTGGAGCGTGATTTCAATATTCCGCCCTTGGCGGCGCTGCTCAGCGAAGTGGAAATGATTAGCAAAAAACAGGCACCTTTACAACCAAGGGAGCAAATTGCTCATGTACAACGCGCTGCAATCGGCACCTAAATTTATCCAACAACAATATAAATTTGCCGCCCATATCCGTGATCCCGCACATAATCAGGCACCAGTAGGCATCGAAGATCGGCGCATGGGCATTTATCGCGATCTTTTTTATAAGAACGTAGAGAGCCTGTTAGCCGGCACATTCCCCGTACTGCGAAAAATTTTGCCTGATGAACAATGGCACCGTTTGATACGCGATTATTTTTCCCGACATCGGGCGCATACTCCCTTATTTCCACAAATGCCCAAAGAGTTTTTGCAATATCTGGAAGAAGAGTTTGAATTTAAAGCAAAATATCCCGCTTTTCTGTGGGAACTGGCGCATTACGAATGGGTAGAATTGGCACTCTCTATAGAGACGCGAGAGATTAACTGGCGTGGAATTGAACCAAAGGGAGATTTATTGCTCGCTTGTCCAATTCTGAGTCCGCTGGCTTGGTTGATGGCTTACCGCTTTCCCGTACACAATATCAGTCCCGAATATCAACCTAAAACACCCCAACCGACTTATCTGGTCGTCTATCGAAATCGCGCTGATGAAGTGGGTTTTATTGAACTAAATGCAGTCAGTGCCCGCCTGTTGGCACAATTATCAGAATCACCTGAATTAACGGGGCAGCAAATATTGCAGAATATTGCAGAAGAATTACAACATCCAAGCCCAGAAATAGTGATTCAGGGAGGATTGCAGACCATGCAACAACTGTTGGCGAAAGATGTTTTATTGGGTGTTCGGGCTACCTAAAATGGGCACCTTCAAAATAATGTCAATTAAACACACTAACGACAGGGATAAGTCAAAACACTAAACGACAGGAATATCGTAGCTCTTAAAAACAAAAAAAAATAGGAATAGGATTTCTATAATCTCAATAGATAAATGTTTTGACTTATCTCTGCTAAAAAAAAATCCCTGTAGTTAAGTGTTTTGACTTAAGTTCGCTTTTTTATTTAAAGGCTCAGTACAACGGATTAAAAATGATGTCTCAATCGCCTACATCGGCGGCACCGGCTCAAAGCGGTTGCAAATGGGACTTTAATGTCTATTGTTGCATTTTTGTCATAGTTCAAACTTTTTAAATAAATTCAATATCAATTGACACACTCATAATAATATTGTATTAAAAATAAAAAGTTAAAGAAAAACTATTAAAGTGAGATAAAACATCAAAAAAGGCGAATAATAGCTTGAATAGACAAACAAATGAATGAATTTTTCAACTAACGCCGCCGACTTGACAAAGTTTAAAAGTCACGTATCATCACTCCACGCCATATCGTGGCTCTGTTATCTACTTAGTTTTAAAATAAGAGGTAAATCTAGTATGTCAAAAAAACATCATTCATGGTGTCCATTATTAGGGCTGGTTTTATTATCGCCATTAGCGCAAGCCGCAACTGACTGCACGCTTGTCACTGAAATTCCATCAACAGAATGTAATGCCCTTATCGCTCTCTATAACAGCACTGATGGTGCGAACTGGTCGAATAACACCGGCTGGAATGTGACAAATACCCCCTGTAATTGGCATGGAATCACCTGTGAGGACGCACAAGTCACAACAATTGACCTCTACAGCAACCAACTGACGGGATCACTCCCCGCCGACTTGGGAAACTTGAGCCAATTACAATCTCTCGCTCTGTATGACAACCAACTCAGCGGTTCACTCCCCGTTGAATTGGGCAACTTGACTCAATTAACCTTTCTCTCTCTGTGGAACAATCAACTCAGTGGCTCTCTCCCCCCCGAATTGGGCAACTTAAGCCAATTACAAACTCTCTTACTCTCCTCCAACCAACTCAGCGGCTCTCTCCCCATTGAATTGGGCAACTTGAGCCTTTTGACAAAACTAGAACTGAATAACAACCAACTCAGCGGCTCTCTCCCCGCCGAATTGGGCAACTTGAGTAGTTTACAAACTCTCTCGCTGCAAGAAAACCAACTCAGCGGCCCGATCCCCGCACTATTGGGCAACTTGGGTGCTTTAAAGACACTCAAACTATGGGGCAACCAACTCAGCGGTACTATCCCCGTCGAATTGGGAAATTTGAACAACTTGAAAAAGCTATGGCTGAGCCACAACCAACTCAACGGTCCTATCCCCCCAGAAATTGGAAACCTGAGTAATTTAAATACACTCAATTTAAACCACAACCAACTCAGCGACTCACCCCCCCCCGAAATTGGAAACTTAAACCATTTGGTGGAACTCAATCTGCACAACAACCAACTCTGCGGCGAGATTCCTACTGAATTCATGAACTTGACTCACTTATTGTGGCTCAAATTAGACGATAACCACTTAACGGCTTCTGATCCTGCCCTTATCGCTTGGCTTGATAGCAAAAACCCGGGTTGGGCGAGCACTCAAACCCCTTGTCAGATTGTTAGCGCTAAAAACGATCTTATCATTGATTTTGGCGGTAGTGAGGGTCTCAAGGTTTGGCTAAACAACACCAGTTGGCTTCAATTACATGAAAATTCACCCCACAGCATGGCGACTGGAGATATAGAAGGTAGCGGTCAAGATGATCTGATTATAGATTTAGGCCAAAATAACGGAGTTTGGATGCTGATGAATAACACAGCACCTTGGATTCAATTGGACCCCTTCTGGACAGAAAGCATTGTGACCGGAGACCTAGATGGCAGTGGTAGAGACGATGTGATTATAGATTTTGAACCAAACGACGGACTTTGGGGCTGGATGAATAACAGCACTTGGGATCATTTGGATCAGTTTTCGGCAGACAGCATGGTGACCGGAGATATAGATGGTAATGGTCAAGATGAACTGATTGTCGATTTTGGCCCTGCTAACGGTGTTTGGGCGAAGATGAATAACAATGTTTGGATTCAATTACGCACAGAATCGCCAAACAGCATGGTAACCGGAGATATAGATGGTAGTGGACAAGATGAACTGATTATCGCTTTGGGCACAGGCATTGAAGTCTGGATGAATAACAATGCTTGGCAACAATTGGATCCAAAATCGGCAGAAAGCATGGTCACCGGAGATATAGATGGTAACGGTAAAGACGATGTGATTATTGATTTTGGCCCCTTGGGTAATGGAATTTGGCAGTGGATGAATAACAGCGAATGGAATCATTTGGATCCGTATTCCGCAGAAAGCATAGTGACCGGAGATATAGACAGTAATGGTCAAGACGATGTGATTTTCGATTTTGGCTCTGCCACCTCGAATGATGGTATTTGGCTAAGGATGAACAATAGCGATTGGGTTCAATTGAGCCAACAATCGCCAGAAAGCATGGTGACAGGGAATATAGATGGGCTCTAGCAGCCAAAAGTAAAAACAAGACCTGCCAGGTTTGGTTTTAACCTGGCACGTCTGGTTTTGACTTTGATTTATCCCAGCCGACCATACAACGAAATAAGGCCGCGTTCCCAAAACCGTAAAGTCATAAAAAATAATTCAGAGACTGGACGTTTAGACAAAAGAACAATCGGGTGACTGATATAAGTCACTGACACCTCAGCGATACAAGCCGCTAACGCCCCCGTCAACAAACGATCATCCACCAACATCACCGCCTCAGCAGCTTGCCCACTCAAAGCGATAATTTTTTGCAAACCATCGGGATAGGGTTTCTTTTTCACATCCACAATGCAGCGCACCCCATAACGCTTAAAATAAGCAATGCGGCTTTCTAAAGGTTTATTAGATAAAATAAAGACTTGTTTTGGACCAAAACTATTGATACAGGCCTCTAGCCAAGGCACTAAATCTTCGGCAGGCTCTCGCTCACCATGCGCCGCCAACACCCCATCAAAATCGAGAACTAAAACGGCAACACCCTTCAGCTTAAGAGTAGCGATAGAAACTTGATCCAAACGTAAATGACGGGGACTAGAATCATAAATTTTTGCCAAAGCATGACGATAACGGTGCAACATGCGTAAGCTGAAATGGATACGTTTTAATAATTGCTGCATAATAGACTTTGTCCAAGATAAATCTTAGACTCCTTTAAGGCCCCTACAATTCACAAGACATGTAGGGGCAATCCCTTGTGGTTGCCCATGAGTTGCCTAAACGGCAATTTCAGAAAACCACTTTGAACCAAAGAACCCACCTTCTTTAGCTTTCCAATCATTCTCCACCATCATCAGTTTGAGGCGTTTTTTCATTTCAGGTTCAGAAAGCTTACCTTTGCAATGAGATTTAAAAATCGCCATAGCATCTTCAAACTCTCGTTTGTCAACCTTACCATCATTGTGAGCAAAGGTATCCAACATCTCCTTAGCGCGATCTTCAGCATCCCGCTCAAGTACAATCCCCTTTTCCAAAGAGACTTGTCGGATGATCGCCAAACCTTCTTCTATCCCCAAACCATTGCGAATGCCCTCTTCAAGGATTTTCTTTTCCTCTTGACGATCAATGTATTGATCATCAAAAACCTGAAGCATAATATAATTAATAAACTGCTTTTTGACTTCTTCAGTTGCCATAGTTGAAACTCCATAAAAAAAATCGCTCATAGTCATGAGCAAAAAAAAAATTAATTAACCAATTAACCAAAATCAATTAGATCGCTGAATACCACTTAGACCCAAATAACCCCCCCTCTTTGGCTTTAAAACCATTTGCCACCATAATCTGCTTGAGCCGTTTTTTGATTTCAGGTTGAGGCAATTTACCCTGAGTGACTTTTTCAAACAGTGCAACAGCATCATCAAACTCCTTTTTATCAACCTTACCATCATTAGCCGCCGCTTTTTCTAGCAAATATTTAGCCCGATCATCTGCCTCCCTCTCAAGAACCCAACCCCTTTGCAAAGCCACTTTTTGAATCAGTGCCAAACTCTCTTCTACGCTGATGCCATTTTTGATACCCACTTCAAGAATTCGCTTCTCTTCTTGACAATCAATATATTGATCATCAAACGCTTGAAGCGTGATAAATTCAACGAACTGTGCACGAACCTGTTCTGAAATTGCCATCGTTTAAGCTCCTACCTAAAAAAAAAACAAAAACACATTTTCCACACCATAAATAAATGAGATTAATAAAGAAAGATAATACTAAATAGCAGAAAACCACTTACCAACAAATAAGCCGCCCTCTTTAGCTTTCCAGCCATTATCCAGCATCATTTTCTTTAAACGCTTTTTAAGCTCCGGTTCAGCTATTTTTCCTTTGCAAGCATCATTGAACATCGCTAAAGCATCCTCAAACTCTTTATGATCAATAAAGCCATCATTGAGAGCATATTGCCGAAGAATGTTTTTAGTACGTTCTTCAGCCTCCCTTTCAATCACCAAACATTTTTCGGTCGCCACATGTCTTATGATAGATAAACCATCATCTACGCGGAGCCCTCTCTTTATCCCCTCTTCAAGGATTTTCTTTTCTTCATGACGATCTATATATTGATCATCATAAACCATTAGCATAATGTATTCAATAAATTGTTGTCTAATCTGTTCATCCATAGTCGTCTCGTCTTTATTCTCAATGATGATCTTTGCTAAAATGATCAAGTTATTCCAAAAAACACACACAAAACAAAATGAATATACACGAATATCAAGCAAAACAATTATTTACAGAATATGGCATCCCCGTACCAGCGGGCCAGCCTGCTTGGAACGCTGACGGGGCTAAACAACAAGCCCAAACATTAGACGGTGAGGCTTGGATGATCAAAGCCCAAGTCCATGCCGGCGGACGTGGCAAAGCGGGCGGCGTTCAACGTGCCCAGACTTTGGAACAAGTGATAGATATTACCCAGCATTTAATTGGGAGTCAATTAGTAACTCACCAAACAGGAGCCCATGGACAACCCATACATTGTGTACTCATTGAAAATACCACCCCAATCAAGAGCGAGCTTTACTTAAGTTTAGTGGTTGATCGGACCGCCGAGCGTATTGCCATCATTGCCTCCCGTGCAGGCGGGATGGATATTGAACAAGTCGCTGCCAAAACCCCAGAAAAAATTATCAGTCGTACCATTGACCCTTTAATCGGTATAGCTGCCTACCAATGTCGTGAAATTGCCTTTGCCTTGGATTTAGACGCTAATCAGCGCAAGCAATTGACGACGATCTTGTTTGGTTTATATCGTTTATTTATAGACAAAGATCTCAGTTTAGTTGAAATTAATCCGCTTATCATAACAGATCAAGGTGATTTATTAGCACTGGATGCTAAAATCAATCTTGATGATAATGCCCTTTATCGCCATAAGGACTTAGCCGCCTTATATGATCCAACGCAAGAAGATGAAAAGGAATATAAGGCGCGTGAGTTTGACCTCAACTATGTTGCTTTGGATGGCGATATTGCCTGTATGGTCAACGGCGCCGGATTGGCGATGGCAACCATGGACGTGATAAAAATGCAAGGCGGAGAGCCAGCCAATTTCCTTGATGTCGGCGGGGGCACAACAGCGGATAAAGTCACGCAAGCCTTTAAAATTATTTTATCTGATCCAAAAGTCAAAGCCATTTTAGTCAATATTTTTGGCGGAATCGTCAGATGTGATCTGATTGCCGAAGGCGTGATTAATGCGATTAAAGAAACCGGCACTCAATTGCCTGTTGTTGTCCGTTTAGAGGGAACTCACGTTGAAAAAGGCAAAGCATTATTAAAAGAGAGTGGACTCTCTGTTATAGCAGCCAACGATTTGAATGAGGCGGCTCAAAAAATAGTCAAGGTAGGGGAATAACATTATATGAGTATTTTAGTTGATGCAAACACCAAAGTCATTTGCCAAGGATTTACCGG
Source organism: Thiotrichaceae bacterium (assembly GCA_026991885.1). Taxonomy (GTDB): domain Bacteria; phylum Pseudomonadota; class Gammaproteobacteria; order Beggiatoales; family Beggiatoaceae; genus Thiomargarita. The sequence continues at coordinate 14,871 of JALXAQ010000254.1, forward strand.
CAAACAAGGGACTTTTCACTCAGAACAGACTCTTGCCTACGGGACTCAATTAGTAGGGGGTGTTACACCAGGGCGCGGTGGACAAACTCACCTTCAATTGCCCGTTTTTGATACCGTGCGTGCTGCTGTCGATGCCACTGGAGCGACAGCGACTATGATCTATGTCCCCCCACCGTTTGCAGCCGATGCAATTTTGGAGGCCGCAGAGGGAGGGATAAAAATCATCGCATGTATCACCGAAGGCATCCCAGTCTTAGAAATGCTCAAAGTCAAAGCCGTGCTGACCGATCATTATCCACAAGTCCGCTTGATTGGACCCAATTGCCCGGGCATTATTACACCTGGGGCTTGCAAAATGGGTATTATGCCGGCACCTATCCATAAACCCGGACGGATTGGCATCGTCTCCCGCTCTGGCACATTGACTTATGAAGCGGTAGCTCAAACGACCTTAAATGGCTTGGGACAAAGTACATGTATTGGGATTGGCGGTGATCCCATTCATGGCATGAATTTTATCGATTGTTTAGAATTATTCCAAAAAGATCCCCAAACAGAGGGCATCGTTATTGTCGGAGAAATTGGCGGTACAGATGAAGAAGAGGCAGCAGACTATATTAACTCATCTGTGACTAAACCAGTTGTCGCCTATATCGCAGGTATCACAGCCCCACCGGGTAAACGCATGGGACATGCCGGCGCCATCATTAGCGGCGGGAAAGGCACAGCGGCTGATAAATGTGCAGCACTCGAAGCGGCGGGTGTGACATTGGCACGATCTCCAAGCGATATAGGTAATCGTATTTTGGAAAGTTTGAACGGCTAAAATTCCTCCAGGACATTAAGTTAAGGGGCAATCCTTTATGGTTGCCCCTTAACTTCATAAAAAAAATGCAACCACATATTTTAATTGTAGAAGATGAAGCCGCCATTCGCGAGATGCTACAAATACCCTTAAATAAGGCAGGTTTTATCCTTGAAGAAGCGCCAGACGTTTATCAAGCAAAAACCATGATTTTTAATCGCATACCTCAACTCATTTTGCTTGACTGGATGTTACCAGATACCAGTGGTATAGAGTTTGCGAGACAACTGAAAAAAGACTCCAAAACTCAAGAGATACCCATCATCATACTCACAGCGCGTGGAGAAGAACAAGACAAAATTCGTGGACTAGAAGTAGGAGCGGATGATTATGTCACAAAACCCTTTTCACCCCGTGAACTCATTGCTCGCATCAAAGCAGTAATGCGTCGAGTCTCAACACACAGCGAAAAATTGCTTGTGAAAGAATTGCAACTTGATTCAATTGAGCATCGCGTGATGGTAGGCACTCAAGAAGTACAAATGGGACCGACTGAATTTAGATTATTACAATTTTTTATGCAACATCCAGAGCGAGTGTATAGCCGCGATCAGCTACTTGACCAAGTATGGGGAGCCAATGTATATATTGAAGAACGTACCATTGACGTTCATATTCGCCGTTTGCGTAAAGCATTGACACCTCATGGTTATGAGCGCCTCGTGCAAACCGTTCGCGGTGTTGGCTATCGATTCTCGGAACACAAATAATGTCTAGAGCTTGGATTCAAGAAATTGGGCGGTTGCTCCTTTTGATTGGCGGCATGTTGTTTATTGGCTTCTTGACGGGACAAATTGTTTTATTTTTATTTATTGCACTTTTAATTTATCTGGGTTGGCATTTATACAATCTATATTGTTTAGAACATTGGTTTACTCAAAGCAAAACATTTTATCCCCCAGAAGCCCGAGGTATTTGGGGCGAAGTATTTTATCATTTTTATCACCTACAGCAACGCAACCGCAAACGCAAGCGTAAACTGAGTGCCATGCTCAAACGCTTTAAAAAATCGACCGCAGCCATGCCCGATGCAGCAGTCGTACTCGGCAAAAATTATGAAATTGAATGGCTTAACAAAGCCGCTCGTCGCTTACTAGGCTTACAATCTCCCCAAGATATAAGCAAACCCATTACTAATTTCATACGCTCACCCGCTTTTTCTCAATATCTGACCCATGATGATAAAAAAAGTGGCATCAATTTAGCCTCTCCCACCGAACCCAATCTTATATTAAGAATACACATTGTCCCTTATGCTGGCAATCAGCATTTATTATTGGCTAGAGATGTGACACAAATTCATCTTTTGGAACAAATCCGCAGCGACTTTATCGCTAATGTCTCGCACGAACTCCGCACACCATTAACAGTCGTTAACGGTTTTATTGAAAACATGCGTGATGAAGATTGTCCCAAAGAATGGGAACGCCCCTTATTATTAATGGCTCAACAAACCGCACGGATGTGTAACATTATTGAAGATTTATTACTTTTATCGCGTTTAGAATCGGCACCAACAATGGAAATGACACACCCTATTATTGTCGCTGATATACTCAAGACGATTTGTGAAGAAGCGCAGCTACTCAGTGGAGAGAAAAACCATCACATCACTTTAGAAGCGGATAAAAACTTATCCCTGAACGGATATGCACAAGAATTGCGGAGTGCCTTTTCCAATTTGGTATTTAATGCAGTACGTTATACGCCGGCAGGCGGTACTATTAAAGTGCGATGGTATCAAGATAAAAAGGGGAAACATTTTGAAGTCACAGACACAGGCGAAGGTATAGCACCCGAACATTTACCACGTTTAACGGAGCGTTTTTATCGGGTAGATGTCGGACGTTCACGCAACCAAGGGGGAACAGGATTAGGTTTAGCTATCGTCAAACATGTTCTCAATCGTCATCAAGGAGAATTGCGTATAGAAAGTACGCTGGGCGAGGGTAGTACTTTTTGGTGTGATTTTTCCTAAAATTTGTTCATCATTGTCTGAACCTTAATAATCCTTACAATCCTTTAAAATCAAGGTTCAGACAATTGGACAATGGATTATTCACACAAAATGAACAGAATTTTTAATTTGAATGTGTTTTGGAAGGTTGCTAGAAACGGGACAATGCCTCATACGTTCAGTGATGTAAGATAGATCATCTTCAGTCGGTTTGCCCGATTTTAGCTTGACATTAAACGAAATCCTAACATCTTTTATCTCCCAAAACTTGTTAGTTTCCAGATGTAACTCACCCAAAGCAGAACTCAATATCAGTGAACGTTCAGCACTGTTAGTTCTCATGTATAAATGTTGGCAGGAAAATAATGCGTTAATAAACAATAAAAAACCAGGTGTTCTGACGCTTAGCTCAACTGTTTCCCAGTTTTTGTCTTTAAGAACCTCAACAGCTAACTCATCAACTAAATTATTGCTGCCCTGATATGTACATTTTAGGCGTAAATCAAAAATTCTATTATTCATCGTGGTATTTATTTCCTCAATTGTTAGTCCTTTGATAGTGGTGTGAAAATTATAAACTTTATAGTCGTCATTTTGCAAGCCCTTAAAGGCAACCACAAGGGATTGCCCCTACTAGGCGATGGCATTCACTGTATGGGTCCATTGATTTTTATTTTTTTTTATTCATCAACTACTTAGAATCAGCCATCCTCACTAGACGGAAACCAAAAGTGTCGCCGCCTAAATCCGGCGAAAGAAAGCTATGAAACGCCGAACGGCAGTATGACGCGCTGTCCCTCCAACTGCCACCGCGAACCACCCGGGGCTGCTCTGTTGCACACACTTCTTCTTGTCCGTTATAACGGCTATCGTATGAAGAGCAGCTCCACTCCCATACATTTCCCGCCATATCATAAACTCCAAATGGATTAGGCTCAAAAGAACCCACCGGTGCTGTGTAGTCAAAACTATCACCACAGTCACTATTCTGACAATTAGCTTGATTGGTACCAATCTCATTGCCCCACCAATATTTACTCTCCGTCCCAGCCCGGGCGACATATTCCCACTCAGCCCCCGTTGGCAAGCGATAATGTTTATCCGTTTGTTGGCTCAACCAATTTGCATAAGCCACCCCATCATTCCAACTCACATTAATCACCGGACGATTGCCACGTCCCCAGCCTTGATCATCTGGCTTTGCTCTGCCCGTTGCCTCAGCAAATTTATCATATTCTGCAAATGTTACCTCGTAACGGCCCATTGCAAAATCATCCATCGACACCTCATGCACAGGTAATTCATTGCTATAACCGTCCCCTTGAATGTCGCCCATACGGAAAGTACCGGCTGGAATCCAAACCATTTCTGGCCCAATACTACCATCTTGTAGAGTATCCTGGAACATTTCTCCTGGCGTTTGTGTCAGCGGCGGCTGGTTACTTAAGAGAGTCTCGGCAATGGCCACATTCGACAGATAGACAGAAGAATCGTCTGTAACAGGATTTTTACCTTCTTTGACATAGAGCGCATAAAACGTGTATCCCCCCCCCAAATCGGGCGGCACTTCAAATTGTAAGAGCGGATAAGTTTGCCCTGTGTTTTCTACAGATTTTTTAAAATATTGTGGAGTCCGGCTGAATCCCTCATCGTCTGTCATAAAAAAAATCTCCCCGTTGGGTATCATAATAGCTACCCATAAATCAGCAGACTCAATTTGGCTTGTGACACACGAAACCAAGTCCAACTCTACAAACTCGGAAACAGCGTAGAAGTCTTTTAGTCCGCTGAAGAATAACTCGTTGCAGCCTTGAGTGAGGGTAAAGGTTTGTCCTGCAATGGTGAGCGTTCCTTCACGAGTACCGCCCGAATTTTCCATAATGGCATAAGTGACAGTGCCATCACCTTTTCCGCTACTATCTGAAGTGATATTCGCCCAAGCGATGTCGCTACTGGCAGTCCAAGGGCAATCACTATAGGAGGTATCCACACTCACTTCACCCGTTTCAGTCTTTGAACTGTGAGAGCGACTGCCTGGACTAATACTATAGCTACATTCTCCGCCTTCTTGAGTGATAGTAAAGGTTTGTCCAGCAATGGTGAGCGTGCCTTCACGGCTTTGATTAGTGCGATTAGCTGTAATGGCATAGCTGATTGTACCGTCGCCTTTGCCACTTTCGCCAGCGGTAATCGTTATCCAGTTTTCGTTGCTGTTGGCTGTCCAAGCGCAGAATGGAGAAGTGCTTATCGCTACTGTGCCACTTTCCGCATTAGCATTGTGAGAGAGGCTAGTTGGTGTAATAATGCTATTACTACAAGCCAAAGCATCATGAATTAGTTCAAGTCCTGTCACCTCTGTTATCTCCAAATGCTCCTCACCTCCTCCCTCGTGTCCCCTGCCTGCCCAAATATATAAACCAGGTGAAGTCACTGTAAAAGTATGTGAAAAAGAATGAGCACCCTGACCATCATTATCATTGGCATCACCTCCAATTTCAATGTATTCGCCACTTGGTGCTATTAGGGTCCAAATTTCGTCATCATCAACGTTTCCAGAAAACGTAATGCTCCCAGCCTCAAGATAAAACTTTTTACGTACAAACCAGTACATATTACTGGAATTAGGGACATAATCCTCACTAATATCTACCAATTCCCAAGAAGAATCGTCATAGTCATAATCGGTTAATTCGGGTTGAAATCCAATTGGATCGCCATCTATTATTCCCGAAAATTTCCAATTTGCTTTAAACTCGTCAAAGCTTAGGCTTGGTAATTCATCCCCCTCTTGACTGATAATAAAGGTTTTCCCAGCAATGGAGATAGTCCCTTCACGGCTTTGATAAGGATTAGCCATAATGGAATAGCTGACAGTACCGTCGCCTTCACCACTTTCGCCAGCCGTAATCGTTACCCAGTCGACGTTGCTGCGGGCTGTCCAAGAACAATCGGATGATGCGCTAACTGTCACTGTGCCCGTTTCACTGCTTGAACTGTGAGAAATATTGCTTGGTGTAATGACGGCATCGCCACACTTAAATAAGCTTATCTGACGAGATATACCACCAAGATTATTAGACAATTCAGACGATGGATCATTAATATAAAATTCCACAGTTCCTGAAGTATTCAAAGTGAAAACAGATGAAGGTGCTACTGCTAAAGCACTCAACTCATCAGGATAAACGAATTTTTGGACCACAGAATAGACAGAGTTCTCAGCGTCTATGGGTGTATCGTCAACAGTCACAGCACTTATATCCTGGGATGAGAAATTATAACTGTTCAACCAACCAGTCCATGTGGTTGGAGAAGTTGTTGGACAACCATTAGTATCTGAACAAGTGGTTGAACCCCATGCGTTCCAAGCATTGTAAGTACCTCCGTTATCAGTGCCTATGGGTTCCACAATATAGGTACCCGATTCGAGAAAGACTTGGACTGGGTTTGAGGCATTATTTGTCCCTGCATTCAAATTGATAATCATTGGTTCAGCTAACACTGAAGGTGTTGCCAACACCCCAATGACAGACATTACAACAGCGAAATATCTAAAACTCATTTTTTACCTCCAATTTAGCGTGTCAAACAATCTCTAAAATTAAGCATAAATTATGCCAATTGAATAAATCGCAACTAATCCTGAGTGTTTTTTGCAATTTATCAAACCGCTATAAGAAAGGTTCATTGAGAGTTTAATCTGAATAGTATTTTTAACTTCAGCGCGGTAGCTATCCATATCTACAGTTTCTAAAATACCGCGTGAGAAATCTTTTTCTATAGGGGCAGGGAGTTTAGGAATTAGGAAATTTAGGAATATAGACAACTTTTCCCAGTCAAGGTTTGAATAATCAAGAATTGCGCTTAAAAAGCCGTGGGTACGGACAAAATAATAATTGAGTCAAATAGCACTTTTCCGCCCAGCCCCACCAGTTGATGTGCCAACCAAGCGATGGAGTTACTTTTGCCGCTGCCCGCCGAAGTTTACGCACCACAGACAATTGATGATAGCGGGGAAATATCTGCTTGCGTTCTTTTTTGCCAGTCTTGTCATTCTTTTTGACGACCACTTGGGCATAGTTTTCTAAAATCTCCGTCAAGCTATTTTTGAGCAGGATTTCTCGCCACAGATAATCGGTGGCGATGCCGTGTGGGTTAGGCGGATTGCCGGCACCGTCGTTATAACCTTTGTTGAATGGCAAAAACCAAGATTGTTTCGTGATCATCTATATTACAAAATCCAGTGATAGTTGAGTATTGTCGCGGCTGTAATGGAGTTGACGGGTAACACTAAAGATATTCTCGGCATAGCGTTTAGCCGCTTTAGTGTTGCCGGGGCTGGGTGTACCATAAAACAAATCCAGCGCCGCCGGACCATGTTTGATACCTTTGCGTAGCACCTCCACTATCCCATGCTTAGTGATTTCGCTTTGGAGTCGGTGTAAAAACTGGGTGCGTTTGGAGCTGTTTTTGGTAATGCCTAAGTTTTCAAGGGTGTCAGCTTGGGTGGCTTGCAAAAAGTCGAACAATTTTGCGGTATCTAGCGCGTGTTCGCGGTCATAATCCTTGTTGTTGCCCAATTGATAGCCGGCTTCATTAACTAGGGATTCAATAATTAGGGATTCAAAGGCTTTTTCGCTGGTGTTTGTGTACATCTGTTTTTGTTGCCATCAAGTAGCCATCAAGTACATCAAATCATTTAATTACAATAATTTAAAATATGCAGTGCGGCTCATACCGAGAGCTGTATCAAGTAGCCATCAAGTAGAGCCGTATTACATAAAATCTTTTAACTACAATAAGTTAAAATATTAATAGGAGCTAATATATTGAGCTGTATCAAGTAACCATCAAGTAGCCATCAAGTAGCCGACGCTATACAGCTCTTGAGAGGGGTTAGGGGTGTGTCAAAAAATTTAATTTCTGACCATGTGCAGTATATAACTACGCAAATCTTATTTACCACCATTCCCGTGTTAATTAAAATCGCCAATCCAACCTTTTCGGCACAATACATCCACTGCAAACTCGATCTGACGTTGGCTAAACTGCTTTTTGCGGTCATTCCAAGCATAGGTATAACTCACCACTTCTTCCACAGAGTGGACGGCTTTGTTTTTCACCACCCAATACACTGTGGACAACAATTCCAAACCAAAAGGTGATTCAAACCCCTCGACCAATTCCGCCACCTTGTCGAACCGCGCACGGGTTTCCGCGTGGTGTTCAAGAAAGGCGGCGGCATCTTGAACGGCACCCTGCACTAGCTTGAGTTGCTTGTCCGGCGCATCACCGCCATCGGCGTAACCGGAAACCAAGTGTCCCTCGATGGTATGCAGCACATGGCGCAGATTCTCCGCGTAAGGGCCGTAAGGCGCTGGCTGGTATTTTAGCCGCAGCGGTTCCCCTGCTTCCTGCATGAAGTACATAAGTTTGTGGACTTCCAGCAGGGTCACGAAAGGATCAAGCAGGCCGCCGAGGTAGCGATGCATTAGTCCCACAAGAGCGGCACGCCCCGCTGTCATTTTGGGAACCTCGCGGTTATGCACCATTTTTTCGTCAGCAGGTGCGCCTTTCGGTTCATAGATGATAATTCGTACATCAGTGAACGCTTGCAGCGCTGACTCAATGCGCGGTTTTACCTCAGCCCAATCCAGTCCACCCAAACCACTACCTAGCGGAGGGAGTGCAATTGAACGTATATTGTATTGACGGATGATTTCTGCCAGTGCCTCAAGCCCGGATTCAATGTCTTCCATCCGGCTCTTGCCGCGCCAATGGCGTTTGGTGGGGAAGTTGATGATATAGCGAGGATTGGTCAGTTGCCCTGTTTCATACACGAACATCCGACCGGGCCGCACTTTGTCATGCTTGCAAGCCACAGCATAGGCTTTAAAGTTTTCTGGGAAGACCTTCTTGAACTGAAGCGCGATGCCGCGGCCCATCACGCCGACGCAATTGACCGTATTCACAAGCGCCTCAGCATTCTCTTTCAAAATATCGCTGCTTTTGTATTCAATCATCTTTGTCTTCTCCTTGTGAGTAATACCAATCTCTTCTTATTTCAGTTCGCGGGCGATGTCTGTTCGCAGACAGTGTATTTACCACCTGCTGATAAATCGTTTTTGAATGTACGCCAATGCACTCAATCAACCGCCACGGTAAACTATGTTCAAGCAGAAATTCCGCCTGCTTGCCTTCTTTATATGATCTCCATTTTGTTGCCTTAACGGCATTCCAATTGATCTTGTCGAGTTTAGATAAATCAGCATGATCCTCGAAATAATAGGCACCCGCATTCGACAGCGTAAAAGCCCAGCGTCTGCGATTTTGTTCCGCCCAATGCACAGTTTTTTTCAGATCGGCTTGTAGATGGATAATGGGGCCTTCCCCGTCGCGATAGGTCAACTTCGGGTGATTCCCCTGATAAATCAGATAGAGCATAATTGAACGCGGGCAGAAGTAAAATGGTACGCAATCGCCCACATGCAAATCTGGATGGCTGGTCAGGGTCAACTCATTGAGCCGCCGTTGCTTGATATTATCCATCCCAATGGTGGTACCCGAAAACGAGCGCTGGACGATTTCCGCATCACACCATAGACAAGCATCCCTAATGATAGACGGCAACCGATCCACATGCACAATATGGTAAATCTTTGGCTCGGTCGGGATGGTCATTCTACGTCCTCCTTACTGCTGTTCATATTTTCCATAGCTTCTTTTATTTCCTCATCTTCCTGCGCTTCGTCTTCCATCCCCTCTGGCACCACCACACCACGCACGTCTATTTTACCAGTAACAACATCAGCAATCAGGCGGGTGCGGTATTCTTGGATGAGGTCGATTTCGCGTTGGGCGCGGGTGATGGTGAGGTCAATGGTAGCGACCTGCGAAAAAATATGGTCAACAATTTTGCGTTGTTCTGGGATAGGAGGAACCTGTATTGAAAGCGATTTCGTTTCATCTTGGTTAATTATTGGTATCGTCGTGAATTTTCCACAGGAGACTATATATTCACGGAGAGACCTAAGCGACAAAGCAAAATACTCAACATCCATCCTGTTGTTTGCAACAATCCCATTGATTTGCTGGTTGCAGCTTGCATATTCCTTGCTTATAGCTACCTTGCCGATAGTTGCCCCTATTCCAATCATCATTATGGTGTTTGACGGAAATATTTTTACGTTCTGTATTCCTACTTCAGATAGTTGCCGTTCTGAGGCTGCAAGATATAGCTCGTCTTTGAAATCTCCAGGTGTAAACCAATTAAACCCAGTAGATGAAAAATGCTCATCACCAGCACCTGTTGGTGTGCTTCCTGTTTTTACTGTTTTTGCACACCGCCTCACAGCTAAGACTTCCCACCCCTCCGGCACATCCCCCAACCACTCCACCCCACTAGGTTTTAGTTTAACATTCGGATCAAGTCCCCGCGTAACTGCCTGATTGATGATGCTCTGCTTTTGCTCCTTGAGCAATTCAATCATCCGCCGCTTGTTGCGGATGAAGCTGTTGATTTTGGCTGTTTTCCAGTCGAGGTAGCGGGCTATTTGGGTTTGTTTGGATAATGGCGGAAGTGGTATAAAAACGTTTTTGATGCCACCATACGAAAGTCCATACCTAGTAACCCCATTAGCATTTATACTAAATTGAAGTGCGACAGACTTTCCTTGAATACACCAGTTTAAATATCTAGCAATCAATTGTTGTGATTTGGCTCGCAAAATAGCAAGATGATACCCGCAAATCCAGTCAGGAGATTCATCTTCTATAAATGCGGGAACCCCAATATCTTCCCAATCTTCAGAATCTTTCGTTATAACAACATCATTTTGTAATAAACGAAATTTCTTAATTTCATCTTTGGTAGCAGTCGCCCTCATAAAATTCATGGTAGATTTAAGAGCATTTGTTTTATAAACATCAACATAATTACATAACCTAACAGGATGCTCATTTTTTTTTATGTGTTTATCGACGTTACTTACAAGAATATTAGTAACATTACACAAGCGACGAGATACCCAATGCGCCGGAATTTTCCCCAACCACTCCACCCCAAAATCCTTATATTCAGAATACGCCTTCATACCTCCGCCTCCCCGACAATATCTTGCAACAGCCCTTCGGTTTCTCGCTCTAGGCTAGAAATCTCTGCCTTAATTTCCTCTAAAGTACGCATGGGCGTGGGCTTGTAAAAATACCGAGTGAACGATATTTCATAGCCGATTTGCGTTTTGTTAGCGTCTATCCAAGCATCTGCTACATAAGGCAGCACTTCGCGGCGGAAAAACGCCTCAATGCCGCCTTCTTCTAGCAGCGGGACTTGTTCGCTATCGCGTAACTGGGTATCTGCTTCGTATTCCACTAGCCAAGGTTTGCCACCAATATTAACAGTGTACAAACCATGCAGTGGGTTGGATTTTTCGGCCTTTTTGGCTTTGTGGCGTTTTTTGATAACGGCTTTAGCATTCTCATCAGTTTCCGCCAAATGGTTTTGTAAGAGTTTTTTACGTTTGGCAGTGAGGTTGATAGCTTGTTTGTTTGCATGGGTTTTAATCGTTTCTAGCACCAGATTGAAATCTAAATGCGGACCATCACCTAATTCAGTTGCAACGCTCTGAGCCAGATCCGATAGCGGTTTTTCCTTGGCTTTTATACAGGCTTCATCCAGTTCCTTGAATTTGGTTTCGCTAAATTCGGTACGCAAACGCAGCGGACGTTCTACAATGATTTTCCAGTAGCCAAAAGTTTCATTGGGGAAAATCTTTGATTGTTCAGTTTCGCGGGGATGAACAACTAAATCACAAATATTCTTGATATGTTCGGCAGACAATTGACAATTTTTCTTGCCCAGATTCTTGCGTAGCGGTTCGTACCATTGCGAGGCATCAATTAATTGTACCTTATTCTGGCGAAATTGAGTTTTGTGGTTACTTAACAGCCAAATATAGGTAGCAATGCCCGTATTATAAAACATATTCTCTGGCAGAGCTATGATTGCCTCCAGCCAGTCGTTTTCGATGATCCAGCGGCGGATATTGCTCTCGCCTTGACCCGCATCGCCAGTAAACAGGGACGAACCGTTATGGACTTCAGCAATACGGCTGCCCATGCTGTCTCCAGTCTGCATCTTGGATAACTTGTTGACTAAAAACAATAATTGCCCATCGCTGGAGCGAGTAATCATTTTATAATCAGAATTGTCGCCGTGTTGTACTACAAAACGCGGGTCTTTCAACTCATTTTTGCCACCCAAGCGTTCAAGGTCGCCTTTCCAGCTTTTGCCATAAGGCGGGTTAGACAACATAAAATGAAATTCACGCGCTGGAAAGGCATCAGCGGACAAAGTCGAGCCATATTTGATATTATTGGCTTGTTGCCCCTCGCCTTTGAGCAATAAATCGGCTTTAGCAATCGCATAAGTTTCGGGGCTGATTTCCTGACCGTGGAGATGAATAGAAACTTGTTTGCCTTGTTTTTTCGCCAATTCCTGCAAGCGTTCTTCGGCCACCGTCAACATGCCACCCGTTCCGCAAGTACCATCGTACAATAGATAAGTACTAGATTTCATTTGGTCTGCAATCGGCATAAAAATTAAATCCGCCATCAACCTGACAACATCACGGGGTGTCCAGTGTTCTCCAGCTTCTTCATTGTTGGCTTCATTAAAACGCCGTACCAGTTCCTCAAAAATTGTCCCCATCGCGTGATTGTCGAGTCCGGGCAGCTTAATATCGCCGCTATCATCTAGCACAGGATCAGGGCTGAGATTAATATCCTTGTCAAGAAACTTTTCAATTACCATGCCAAGAATATCAGCCTCAATGAGAGTGGGAATTTGGTTGCGAAATTTAAATTTGTCCAGAATTTCTTGGATGTTGGCTGAAAATCCGTCCAAATACGCCTCAAAATCGGCTTTAAGTTGCTGTGCCTTGGTGCGGTTTTTCAAATCTCGCAAAGTGTAGGGTGAGGCGTTAAAAAATGCTTGCTTGGCGGCTTGACACAAAGCCGATTCTTGATTAGCTATATTAGCAGCATCCAGAGAGGCTTTCATTTTCAATACTGCCTCTTTAGTTGGCTCCAACAAAGCATCCAAACGCCGAATGACAATCATGGGCAAAATCACATCACGGTACTTGCCACGTACATAAATATCGCGTAAGCAATCATCGGCAATTCCCCAGATAAAGTTGGCAATGGTGTTGTGTAAAGTGTGGTTCATGGGTTAATTTTTCTTTGGTTTTTTTGATCTAAAAACAATAATTCAGTCGCATTTTCCGCAACCGCAAACTATTCATCACCACCGATAGCATTAGAGTTGTCCGTCAATAAAAAATCAAAATCAAAACCAGACCTGGCAAGGTCAAAAACACTCGGATTTTTATTTTGACCTGGCAGGTTTGGGTTTAACCTGCCAGGTCTGGTTTTGACTTTTTATTTACGGACAAATCTATTATAGCCAAATGCCGGCAATCCCTTGTGGTTGCCCGATATGGCATTGTCACCGCAACCGCAAACTATTCATCACCACCGATACGCTACTAAAAGCCATAGCACCCGCCGCCAATGCCGGATGTAAAGCCCGTATCATCATCGGCAGTGCTGTGAATGGATATAATACGCCCATTGCCACAGGTATCAGTAAAACATTATAGCCAAATGCCCAAAAGAGATTTTGTTTAATCGTCCGCATCGTCGCTTTGCTCAGGATGATTGCTTGTGAAAGAGATCGTAAGTCGCCTCGCATCAAGGTAATATCAGCCGTTTCCATAGCAATATCTGTCCCAGTGCCAATCGCAATACCGACATCGGCTTGAGCTAAAGCAGGCGCATCATTGATCCCATCTCCAACCATCGCGACTAATCCTGGGTGTTTTTGTTGCAAATTTTTGATTTCATCGCTTTTACCCGCTGGCAGCACGCCTGCTAATACGCGCTCAATTCCCACTTCTTTGGCAATAGCCTCAGCCGTCGCACTATTATCACCCGTCAACATGACGACTTCTAAGCCTAAACGCTGCATTTCTGCGATTGCCTCTTTGGCTCCTTTTTTTAAGGTGTCGGCAACCGCTATTAAGCCAACCGGTTGATTATCAACAACAACCCCTATCACCGTTTTAGCTTCAGCTTGTAGGCGGTTGACTTCAGATTCGAGAAAACCCGTTAACTGAGTGAGTCGCTGATTACCCAACGCCACTTGTCGATTGTCCACTTTCGCCAAAATGCCTTGCCCACTGATGGCTTTAAACTGTTGCGGTTCATGCAAGGATAAACCCCGCTTTTTGGCAGACTGTACAATCGCCTCACCAAGCGGATGTTCACTGCCACGCTCCGCTGAAGCGGCTAAACGTAAAATCTCATCTTCATTCAATTCCCCTTGTCCGATAATAATATCTGTGACACGGGGCTGCCCGCTGGTAATTGTGCCGGTTTTATCTAAGACGATGACTTTGAGCTTATGGGTTTGTTCTAAGGCTTCACTATTTTTAAATAAAATCCCCTGTTCAGCACCCTTGCCAGTGCCCACCATAATCGCCGTAGGTGTTGCGAGCCCTAAGGCGCAAGGGCAGGCAATCACTAAAACCGCTACCATTCTCATCATGGAAGTTGTAAAGTCCGCGCCCACACCAATCCACCATATTAATAAGGTGAAGATAGCAATAAGAATGATGGTGGGGACAAAAATGCTGGCCACTTTATCCGCCAAATGTTGAATCGGTGCTTTACTGCCTTGGGCTTCTTGGACAAGGCGAATAATTTGTGCCAGTGCCGTTTCTGCGCCGACTTTGGTGGCTTCAATTTTGAGTAAGCCTTGTTGATTGATTGTCGCCCCAATGACGCTGTCCCCTTTTTGTTTATGAACGGCTAAACTTTCGCCAGTGAGCATACTTTCATCAACGCTGGACTGCCCTTCGATGACTTTGCCATCAACCGGCAATTTTTCGCCCGGGCGAACAATGAGCACGTCTCCGACAACGACGGACTCAATCGCAATATCGCTTTCCACCCCATCGCGTATGACTTTAGCCGTTTTGGGTTTTAGCCCCATTAATTTTTTGATAGCGGTACTGGTTTGAGATTTTGCGCGGGCTTCTAACAGTTTTCCCAATTTAATCAAGGTGATAATCATCGCTGCCGTTTCAAAATAAACGTATGTACCAAAGGCAGGATTAAGCAAAACGGCTAAACTGTAGAAAAAGGCAACCGAGGTGCCCATTGCCACCAGTACATCCATATTGGCTGCACCGTTTTTGAGCGATTTCCATGAGCCAACATAATAGTCCCAACCGACATAAAATTGCACAGGTAGCGTCAGGAACAGCATTAGCCAATCGACATAGTCACCCAATTCTCGGTTCATGCTCAATATAAAAACTGGCAAAGTGAAAATGACACCTATCCAAAATTTGCGAGATTGATGGCGCACTTGTTCAGGCTTTTCCACTGTCTCTGCACCGTAACCTGCCCGCTTGATGGCGATCATGATGTCGTTGGGAGAGACTTGATGGGGGAGATATTCAATGCTGGCTTTTTCGGTGGCAAAATTAACGTGAGCGGCGACAATACCGGGCGTTTTTTTAAGCAGTGTCCGTTCTACGGCACGAACACAATTGGCACAGCTCATCCCAGTAATGGCTAATTCAATCTTTGCTGTGGCATAATCAACGTCTTCAATTTTATTCATAATATCCCGTTATAACTAGGGCAACCATAAAGGATTGCCCCTAGATTAGTTAGGAACGTGCATAAAATAATTTAGTCAACTTCAAAACCAGACTTGGCAGGTCTGGTTTTGACTTTTATTTTGACTTGACGAAGTTATTTCAGGCACGTTCCTTAGCTTAATATTCAGACTCAATCAGGCTTATGATCTTCAAATTGTATCGCGCTCGCTCCAATCCTTGGTTTGCCGCTTTGCGAAACCATTTGATGGCTTCTTGTTTATTCTTGCGAACCCCTTTGCCTTGAGTGTACATCACACCTAAGTTGCATTGTGCGCCAGCATTTCCTTGGTTTGCCGCCTTGCGATACCATTTGAGGGCTTCTTGGTTATTTTTAGTCACGCCCTCACCATTCTCGTACATCACGCCTAAATTGAATTGCGCTATTGCATTTCCCTGCACCGCCGCCTTGCGATACCACTTGACAGCTTCTTGGTCATTCTCAGTCATCCCATAACCATGATCGTACATCAAACCTAAAAGGTATTGCCCTTGTTTATCTCCTCGCTCCGCCGCTTGGCGATACTGCTCGATGACGATGTCTTCATTTTGAGTGCGCCCCTTGCCATTGTTATACATCACTGCTAAGTTGTATTGCGCTTTTGCCATGCCCTGTTCTGCGGCTTTGCGAAACCATTTGATGGCTTGTTGATCATTTTGAGTCACCCCAGTGCCATTGACGTACATCACTGCTAAATTGTATTGTGCTTTTGCAATGCCTTGTTGGGCAGCTTTACGATACCATTTGAGGGCTTTTTGGTCGTTCTCAATAACGCCTTCGCCATTGTCGTACATCAAACCTAAGTTGTATTGCGCTTTTGCAACTCCCTGCACTGCTGCCTTGTGATACCACTTGATAGCTTGTTGGTTATTTTCACGGATGTCATACATCATAGCTAAATTGTATTGCGCCTTTGCATGTCCCTGCTCTGCCGCTTTACGAAACCATTTGAGGGCTTTTGGCTTATTTTCAGTGGTCCCAGAACTGTACAGCAAGCCTAAAATGTATTGTGCTTCTGCATCTCCCTGCTCTGCGCCTTTGCGATACCAGTTGATGGCTTTTTGCTGTTCATTCAAAGTGCCAATGTCTTGTGACATCACCTTTAACTTGTTTTGTGCTTTTGCATATCCCTGCTTTGCCGCTTTGCGATACCATTTGAGGGCTTTTTGCTTATTCTGAGTGATCCCCTTGCCCTTTTCGTACATCAGGGCTAAATTGTATTGCGCTGTTGCAATGCCCTGTAGAGCGGCTTTGCGATACCATCTAAAGGCTTTTTGATCATTCTGAGTGACGCCTTTGCCCTTTTCGTACATCACGCCTAAATTGTTTTGGGCGTTTGCATTTCCCTGTTTTGCTGCCTGATGATACCAGTCAAAAGCGGTTGCATAGTCGCCTCGTTTGCTAGCCGCAAAACCTCTTAGAAAGTCGTATTCCGCATCAGCGATGACGGCTGTAGAAAAAAGCATTGAGACAAAAAACCAAACAGCAAAAAATCGAACTTTAATAGTCATTTCAAACCTCCAGTGGTAGAATTAGGCCAAAAATTGAAGCCAATTAAATTATATTATATAAATAATTTCTCTGCACAGGAGAATTAATAGACTTGTCCCTTTTTAAAATTAATCCGCCAGACGATGATCTGATACAATCACAACTTTAGCCTCATTTGGATCATCCACTTTTTGATCATGAATGATATAACCTCTATTATCCGTTAGCGTTTTGCCAAGCAAATAAAGAGAGGTGACTCCCATTTCTTCTGCCGCTTGAAATGCTGCCGTTGTCATAATTGCCGTGCCTGCCGTGAGATTGATGGCTTCAACTTTAATCCCTTGTTTTGATTTTTGTTTTTGCTTTTTCCATTTGCTAAACTTAATAGTTGTGTATATTCAACGAGATGTGTGTCTCCTGCTTGTTGTTGATAGGTGGTGAGTAGCCAGCCTCCGTTGCCATTTTGTTGAATATGTAGGGCTTGATGTTTTTTGTCTTTGACTTCGCCGTATAGAATGGTGCCTTTGTCAGGCAGTTCTCCCTTTTTAAAGGGTACGACGGCACTTTGAAAACATAACCAGCCTTGTTGGGGTTGAAAGTCTTTGAGGGCTTGTTTGACTTTTTCCGGTTGTTGGTAGTGGCGCGTGGTTCGTTGCATAGTTGCGGTAATTCGCCGCCTAATGCGGTTTTTAAGTCGTCTGTTATTGTATTTAGTAATTCTTGTGGTTTCATTTGTGGTTTTCCTTGATAATAAAATATCCCTCGTTCCCACGCTCTGCGTGGGAAACGAAGTAACGGAGCGAAGCGGAGATCATGCCTGTTTGCACCGCTCTGCGGGACGCGGAGCGTCCCGCAATGCATTCCCACGCAGAGCGTGGGAACGAGAGGAACTTTTAGCAGGGATTAGTCAAAACCTTTAACGACAGGGATTAACTTTTAGCAGGGATTAGTCAAAACTTTTAACTACAGGGATTAACTTTTAGCAGGGATTAGTCAAAATCGCACTTAGACTTTTTCCTGCTAATCACTATTGGCTGTCGTCTTCGGTTTTGACTTATCCCTGCTAATAT
This sequence comes from Thiotrichaceae bacterium, assembly GCA_026991885.1. Lineage (GTDB taxonomy): Bacteria > Pseudomonadota > Gammaproteobacteria > Beggiatoales > Beggiatoaceae > Thiomargarita. The sequence goes on from JALXAQ010000254.1 coordinate 32,983, forward strand.
ATAATCCCTGTAGTTAATGTTTTAACTTTTCCCTGCTAATCATTATTGGCTCTCATTAGTACAACTAATTTTGAAATAAACGATACTTGGTTACCGAAGTAATTAAAAACCAGAGTTTGTTTATATCAAGTCATTCAATTATTTTATTGCATAATTATTTGTACTAATTATCAGAAAAGCTAATCAAGGATAATGATTTCGCTAATTGGTTGTTTTTGTTAATACATTAAATAAATTAATTGTTTGATTTGTTTTTTTTATTTTTGTGACGGCAAAAAAAATATTCCTTTATAATCATGTTGTTATAAAATATATTTTG
>JALXAQ010000255.1 GCA_026991885.1 Thiotrichaceae bacterium
CGCTTCGTGTCGTTCGTTACCTATGGACACGCAACACTCGATACAGGTGGGTGGTTAGCCCTTACCTGACCGGGACTTTCACCCAGCAAGAAATGCCAAGCTTCGCTTGGCGCACGCACCCTACGCTGGCTGGTCGCTCCTCTGGTGAGCGAAGCATCATTCCAAAAGCTCAAATTGTGAAGGTCCCAAGTATAATTGATCACGATAGAGTCGCGGCACTACCATCAATGCTTTGAAGTTGCTCAAAAATTTTATGGGCCACTTCAATGACTTTTTCAGCTTGAGCGCGTTTAAACGAAGTTGACATTTGATAATCAGCTTCTGTTCTAACCCGTTTTGCGTCTAATAGCATATAGCCAATTTTTCGGATCGCTCTTTGTAATTCTTTGTTGCTATCTTCAAAATCGGTCAATTTTTTGATTAAATAATCATGGTAGCCTTTTGGGTTAGAATCATAGCGGGGTTCTGGCAGCGTCTCTGCTAATGGTAGACATTGATGCAGTGCAGAATAATAAGCACGGCTGGCAGCACTTCGCCATGAGACTTCTTTGTCATGGTCACATAATTCCTCAGCAAATGATAATAAATCATGCGTTGATATTGACATTACTCTAACCCCGACTCATAACCAATGACAAGTTTATTGGCCAAGTGTTTGCCAAGTTCAGTCTCAGCAAATCTTTCAGCCAACGCCACGCTTAAATCAACAACTTCATCAACCGGGCGGAGAACATCAATCCGAAAAGCTATCCACACTGATTCATCGTCTTGCTGAAGATATAACTCTCTATCAGGTATATAATATATATTGTTGTCATGCAAAACAGAGTACGCCATCTGAAAAAGTGAAGTCACCGCATCCTCTGAAACATGGGAATTCTCCAAGATTTTAATGGCCCCTTCAATGACTCGTGAAAATTTATGAGACTCTTGGGGGTTTTCTTGGTGCCATTTTCCACACCATTTTTTTGCGGTCGCCAATTGGCCACTGCCAATGTAACAAGTAATCAGATGATTCACAATGAATAAATCACCTGGGCACATTTCATAAGCCCTGACAGCATAAGTAATCGCATCTGACATTAAACCCAAGTTACTCAAAGAGACTGAGTAGTTGACATACAACTCGTGTTCAGTCGGAAATAGACTTATTGCCTGATTAAAGGTATCACGAACCTTGTTAGGATAATTTAAAAGAGTTTGTATGGCGCCTAGCACAACATAATCACTTGATTGACCGGCACGTTTGACCAAAGACTCCGCCTCTCTGCGAAGTCGATAAAGTGAAAATTCATCTTGGTTTTTTTTGAGATGAATATCAGTGATCTGTTCTAAAAGTTTGCTAGATGCCAGTTGAGTGTTGCTCATTTTGGTTGCAATTAATTTTAATTTATAATCGGGCTTTAATTTAAAAGATATTCCAGACTTTTGCAATTCTCTTACCGTCATAATGAAAGAACGCAAATCTTTTAAAATCTCTTGGAACTTGCCATCAGGGATATCGATTTATAACCGTTTGCCACCTTCAACACGAACGATCATTTTCAATTTTGTCTTGTATTCGGTGTTTTAGCAATCTCCTTCATTTTCGCAAGGATCGCTTGTTTTTTCTCGTTCCCACGCGGCGCTTCGTTCGTGCCTGACTGGACGCTCTGCCTCCTAATCAAAACTTGCCACCACTGGCGCATGATCGCTAGGACGTTCTAAACGGCGTGGCGCACTATCAATAACACAAGCCGTGCAATCAAGCGCAGTGCTGGCTAAAATCAAATCAATACGAATTCCCTGATTGCGCCAAAACCCGCCGCGACGATAATCCCACCAACTATAATTTTCCGGTGCTTGCTCAAATAGGCGAAAAGTATCACGCAGTCCCAAACTCAGCAAATCTTCTAAAGCGGCACGCTCTGGCGGACTCACTATCAAATCACTATCCCAAGCATCATGTACATCACGCTCCTCATGTGCAATATTAAAATCGCCCAATACAATTAAATGAGGATAATCCTTGAGGCTCTCGCGTACATAATCCTGTAACTTTTTCAGCCAATTCAATTTATAATGATATTTATCCGAATTGACAGCGGCACCATTAGGTACATACACATTCAGTACTCGCAAATTATGACCATAAGTCGCCCCCAAAAAGCGTCGCTGTGGATCATCTAAATCAGGCAAATCCCTGATAATCTCGCAGCCTTCCAAACGACTGAGCAATGCCACACCATTATAAGTTTTTTGTCCAGAAAAGATCACCTGATAACCCGCCGCCTCTATCGCTTCTCGCGGAAATTGGTTATCAGTCATTTTCGTTTCCTGCAAAGCAACAATATCCGGCTCAAGTTTTTTTAACCAATCTAAGACTTGTGACAAACGAACACGTAGCGAGTTGACATTCCAAGTGGCTATTTTAAACATTTTTTTCAGTTATCAGTTATCAGTTATCAAAGACAAAAAATAGGATATTGCTAATCATCCCTAACAAGGCGAAATCCCACATGATAGCTACGCTTTTCTGGCGTATCCCTACCACGGAGCGTCACACACTTCGTTCCAACACTCCAAGAGCCGCCGCGAATAACATAAAGGGTATCTGGATTGTTGTTTGTAACACAAGATTGTTCTTTTCCGTTATAACTTTCCTCATATTCTGAACAAACCCATTCCCAAACATTCCCCAACATATCAAATAAACCAAAAGCGTTTGCTTGAAAACGACCGACTGGTGCTGTATAAGCATAGCCATCCCTACAATCATGAGCTGTCCAATCCCAAGCCGTATTTTTTTCCTGTGAACTTTTGTCCCAAACATTGGCATAAAGACAAGCTTGAGTGGGATCATTTCCCCAATATCGTAGCGTTTTCGTTTTCGCACGAGCGGCATATTCCCACTCGGCTTCGGTTGGCAAGCGATATTTTTGCCCAGTTTGCTGACTTAACCATTGAGCATAAGCCCTTGCATCTTTCATCGAAACATTAATCACTGGACGTGCGCCACGCCCCCATCCTTCATCATCAGGTTTTTTTCGAGCCGTCGCTTGAGCAAAGTTGTCATACTCCGCAAATGTTACCTCATAGCGACTCATTGCAAACCCTTTGATAGATACCCAATGCTGTTCATCCCCCATACGAAAGCGTCCAGCGGGAATCCGCACCATTTCGGGTACCACAATCGCTAAATTTGATAAATTCACTTTGCCTAAACGCGCTAAATATTGTTTAGCCTTATTTAGCTCTTTTTTCTGCAAAGCTTGTTTTATCCAGGTGACATAATGTCCCTTTATTGCGACTAAAGCGGCAATAGCTTGGACATTGCCTGGCGCATTTTTTTTTAATATATGCCTATAACATGCCAAGGCAGTGTTAGCTTGACTGGGGCTTAAACGATTAAGATTAAGATAGGTTTTGCAAATTTGCAATAAACGGGCAGTCTCTGAATCCGGTGCCTGTTCCACGCTAGATAAGTGAGGTGTCACTTGGCGTAAACGATCCAAATAGAATAGGGCTTTGTTGATTTTTTTTCTATCCAAGGCATTATTTATCCAAGCTATATAACGTGCTTCTATATTTTCTAAACCCACCAATGCCGCCACATTGTTTGGTGCTTTTTTCAAGATATTCTGATAACATGCTAAGGCATTTCCGCCTTTGCCCTTAGTCAAACGATTGGCATTAAAATGATTTTCACACACACGCAATTCTTGTGAGACATCGAAAGCTTGGGCAACTGTGACTATCATTATTAAGAAAATAATGCTTAAGTGACGAGACATAATAAAATCTTCTGTTAGCATCCAAGATAAATCTTGGACTCCTTTAAACATTCTAACATTTTAAAGTTTCAAAGAAATCCTATTTCTTTAAGAAATAGGATTTCTATACTTAAAGTAGTTTTATGGCACTATCCACTTTTAATATATTATTAAAACGCGATCTGACTTTAGCCTATCGGCATCGCTCAGAATTAGCAAATCCATTATTATTTTTTGTGATTGTTGTGAGCCTATTTCCACTTGGGATTTCACCTGAATCAAAAAATTTACAAATCATTGCCCCAGGCGTGATTTGGGTTGCGGCTTTATTAGCAGCGATGCTATCACTTGATAGTCTTTTTCGCTCCGACTTTGAGGATGGCAGCTTAGAGCAAATCGCCTTGTCTGCCCATTCGCTACCATTACTTGTACTGGCAAAAGTATTGGCGCATTGGCTAATCACAGGATTACCTTTGTTATTGTTAGCACCTTTTTTAGGTGTATTGCTTTTTTTACCTGATAGCGCGATGCTCACTTTAATAGCAACGTTGGCATTAGGGACACCCATTTTAAGTTTAGTTGGCGCAATAGGTGTCGCTTTAACGGTAGGATTACGGCGTGGTGGCGTGTTATTATCTTTATTAGTATTACCCTTATATATTCCAGTCTTGATTTTTGCCGCTGGCGCCGTTAATGAAGCTGCTAGAGGTTTTCCAGTAGCGGGGCAATTGTATTTTTTGGGCGCATTGCTCACATTGTCTTTGACATTGTCACCTTTTGCCACAGCGGCGGCTTTACGGATTAGCTTGAGTTAAAAATCCTGTGTGCAAGGTACGCCTTGCACTCCTCTCATTAATTGATAACTGATAACTGATAACTTAAACATGTGGGCTTTTTTACAAAAATTTTCTTCTCCTAAATATTTTTACACCCTATCAGGGCGTTTAATCCCTTGGTTTGGTTGGCTTTGTCTTGCCATCCTGTTAGCTGGGCTCTACTACGGATTATTCGTAGCGCCACCCGATTATCAACAAAAAGATAGCTATCGGATTATGTTTATACATGTCCCATCAGCGTGGATGTCCCTATTTATTTATATGGTGATGGCGATTACTGGTGCCATTGGACTGATTTGGCGAATCAAATTGGCTGAAGTCATCTCAGCCAGCTCCGCGCCCATCGGCGCATCGTTTACCTTTTTAGCTTTAGTCACAGGCGCATTATGGGGAAAACCGATGTGGGGCACTTGGTGGGTATGGGATGCTCGTTTAACCTCTGAACTCATTTTATTGTTTTTATACTTAGGCGTGATTGCCCTCAATTCGGCGATTGAAGATAAACGTACTGCTGCGCGTGCCAGTAGCGTCTTAGCCTTAGTGGGAGTGGTGAATATTCCTATCATTCATTATTCAGTGGAATGGTGGAATACCTTGCATCAAGGACCAACTGTGACTAAATTTGATGCCCCCTCTATTCACCTCTCCATGCTGATTCCTTTGCTATTGATGGCGGTGGCGTTTAAATTGTATTACATGACAGTGCTATTGATGCGGGCACGTAATGAAGTGTTAGAAAGGGAACGGAATACCCGTTGGGTGCAAGAACTGGCGAGTGCTCACAAAGCTTTATGAACCGGCCTGGATTTTGACTTATCCCTGCTAAAAAAAAATCCCTGTAGTTAAATAGAGAAATCATAATTATGAGCGAATTTTTCCACATGAGTGGATATGCGTTTTATGTCTGGACAAGTTACGGATTAGCCTTTGTCATCCTACTTGCTAATATCATCATCCCATTCAATGAAAAACGCGCATTCTTGCGTACATTGAATCGCAAACTACGGAGAAAACATCGTGATAACAATGAACAAAAAGCATAAGCAACGTTTTGGCATTATATTATTGATGCTTGTCGGTATCGGTACCACCGTCGCTTTAGGGCTCACCGCTTTTAATGAAAACATGTTGTATTTTTTTGATCCCACTCAAATCGTTGCGGGAGAAGCTCCAACCGATCGCACGATTCGTGTCGGTGGAATGGTAACAGAAGGCAGTGTGCAACGCGCTTCTGATAGTTTACAAGTGAAATTTGATGTTACCGATTACAAGCACACGATATCAGTAGAATACACTGGCATTTTGCCCGATTTATTTCGTGAAGGGCAAGGTATTGTAGCAATAGGGCAGATGCAAGAGGATGGCCGCTTTTTAGCCGATGAAGTGTTGGCTAAACACGATGAAAATTATATGCCACCCGAAGTAGCAGATAGTTTAAAAACCAAACCAACCAAAACTGATAATTGATAACTGATATGATTCCTGAACTTGGACATTTTGCCTTAATTTTGGCCCTGTGTTTGGCATTGGCACAAACGATATTTCCACTGATTGGTACAGCGCTGACTATTCCTAACTGGATGGCAGTTGCTCGTCCCGCTGCGGTGGGACAATTAGTCTTTATGAGTCTCGCATTTGCTTGCTTGACTTATGCCTTTATTAATAATGACTTTTCAGTACGCTATGTCGCTAGTAACTCTAACAGTGCCCTACCGCTTGCTTATCGCATCGCCGGCATCTGGGGAGGACACGAAGGCTCTCTACTGCTGTGGAATTTACTATTAAGTTTTTGGACAGTTGCCGTTGTTATCTTCAGTCGTAGCTTGCCACAAAAGATGGCAGCACGAGTGATTGCCGTGATGGGTTTTGTCAGCATCGGCTTTTTGCTATTTATGCTTTTTACATCTAACCCGTTTGAGCGCCTCTCCCCGGCCCCCCTTAACGGGCAAGACCTCAATCCGCTGTTACAAGATCCCGGCTTAGTGATTCATCCACCTATGTTATATATGGGCTATGTCGGATTTTCTGTCGCATTCAGCTTTGCCATTGCAGCCCTATTGGGCGGAACACTTGACAGTGCTTGGGCACGCTGGTCACGTCCTTGGACACTCGTCGCTTGGATATTTTTAACCTTCGGCATAACATTAGGCAGTTGGTGGGCTTATTACGAACTTGGCTGGGGAGGCTGGTGGTTTTGGGATCCCGTCGAAAACGCCTCATTTATGCCTTGGCTCGTCGGCACCGCCTTACTGCATTCTCTGGCAGTCACCGAAAAACGTAGCGCATTTAAAAACTGGACCGTATTATTAGCTATCATCGCCTTTTCGCTCAGTTTATTAGGCACATTTTTAGTCCGCTCAGGCGTATTAACATCAGTACATGCCTTTGCGACTGATCCGGAACGGGGCGTATTTATCCTAGCCTTCTTAGGCATCGTTATCGGCTTATCCTTAGTGCTCTACGCTTGGCGTGCGCCAACAGTTGGCAAAGGCGGTCATTTTGAACCCATGTCAAAAGAAACACTGTTACTTTTGAATAACATATTGCTCGTTGTCGCCTGTGGCGGCGTCTTGTTAGGCACACTCTATCCGCTTTTTATAGATGCCTTAGGAATGGGAAAAATTTCAGTCGGTCCTCCCTATTTTTCCGTCGTGTTTTTTTGGATTATGGCCCCGCTCATGTTCCTACTCGGCATTGGACCAATCGCCCGCTGGAAAAACGAACAAGTGAAAAGCTTACTCATTCGTTTGCGCTACACATTTATAGTCAGTATCGCCTTAGCAGTGATACTGCCCGTATTAGTCATGGGCAAAGCCGGTTTAATCGTTTTTCCGGGCATAGCGGCAGCCGTTTGGATTATTTTGACCAGTCTACAAAATGTACGTGACAAAATGTCTAAAAGAACTCTTGGACACCTACCGCGAAGTTTTTACGGTATGACGACGGCTCATATTGGTGTAGCAGTCTTTGTCGTTGGAGTGACACTGTCCAATGCCTTTAGCATTGAAAAAGATGTGCGTATGGCACCTCAAACCCCCCTAGAATTAGGCGGATATAGCTTTATTTTTGAAGGCACACAATCAGTCAATGGACCCAATTATGACGCGGAACAAGGACTGGTTCAAGTGCTCAAAAATGGTGAAAAAATCGCGATATTGGAACCCCAAAAACGGTTTTATCGGGTACAAAGAATGCCTATGACTGAAGCTGCCATAGATTGGGGATTTACCCGTGATATTTATGTCGCCTTAGGCGAACCATTAGATAAAGGGGCATGGAGTGTGCGCGTTTATTATAAACCGTTTATTCGCTGGATTTGGATAGGCGGATTATTGATGGTATTAGGCGGAATTTTAGCAGCCACAGATAAACGTTATCGTCGCACAACTTAAAAATTATAAGGAGTCCAAGATTTATCTTGGACGCCGCAGCATAGGAAAAAAACTATCATGTTCAAATATTTACTCCCTTTAGGACTCTTTTTCATACTAGCTGGCTTTTTATACATGGGCTTAGATTTAAATCCGCGAGATATAGGCTCTACCCGCATTGATAAACCAGCCCCCTCCTTTACACTACCAGCCCTCAATGATCCCAGCAAAACATTAAGCGATCAAGATTTTATCGGCAAAGTGACGCTATTTAATGTATGGGCATCATGGTGTCGCACCTGTCGTTATGAACACCCATTACTGATGGAATTGGCAAAACGAGGCTATGTCATCTACGGACTCAATTATAAAGACACCTTAGAAAAGGCGCGGTCCGTATTAGCAGAGAGCGGAAATCCTTATGTTGCCAATGCCTTTGATGAAAAAGGACGAATCGGCATAGACTGGGGCGTGACAGGCACACCAGAAACGTTTATTGTTGATAAACAAGGTATTGTACGTTATAAACAGGTCGGACAGATAACGGTTGAAGATTTGGAGCAAAAAATATTGCCGCTGATTCAAAAACTGGAAAAGAGTTAGCTGGGTAGGCGTCCAAGATAAATCTTGGACGCCTAAATAAAGTCTAATTTTGCTGTAGGAGTACATATACCCCATGAAACAAGTAGCTTCACTACGTTATGATGTCATTTTCAAGAAGGCTTTTGGTGATAAAGAAATTTTCACCGCTTTTGTCCGTGATTTGTTGGGCATTAAACTTGAAATTGACGTTGTAGAAAAAGATAAAGTTTATGAGCCACCAATAGGCAGTGTTGCGACGAAATTTGATCTTTATGCCGAAGATAAGAAAAATCGGGTGATTATTGACATGCAACATGTACGTTTTTCAGATCACTATCATCGTTTTTTACACTATCATTGTGCCGCTTTATTGGCACAGATGGTTAAATCAAAAAATTATTCTCCCAAATTGAAGGTTTTCACCATTGTGTTTTTAACTTCTGGTGATAAACATAAAACTGATGTCTCTACTATTGACTTTGATCCTAAAAATAGGCAAGGTGAGCCTTTAGGTGAAATAGATCATAAAGTTATCTTTATTTGCCCCAAATATATTCAAGATGATACGCCGAGGGAATATCGTGAATGGTTGGAAGCTATCGAAGACAGTCTTGATGAAGAGATTGAAGAATCTCATTATTTGAATCCACAGATTCAACGTATTTTCGAACTAATTAAGAAGGATCAAGTCACACCACAAGAACGTGCGCGAATGTTTGATGAATATGGAGTTGAAGAAATCAAACAGGGAGAATTTAAAAAGGGTGAAGAAAAAGGTTTTAATGATGGTTATGGAGAGGGAAAGGAAGATGGTAGGGAGGAAGGTATCAAAAAAGGCAAGATAGAAACGGCTCGGAATTTTAAAGCTCTTGGTGTTTTGACGGCTGAACAAATCGCCAGTGCAACTGGCTTGAGTTTGGATGAGGTGATGGCGTTGTAAGTATTGAATAATTTTCAATTATAAGCGAATGTAGGGTGCGTCCTACGCACAAATAAAGTCCATATTTAATAAGGTGCGTGGGACGCACCCTACGCTTGCTTAAATTTAATCCTTTTGGCCAAAAGATTTGATTTATCTGGAATACTATAGTCCATAAAAATATCTACATTTATAGACATGTCTATAAAAAAGGTTATACAAATTTTATTTATGAGTACAGGACAATTTTTTATTGTCATTTTTTTTGATTGGAATGATGCGTAGCGCTCCAGAGGAGCGACCAGCGGGATAAATCTTTAATTGACAAAAAAAATCAATGATTTAAAGAAATTGGCCGGTACTGTACTGAGATAAATTTGACTTGACTTAAATTTCCTTTTTGAATAAAATTTACGACACGTTGTCAGATGAGTGCTCTTGGCCACTTTTAAGTTGGGACTGTCTGTCAGTCATACATAGAGG
>JALXAQ010000256.1 GCA_026991885.1 Thiotrichaceae bacterium
GAAGAGGAGGGGGAGGGGGAGGGGGTGATGTTGACTATTTTGACCGGTCCAACCACCCAATAATCACCATTAGCAAAGGTTCCAGTTGGATAATCCTGATCAAACTCCCAGGTTATGCCAAACTGAGTAAGTGAAGTTGCACCATATGAAAAAGGTGTTAAAATAAGTAATCCAAGAAATAACAAGCTAAAAAAAATTGTTATTTTCTTGGGTAACACTGTTGAGCTAATCATTGTCATTACTCCTAAATGAAAAATAATTATGGCTAGGTGTATAAATTATATTTGAGCATCAAACAAAAATCAATTTTTTTTTTCAATCCAAATGCTGCTCAAAAAAAATTGGCAAATTTTGGAAGTTTGTCCGTCTATTTACAAAGGTCACTTTCAGACTAGGGCAATCACATGAAAATGAAAGGTTCCTTATAGTTAATACGTGGAGTTAATTAATGAATTATCAACTTTTAACCTTCTTAACCTGTGGGTTCAGCCTACTACTTTCGACACTAACGGCAGCGAGTCCGCCAGCAGAATTGAGTACACAAGACTGGATGACGCTACAGGAAAAAATCCATACTTCTGTTTATCAGTTTAAGAAAGCAGACGGGATTTATACAGCTTATAATGCCAAGCAACAACTTCAAGCCCGCATCACTCAAAGGGCGGTGCAAATGAGATCACGCCAAGCCAATTGGCAATTCGGGCTGAGTCTCAGTGCTTATGGCTACGGCGATCAACTCAAAACGGTGGAAGCTGGACGTACTGTGATAACTGAACGGGGGTTAGAATCCCAACATCCAGGGATCACAGAATGGTATATCAACAATGAGCGTGGGCTAAGACAAAACTTTACCTTAAACCAGCCACCGGCTCAAACGGGTGCAGCTATGCTGCGCGTGGCTTTGCATGTCAATGGCTCACTCACGCCACAATTGGCAGGCGAACAAAAAACGATCCAGTTGAATAATCAAAATGGTGAGACGGTGCTCCATTACGGTGGACTCTATGTTTATGATGCGGAGGAACAAAGCTTACCGGCACATTTTGCACTGGCGAATAGACAAATTGTTATTGAGGTAGACGATAGCCAAGCACATTATCCTGTCACGATAGATCCTTTGTTTTATACAGAACAAGCCAAACTCACTGCCAATGATGGGCAAGAAGGAGATTGGTTTGGTATTTCCGTGGCACTCGATGGCGATACAATGCTGGTGGGTGCCCCTTGGGATGATGACAAAGGTTCAGTTTATGTGTTTGTTCACAACGGCACTGACTGGCTCCTAGAGGACAAACTCACCGCCAGCGACGGGGGAGATTGGTTCGGTATTTCTGTCGCACTAAAGGGTGATACAGCCTTGGTGGGTGCCCCTTGGGACCATGATAAATCTGGTTCGGCTTATGTGTTTGTTCGCAACGGCACGATATGGAGCCAACAGGCGAAACTCACTGCCAGCGACGGTGCGATAGGGGATAGGTTCGCTAATGCCGTAGCACTAGATGGTAATACCGCCTTGATAGGTGCTTATTGGGATGATGACAAGGGCTATAATTCAGGTTCTGCTTATGTCTTTGTACGCAGTGGCGATGAATGGAGCGAACAAGCCAAGTTGATTGCCAGCGATGGGGCGGTAGAGGATAACTTTGCTCGTTCCGTGGCACTCAACGGCGACACTGTGCTGGTGGGTGCGCCTGGGGACACTCATAATATTGATGATGATGATCGAAAGAATGATCAGATTAATTCCGGTTCGGCTTATGTGTTTGTACGCAGCGGCACGACATGGAGCGAACAAGCCAAGTTGACCGCCAGTGACAGGAGCAAGGAAGAAGAGTTCGGTATTTCCGTCGCACTAGATGGCGACACGGCACTGATAGGCACTTATGGGGATGAAGAACCTGTCAATACTAATAGTTTCCTGTTGCCTTCTTTAGCAGAGCTCGACATAGCAAAGCTCGACATGGCAGAGCTGGAAAAGGCACTTGAGAACACTAGCAATGGCGTTGATTATTATTTTGGCTCAGCTTATGTGTTTGAGCGTATCGGCACGACATGGGAGGAAAAAGCGAAACTCAGGGGCGAAGCTGTTGAAGTGACCAAGTGGTGGACCAGCATTGATGATCATGTGAAAAAAGATGCTTTCGGTATTTCTCTGGCACTAGACGGTGACATTGCCTTGGTGGGTGCTTGGATGAGGGATAAAAAGGGAGCCGCCTATATCTTTGTAAACAACGGCACCACCTGGGATCAAATGGCTAAAGTTACCGCCAGCGATGGGGCAGAGGATGACTTCTTTGGTGCCGCTGTGGCACTTTCTGGCAGTACTGTCCTGGTAGGTGCCTATAAGGACGATGATAATGGTACCGATTCTGGTTCGGCTTATGTTTTTATGCCACAAACGGTTCAATTCTCATCAGCCAGTTATACTGTCAATGAAAATGTCGGCACCACCACCTTCACAGTGAGCCGTACTCATGGTAATAACGGTGCAATCACGGTGGAGTATGCCAGCAGCGATGACACAGCTACGGCGGGAAGTGACTATCTTGCCAGTTCCGGCACCCTTTCTTGGGGGGATGGCGATGCAGATGATAAGACCTTTGACATTGACATTATTGATGACACCGAAAATGAAAGTAATGAAACTTTCATTGTGAGCTTGGGTCTGCCCACTGATGTGCTATTAGGTTCACCTGATACAGCCGTGCTGACGATCATAGATAATGAGAATATTCAGAATTCTATTATCATAGATTTTGGGGAGGGGACGGCTATCAAAGCATACTTGAATAACGAGACTTGGACTTCCCTGCATTCACTTTCAGCCGATAGCATGGTGACAGGAGACTTAGATGGTAATGGTCAGGATGATCTCATCGTTGACTTTGGTGATTCTCATGGTATTCAGGTACGGATGAACAATAGCAGTTGGATTCCGTTACATAATCAGTCAGCCCATAGCATGGTAACAGGAGACTTAGACAATAATGGTCAGCATGATGTCATCATTGACTTTGGTGACCGTTATGGCGTATGGGTATGGATGAATAATAGCAGTTGGGCTCAATTACATAATATCTCAGCTGATAGCATGGTGACAGGAGACTTAGACAATAATGGTCAGCATGATGTCATCATTGACTTTGGTGACAGTTATGGCGTGTGGGTATGGATGAATAATAGCAGTTGGGTTCAGTTACATAAACTGTCAGTCGATAGCATGGTAACAGGAGACTTAGACAATAATGGTTTGGATGAGCTTATCCTTGACTTTGGTGACAGTTATGGCGTGTGGGTATGGATGAACAATAGCAATTGGGTTAAATTACATAATCTCTCAGCCGATAGCATGGTAACAGGAGATTTAGACAATAATGGTCTGGATGAAGTCATTCTTGACTTTGGTGAGATTTATGGCATCTGGGTACGGATGAACAATAGCAGTTGGGTTAAATTACATCATAATCTCTCAGCCGATAGCATGGTAACAGGAGACTTAGACAATAATGGTTTGGATGATGTCACCATTGATTTTGGTGATCCTCATGGCATCTGGGTACGGATGAACAATAGCAGTTGGGTTCAGTTAGAGAGCCAGTCAGCTAAAAGCATGGTGATAGGAAATATAGATTAGACTGGTTTCTATGGAATGGATTGTTTTAAAAAGTCTGACTGAAGTTTGCGATCCTTTCGGATCGCAAAAAGTCAGAAAAAGATTGAAATGGTGCCGATGGCCAGACTCGAACTGGCACGGCTTACGCCACTGCCCCCTCAAGACAGCGTGTCTACCAATTCCACCACATCGGCTTGTTATGGTACTGAAGGAATTTCATTATCTGGAGTGGCAGGTTTATCCACCTGCGGCAACTCGCTACCCGTCGGTATGGTTGACTCTTCAGTGATCGGTTCTACCGATTCTAGCGCACTTTGAGGTTCTATGCGCTGTATAGAAAAATAGGCCAACATCAGGCATGTGGCAAAAAACAGCGTTGCCAAAACCGCCGTGGTACGACTGAGAAACGAGGTTGATCCTTGACTACCAAATACGGTTCCTGATGCGCCACCACCAAAAGCAGCACCCGCATCTGCCCCTTTACCATGTTGGATTAAAATTAATCCAACTAATCCTACACAGATTAAAATGTGAACTATCGCAAAAATATCATGTAACATGTCAACTATACTAAAAAATAAAATTTCAGTCAAGTAAAATTTCTATAAAGCTATTTGCCCGCCTGACAAATGGTTAAAAAATCATCAGCTTTCAATGAAGCACCACCAATCAGCCCCCCATCAATATCAGTCATGGCAAACAATTCAGCGGCATTATTGCCCTTGACGCTGCCACCATACAGGATTTGCACCTTTTCTGCAACCCCTGTATCCAGTTCAGCAATGCGCCCACGAATAAAAGCGTGAACGTCTTGGGCTTGCGCTGGCGTTGCCGTTTTGCCAGTGCCAATCGCCCACACAGGCTCGTATGCTATCACAGATTTTGCCAAGGCGCCTACCCCTTGTAAATTAATCACGGCATCCAACTGGCGTTTGACAACTTTTTCAGTTTCACCCGCCTCACGTTGTTCTAATAATTCACCTACACATAAAATAGGTATTAATCCAACGGATTGTGCTTTAGCAAATTTTTCCGCCACCAGTTCATCGCTTTCACCGTATAAAGCGCGTCGCTCCGAGTGGCCAACAATAACATATTTACAGCCAAAATCTCCTAACATACTGGCAGCCACTTCTCCCGTAAATGCCCCAGGCGCTTGTTGAGAAAGATTTTGCCCGCCCCAAGCAATCACTGTACCTTTTAACAATTCACTCACTTGTTGTAAATACACAAAGGGTGGACATACAGCAACTTCAGCCTGTTGCACCGAGCCTATGCCTTGTTTAAGGCTCTCAAGTAATGATTGGTTTTTTTGGACCGAGCCATTCATTTTCCAATTGCCGACTACCAGTGATTGACGCATTTTTTTCCTCTCAAAGTGTACTGATGGCTAATAGCGGCGTATTATACAAATTGTTCACAAAGATTGCGAGAACTTTTTTATCCTTAACTTAATTAGCGCCGCAAAATGGCAATCCACCGCCATAAATCCAGCAAACTGGCCAAAGAACTGGCCACATAAGTCAATGCACAAGCGGTGAGAATTCGTCGCGCCGCCCTTTTATCTTTGGCAGGAATATATTGACCTTTTGCCAAAATCGGCAAGGCTCGTTTAAAGCTGGCATCCCATTCAACCGGCAATGTCACAAAATGGACCACCACTGATGCCCCTAAACTCGCAAATCCACCCAAAAACATCAATACGCCCGCTGCGGGAACACGCGCTATTATCGCAATCACCGGTATCATCATCATCAATCCTGCTCCGATTTTTTCCGCCATTTGTGCGATGCCAATCAATTTCGTGCGTGCTTGTAAAGGTTGATAGTCACTTTGATCTTGAATGGCATGTCCCACTTCATGCGCCGCCGTCACGACCGCTGTTAAAGATTTATTACCCCAATTCGCCTGACTCAAGCGTACTGTTTTTTCGATGGGATCATAATGATCGCCTAATTCTGTGACTTCGACTTTGACATGGGACATATTTAATTTATCCAGCAAATGTCGGGCAAGTTCGCCACCAGTACCGGGAAAATCCTCACGATGTTTGCTATACTTTGTTAATATTTTTTTGGCCCATATTTGGGGACCATAAATAATAACAACTAATATTAATAAAAGAATGAGAATGTGCATTTTTAAGCTTAAAGGACAAAAGTATGGAAAATTCCTTGTTTAGTCAATTATTTCATAACGCCTACGGGCTAGAAGATTTCACAACAGAAATTTTAGCAGGCGTATTGCGTTCCAATCAAACCTTGTTAGATGGCTTTGTCAATAAAGTCTTAGGTATTAAAGGGCGCCATTTTAGCGTCAAAACTCAACGCACTTACCGAGATTTAAACGTCGATATGGTTTTTTCCAACAACAAAACTTTATGTTTTTTGGAAAATACCGTTCAAGCGGTTGTCACAGAACAATTGGCGGATTTGGAAAAATGCGAAGCGATTTTATTAGCTCAACAAGCCGAATATCCAAATATCTATTTAAGATACTGTTCCAAATATTATGACACACAACCGATCAAAAGGATTGATTTTGCCCAATGCCGTTGGGCGGATATTAGTACGTTTTTCAAATCCTATTCCGACAATCCCTTGGTCAGTGCATTTCTTGATTTTCTTGAGGAAAATAACATGAAAGGTATAACGGAATTAACGACTGATGACTTAATAACCATCTCGACATTGAATGAAACGCTCAGGAAAATGGATGAGTGTATGGACTCGGTAGCGGCTAAATTTACCATGCTATTTGGCTATCCCAGCCGAGGTGCGCCGCAAAATACGCTAGAACGCTTAAAAATGCTTGTCGAACTTAACTCCTATCGCATGATGAAACAAGACATTTTGTTGGGTGGCGGCGGCTGGTCTGAGATAACACTTTGTTTTGATTATGAAAAATTAACTGGGACCTCGACTCATTTAGCGGTATGGTACTGGTGTGATAAATCCCACAATCAATATGGACTCTTAAAAGACTTGTTTAGGCAAAATAAACACCTTTTTTCGACTCAGGGCGGCTTTCTATTTGAAGAAAGGCCAATGGGCCTAAGAATTATCCTTCAAAAACCGCTCTCTGCGTTTGATGATAACTCAAATCAATTACAAGCGATTCATAATTGGTTTGTTAAAACCTTGGAAGTTTTCAGGAAGTTTGCTGATGAAACCCCCAAACTTAATTGGAATATTCCTCAATAAAGGTGCAAAGTCAATGCCATATCCTTAAGGGCAATCCTTTATGGTTGCCCTTAACGACTCCTGACAAACCATTTATTTTTTAATATAGACTTCAGTACCCTCCGTCACACGCTCAAATAAATCAATAACATCACTGTTATACATTCTGATACAACCATGAGACGCAGGTTGACCAATTTTATTTTCTTCGGCAGTGCCATGAATATAAATATAACGCCTATAAGAATCTATCCCGCGTCCAGAATTTTTACCCGGCTCTAAGCCTTTCAACCACATAATCCGTGTTGTTACTAAATCACCGGCACCTACCACATTCATTTTGGCAATTCGCTCTGTCGATTGACGAGCTTTAAAAATCATCCCCTGTGGCGCACCATCACCGATTTTATTTTTAATACGATGTAATCCCAACGGCGTTTTATTACTGCCCGCCTCACTGCCAATGCCATATTTAGAAGTTGAGACGGGATAAGTTTTCACCTCTTCATTGCCATTCTCATAGCGACAAAAAAGGTAAAGCTTTTGTTCTGAAATATCAATCTCAATTTTGGACTCAATAGGTAGAGTCGCACACGGTTTCGCATGTTTGGCTGTCATAGGGGGGGGAATCAAGTTTTTCTGACTGTGAACAGTGCTCAATGAAACGGTTTTATCGAGCGGTTTAGGCTCGGGGCTACAGTGTACCAAGCTGATAAATATCAGGGGTATCATTAACAAAAAATTGAGTCCCCAAAAAAAACGAGCAGTATATTTTCTTTTAGTCTGTCTTAATTGCATCTATTTCTCCTAACTGATAACTGATAACTAAGTGGGAGTGTTTGAAAACTGAAGATAAGAAGCATATAATTATGACACATTTACTATATTGTGATTGAATATATCATCATGACAGAAAAAATAAAGATATTATTTGTAGACGATGAGAAGCCAATTCTCACTTCCTTGGAAGCCATGTTTAAAAAGCAATATACTGTGTTTACGGCTACCAATGGCTCAGATGCACTTGACATCATCCACAAGCATTCAATTCAAATCATTGTCAGCGATCAACGTATGCCTGCTGATATGTCAGGTATCGAATTATTAGCAGAGGTTAAGGAAATTTCACCAAATACAATAGGCATCTTGCTCAGCAGTTATGCTGATATAGAGGCGGCTATAGAATTTATCAACAACAACGAGATATTCCGGTTTGTAGAAAAACCATGGAATAAGGAACAAATTAAAAACACGATTGAAGCTGCTGCATCGCTGTCAACGCCTGTCACAGATTTTCAGCATCTTGCACTGTTAGTGGTTAGTAACGATATTGAAATCTATGTCATCGTTCATCATCTCTTTGGACATAAATTGAATATTTATTATGCGAGCCAATTGGAAAAAGCGCTCAGCATTTTGGAGGACCATAATATTGCCATCCTTCTCACCGAGACTCTGTTGCAAAGGGACAAAATTAATACCCTCATTCAAATGGTGAATGAAAAGGATCCCTTGACCGTTTCTATCATACTTTCCACACAAGCCGATGCTCACCTGATCGCCAGTTTGATTAATGAAGGAAAAATATTTCGTTACCTACCTAAACCTGTGGACAAGCAATTACTTGAATTTAACCTCAATGCTGCATTCAAAGCTTATGCTGATAGTCACCCTGAACTCTCATTATCTAATAATGAGGGTGATGAAGAAACCTCTACAAAGGAAAAAAGCGAGCCGTTGACGAACAAACTGAAGTCCCTGAGAAAACGCATCAATGACTTTTGGCATCACTGATTTAATTAATTGAGAAAAAAACAGATGGAAGAAAAAAACACTTTGCTCGTTGTGGACGACGATCCCACAAATATACAGATACTCTCAACCTATTTAGAACAACTCAACTACAAGATTTTAACGGCCAAAGATGGCGAAGAAGCCTTAGCAAAAGTAAAGCAAACTAAACCAGACCTTATTTTGCTGGATGTCATGATGCCAAATTTGGACGGATTTGAAACTTGTACCCGCTTAAAGGCAGAGCCGGAAACTCAAGAAATTCCCATTATCTTTCTAACCGCACTGACCAATACAGAGGATAAGCTGAAAGGCTTTAAAGCCGGGGCGGTTGATTACATTACCAAACCACTTCAATATGAAGAAGTATCAGCCCGTGTTAACGTACAGCTCACTTTAAAGAATTTACAAAAAATTCTTCAACAACAAAATGTGGCCATTGAACAGAAAAACTTTGAATTACAAAGACAAACGATGGAATTGGACGCATTTGCTCAGTTCGTGGCACGCGATTTAAAAAAACCCTTAGTCAGACAATCTGGTTTTACCAATGTGCTCCATAAAGAACTCGCCACTTTGCCAGAACCGCTCAAGTTTTTACAAGAAATTGAACAGTCCAGAGAGCAAATGACTAGCATCGTTGATGACATGCTTTTGTTGGTTAATGCACGCACCAATGAAGTTATCATGGAAGCACCTGATATGGTAACGATCATCGCTGAAATACGGCACCGTTTGAGTTCTATGATTAATAAATATCAAGCTCAAATTGTTGTGCCTCCAACTTGGCCCATCGTTTGGGGTTATTCACCTTGGGTCCAAAAGGTATGGGAAACTTACATCATTAATGGCTTAAAATACGGTGGCAGTCCACCATACTTAGAATTGGGAGCAACGCCAGAAGAAAATGATCAAATTCGCTTTTGGGTGCGTGACAATGGGCTTGGACTTACCGCTAAACAGCAAAATCACATTTTTGTGCCCATTCTTGATATTGACCAAGCTGATGATAGCATTCCAGAAGGCTATGGCCTAAAGTTATCCATTGCGCGATTGCTGATCGAAAAATGTGGGGGAAAAGTGGGGCTAGAGAGCCAAGTGGGTCGTGGAAGCACTTTTTATTTTACCCTACCAGCTATTGGTGAAAACGAGTTGTTAGAGTCTTAACCAAAGATCGTCCAAGATAAATCTTGGACTCCAAAATACATTAAGCGTAGGGTGCGTGCGCCAAGCGAAGCTTGGCATTTCTTGCTGGGTGAAAGTCCCGGTCAGGTAAGGGCTAACCACCCACCTGTATCGAGTGTTGCGTGTCCATAGGTAACGAACGACACGAAGC
>JALXAQ010000257.1:0-7179 GCA_026991885.1 Thiotrichaceae bacterium
TTTAAAACGTGCCGCGTGCGAAAGCGAATAACTTTGAAGAGCCCGATGCGGTAGTCCCGCACGTCGGGATTCTGTGAGGGGGCGGTTCGGGTAACTGGCCGTTCTACCTTAATGTCCCACGCACCATCTTTCCACGCACCCAGTTTGCAAATGCAAATTCGATCCAGCTATCTTGTCAAATCATTTTTTTGTGTACAAAGGAGCATGATGAAATATTCAAAAATTTACTGGATTTCCATTTTATTGATTACTTCTTGTTTGAATTTAGCGGCTGCTACACAGCAAGAAATGTTAAAGATTATTGATTTGGCGGGCAAGCAACGGATGCTCACTCAAAAAATGAGCAAGGAAATTCTGCTTATCATCAATGACATTGAGCCTGAAGAGAACAAAAATCATCTCTACAAGACGGCGGCTCTTTTTAATCAGACGCTAAACGGTTTGTTCAATGGCGATTTCAATTTGGGTTTAGTCGAGATAGATAAGCCCTCTATTAAGGGAAAACTCAAGAAGGTTTCTAAGTTGTGGCACAAATTTAGGGTCAATGTAGATGTTGTGCTGTTGATGGATGAAAAGTTGCAAAACAAAGATGAATTGTTAAAAAACGTCGCTCAGCAAAATTTGCAATTGTTGGAGTATATGGAGGATGTAGTAGATTGGTACCAAGATGAGAGTAAATCTAGGGTTCAAAAAGACTACGAGGAGGCAGTCACTCTGAACTCTGCCGGCAGACAACGGATGCGGACGCAGAAAATGACTAAGGAATTATTGTTAATGGTCAGTGGTATCAACCTTTATTCAATGAATAATAGGGATGAGTTGAAAAAAACAATGTTCGATTTTGAACAAACCCTGATAGGACTTTTAAAGGGCAATCGCGAGCAAAAATTGCTCAAAGTTAATGCCGTCCAAAAGCAGTTAAGAAAGATTAAGAAACAATGGGATAAGTACAAGTCTATCTTAGAAAAGAGTATTAAGACTAAGCGATCTCCTAGAAATTGGAAAGTTGTCATTAAATTAAATTTGACCCTGCTTTCCGAAATGGATAATGCCGTGCAAATGTATCGCAGGCACTTTAAGTAGGGGCAATCCCTTGTGGTTGCCCTCCCTCATTTGGGAGCAAGGGCAACCATAAAGGATTGCCCCTACATAAAAGTCATTCATCATCATTCGAGTTTTAGGGAACAACGAAAACCAAGGTGGTGATTGCGCTGCCTTTTGTTTAGATGATGACGGTTGGCGGCACGCGCCCATTCATCTTTAGGCTTGTTAAACCACGAACCACCCCGAAGCATTTTGTAGTTCCCCATTTCATTTTTTTCCCATACACGACCATCTCTAGGTGCGCCCCGATAACTATTGTGGTAAGGATCAGCAACCCATTCCCATACATTTCCCACTGTGTCATATAAACCAAAATCATTAGGTTTATCAAAAGCACCTACAGGGGCAGTATATTTCCAACGATCTTTACTATTTAAGTTGGCATACTCGTGAGAGTATGCATTACCCCACCAATATTTCTTTGTCGATCCTGCGCGTGCGGCATATTCCCATTGCGCTTCAGAAGGCAAGCCATAAGGTTTTCCTGTTTGCTCACTCAACCAGTTCACATAAGCCATCGCATCGAGCCAAGAGACGTTAATCACTGGTCGATTACCGCGTCCCATGCCCTCATCATCTGGTCTTCCTCGATCAGTCTCCTCCGCAAAAAGGTCATATTCTTCAAAAGTCACCTCATAGCGACACATTGCAAATTTTTTCACCCGAACTTGACGCACATATCGCTCATCAGACTCACCACGCTTATCGCCCATCCGAAATTTCCCTTCTGGAATGATCACCATTTCAGGGCCTAAACGACCAATTTTTAAACAATCCTGAAATGTCGATTTGTCAATCTTGTGTTGTGATGTGCATTTCTCCCCTGCTAGCGGCTGCGGAAAAAATTTTTCCAGTTCATCTAATTCGGATGAATTCGGATTTATTAAGCGAGCCGATGTTAAATAGGATTTAGCGTCATTCCACTCTTTTTTAAGAAGCGCTTTTGTTAATTCATTCACATAATGCTTTTCCAGTTCATCCAAGCGTTCTGAATTGATCAAGCGTAAATCTTCTAAAGACTGTTCAGCCTCATCCCACTCTTCTTGTTCTAAGGTATCTTTTATTTGAGTGACATAATGCTCTGCGATTTTTTCTAGGCGCTTTGAGGCGATAGCATTGTTTGGCTCTTTATTTAAAACGTCTTTGTAACACTTAAAGGCGTTACCGCTTTTATTGCTGTAAAAACGCTCCGCATTAAAATGTCTCTCGCAATCACGCAAGCGTCGTGAACTGTCAAATGTGGGATAACGGATGCAACGGAACCCGGTAAATTGATTACCTTTAGAGTCAGAAGAGTAAAAACGATTGGCGGCGCGACAAGATTCAGCTCCATCGCTCCACGAACAGCCACGAAGCACCGCACCATATCCCCCTTCTATCCAAACCTTACCATTTTCAGGCGCATTTTCATAATTTGTGTGATACCGATCATCTACCCATTCTCGCACATTACCCAGCGTGTCATATAAACCAAAGCGATTAGGTTTAAAAGAACCGACTGGGGATGTTTTGCTAGGAGTCCAAGATTTATCTTGGCTTTGAGTTTTCGCCTGTGCGGCATATTCCCATTGCGCTTCAGAAGGCAAGTCGTAAAATTGACCGGTTTGTTCACTCAACCATTCTAGGTAATTCTTGGCATCATCCCAAGAGACATTAATCACCGGTCGATTAGCACGCCCCCACCCCTCATCATCTGGTCTATTTGTCGCGTCAACAAAACGGTCATATTGTTCAAAAGTTATTTCATAGCGGCACATTGCAAAACTTTCCAGCTTGACAGGGTGAACTGGTTTTTCATCGGCTTCACCACCGTCTTGACCCATTGTAAATTTTCCGGGTGGGATTTCTACGAGTTCTGGTCCTAAACTACCGTCTTTCAAACTATCACGGCTACCCCAAAAAGGGGTTTTTGGGGGCTGTGAGACTTTTTCCTCTATTTCACAAGGGATATTTTTGAGTTGCCCTGTCACGACTTCACACTTAAATTGAGGTTTATTGACTTCACCGTCAAACACAAAGCCGAATTTAAAACCATCACCACCCAAGAATTCAAAAGAAAAATTCTCTTCTTCAAATTCTTTTTTTAATAAATCTCTTGATATTTCATAGGTTTCGGGTGTCGTTTTTGGATTACCGGTTAACTCAACATGTTTATTATAATGATTATATTTAAATATAGCGTGTCTTACCGGATTATCAGAATCTGGCAAAATTCTGAATTCTTTAAGATTAAGTACAGAATCTGAGCCAACACTCGTGAGTAAATAAGCGGAGGTACCAGGTGGCGTCTCCAATTTTTCACTTTCTAAGACAATTTTTGGTGGAAAAATTTTCTCTATGATGTTAAAATACGAATCCAACCCAGCTAAAATAGCCCCTACCCCCAAAACTATTCCATATAATATCTTGTTCTGCATATAATATTCACCTTTTTTTAAAAACTATAACTACAAGGATTGTTTAATCGATCGGATATAACTACTTGTGGTTGCTCTGGTTTTTTATTCCTTATTATAAACTATCCTTGTAGTTATTTACATTTTTTAACCGTTGTTCAAATTCAGCTTGAAGGGACGGCTCAGTGACAATTTTTTTCCAAAATGCGCCCAGCACCATCCGCAAAACTCTCTTGATTTTTTTTTTAAACTCATCGAGCAACTCGGTTAATCGGAATTTTTTAACTTCAAGTTGCCGCTCAGCTTCAATGTCCGTATCCCAAACAGTTACATTCCGATTTTTCGGGACTGCGACAAAATATGCGGTGGAATATTCCACATTGCGTCCTCGCTCAGATTTTGTATCACATTCAAAATAGCCAAAAGATTGAAACTGGAAAATATGCTGACGCTGAAAGTTAAATTTTGGCTCACATTTTAATTCTATACTATAGATAAATTTTTACCTGATCTACATTTATTTATAACTCGATTCACAAATGTCAAACTCATCAAGGAGAACTGCTTATGAAAGCACTCGCTAAAATGCTTTCTCTTAGTTTTGCCATCATTGTCTTTTCAACGTTGGTTATCCAAGCTTGTCAGCATCAAGTTCAGGAGAGCACTCCAACGTCTAAAAAGAGTAATACAAAACCAACGAAACAGAACAAAAATAATGGATAACTTCTACAATACTGAATTCGCTGGGGAAACGGGAAAATTCTACGTTTTTTGTCGTGGTTATATGATTTTTTAGCCATCGTCTCTCGTTCCCTCTATATTTTGCTTTTCTATATAACTGATAACTGATAACTGAGACATTAATGTTTAAAAAGACGTTCTTTTTCGCGCTGCCAATCGCGATCTTTTTCAGTCTCGCGCTTGTCGTAGTCTTTCTTACCTTTAGCAAGGGCAAATCCCAATTTAACACGGCCATTTTTCCAATACATCCCCGTGGGAATCAAGGCATAACCTTTGCGTTCTACAGCACCGATGAGTTTATTTAATTCAGAGCGATGCAATAGCAATTTGCGTGTGCGTTGAGATTCAGGATTAATGTGCGTTGAGGCATCGGCTAAGGGCGTAATCACCGCATTGAGTAGCCAGGCTTCATTCTCTTTGAGCAGTACATAAGTATCGCGGAGTTGTAAGCGCCCCGCCCGTAAACTTTTGACTTCCCAACCTTCTAAAACTATACCCGCTTCAAAACGTTCTTCTAAAAAGTAGTCAAATCTCGCTTTTTTATTGATGCCAATACTATTATTGGGTGTTTTTGGTTTCATAGTGTGGTTGATAAATTGATTAAAGAAATGGTTTTTTTTATTTCAACTGGTTTGTTATTATAACTGAACCAATACAATTATTGACTGTAAGCTTGAGAAAAAACTTTTTTTCACTCAAAATACGCACTGTCAAATTTAAATAAGGATAAGAGAATGAGTAGAGAAAAAACTTCCATACATGGCGAATGGTCATCGCGTTTCGCCTTTATTCTTGCCGCTACTGGCTCCGCTGTCGGCTTGGGTAATATTTGGAAATTCCCCTATATCACCGGAGAAAATGGTGGCGGTGCCTTTGTCATTGTTTATTTATTGTGCGTTGCCATGATTGGCTTGCCTGTGATGATGGCTGAAGTCTTGTTGGGAAAACGCGGACGCTCTAGCCCTATTAATACCATGCGAAGACTCGCCAAAGAGGGCGGATATTCTCGATTGTGGCAATTGTTAGGTTGGGCAGGCGTCATCGCCGGTTTTTTGATTTTATCTTATTATAGTGTTGTTGCTGGTTGGGCATTAGCCTATATCCCAACTTTAGCCTCGGACACGTTTGCAGCCGTCAATACCATGCCCCAAAACGAAGCGGCTGGTTTTGCCAAATCAGTCTTTGATAATTTAACCGGTGATCCTTTACGTTTAATGTTTTGGCATAGCCTTTTTATGGTCGTAACCATCACGATGGTGATAGGCGGCGTACAAGGGGGATTGGAACGGGCGGTGCAGTTTATGATGCCGGCTTTATTCATTGTATTGCTCGTGCTAGTGGGCTATGCCATAAATACGCCTGAATTTATGAAAGGCCTACATTTTATGTTTGATGTCGATTTCAATAAATTATTTTATCCTGATGACAATGGATTTAGTGGGAAAGGGCTCTTGGCAGCGATGGGACAGGCTTTTTTTAGCTTGAGTTTAGGCATGGGGGCTATCATGGTTTATGGTGCCTATTTACCCAAACATGCCTCAATTGCTCAAACAACAGCGGTCGTTGTGGTAGCAGATACGCTTGTGGCTATCTTGGCAGGATTGATTATTTTTCCCATTGTCTTTAGTAATGGATTAGAAGTCAATGCGGGACCAGCATTAGTGTTTCATACTTTACCCCTCGCATTTGGGCAAATGCCATTCGGGAGTATTTTTGGGACATTGTTTTTTGTGTTATTAGCATTGGCAGCCTGGAGTTCAGCCATTTCATTGCTTGAGCCGGCGGTGGCTTGGTTAGTTGAGACGGGCAAATTGAGTCGCGTGAGTGCCACGATAGCGTGCGGCGTGGCGATTTGGTTGGTCGGATTCGCTACCATTTTTTCATTTAATATTTGGACTGATATCAAACCCTTGTCCATGTTGTCCGGTTTTGAAAACAAAACCATATTTGATCTGATTGATTATCTAACCTCTAATATTATGTTGCCATTAGGTGGACTCTTTATTGCAGTTTTCGTGGCTTGGTTGATAAAACGTCAGATTGTTGCAGACGAATTAGACACGTCTCTTGATACGCTGGGCTTTCGTCTTTGGCATTTCTTATTGCGTTATGTGGCACCGATAGCTATCATTTTGATATTTTTTAATGCAATTGGTGTATTATCGTGACACGTATCCAGAAAATGGCCTTGGTGCCTTATACAACCCATGACATGTTTGTACTAGTCAATGAAATTAGTGACTATCCTAAATTTCTACCTTGGTGCAAATCTGTCACGATACATTCGCGGAGTCAATCAAATGTGGTTGCCACAATCAAGATGGGCGGCGCGGGGCTGGAAAAAGCCTTTACGACGACTAATGTGATTAAATTGGATGAGTCGATTGAAATGCGTTTGCTTGAAGGACCATTCAGTCACTTGTTAGGGCATTGGACTTTTCATCCACTGGGAAAAGAGGGGAGTAAAATTTCTCTCGATCTGGAATTTGAAATTTCCAATCCAGTGTTACGCCTGAGTTTGGGACCCGTTTTTAGCAAAATTGCAAATACTTTAGTTGATGCTTTTGTCACAAGAGCCAATGAATTATATGGACACCATTCATGTTGAAGTGGCGTATGCCACACCTAAAGAGCAGGTGATTATTCCTTTAGAGGTACCAATGGCCTGTAATACATTACAAGCCATTGAAAAATCAGGTATATTAAGGAAATTTCAGGCAATAGAACTGAGCCAAAACAAGATAGGGATTTTCGGCAAACCCTGTACCTTAAGCACACAATTGCGTGAGGGTGATCGCGTTGAAATTTATCGTCCCTTGATTGCCGATCCGAAAGAAGTTCGCAAACGGCGTGCGGGTAAGAAAAAAGGGGGCGGATGATATCGGTCAAAAAAATCCTATTTCTTTAAGAAATAGGATTTTTCACACCACCGCCCTAA
>JALXAQ010000257.1:7189-32830 GCA_026991885.1 Thiotrichaceae bacterium
GCCCTAACTATAAAATAGGTTCTTGATCAATTTCAGGCAATGGTAGCGGTTTTTGCGGACGTGGCTTGCCAATTTTGACCTGACCCTCTATTTTTTTAAGACGCTGATTTTCATCAAAAAATAGAGAAATACGGCGCTGTTGCCGTTTTCCACCACCTGCTTGAAAACTATACAAATAATCCCAGCGATGTTTGTGAAAGACATCTACCAACAGTGGTGTGCCCATGATAAAGCGCACTTTTTTAGCCGGCATATTCCATTCAAGCTGATCTAACATTTCTTGAGTAACAAGATTCCCTTGTCGAATATCTATCTTATGTACGGAACAGCCAAACAATAATAAACAGTACAGAATGAGAAATTTTTGCATCATAAACTCATAATCGGATTTAAACCTTATTATTGTAACGCACTTTCAGGAAAGATGATGTCCAAAGCTAAAGCTTTGGACTCCTAAATACTACATTTATGATTTTATGGAAAGTAAAAACCTTAAAAAAGTGGGCTTAAAAGCGACCTTACCACGGCTACGGATACTCCAGTTGTTAGAAAATAATCAACAACGCCATATGACTGCTGAAGATGTTTATAAAGCACTACTTCATAGCGGAGAAGATGTTGGCTTGGCAACGGTTTATCGTGTATTGACGCAATTTGAAGCTGCGGGTTTAGTGATTCGTCACCATTTTGAAAATGGTCTCTCAGTATTTGAGTTGAACGAAGGAAAACATCATGATCATCTTCTATGCGTCAAATGCGGTAAAATTGTCGAATTTGTTGATAATGTCATTGAAAAACAGCAACGGGCTATTGCACAGCAACATGGTTTTGACATCACTGAGCATTGTTTATACCTCTACGGCATTTGCCCAAAGTGTCGAAAGAAAAGTCCTTGAAAAACCAGCAGAATGTTGTTTTTATACCTAATTATTAGCATTGACTAAAAAACGCATTTTTCCGATTAATATTTTGTAATCTTTTATCATTTGTTGTTTTATGACAACATCTCATCTGGGAATGATAACAAATAACTCACTGTAATATATAAAAAAATCTTTGTTGTTGTATTAATAGCGATTAAAATGTATTGACAAGTAAAATAGTGTTGTCTTATTATGCCATTCATTATATTGTAACTTAAATGTCATCAACTAAGGACAACATTATGAAATTACTGAAAACAATCGCATTGACTGTGGCTATAGGTAGTTGTTGCTTAACGAGTGCTCAAGCTGCGGTGACTCAAGTTGAAGGTCAGGCAGGTGGTGGTATAGTCCCCTGGGGACTACTGTCTGGTGGTACACCAACGGTTTCCGCAACTTGGGTGGACACGGGTGATTACACCTTAAGTAGTGTAGCACTGCAAGCTGGCATTGCTAAGTGGGTTGAATTGTCTTATGCACGGATAACCTTTGACACGGCTGCCGTCGGTTTGGGTAAAGTTGACCTTGATGTATTTGGTGCCAAAGTCAAACTGCTTGATATGGCTGGTGCTATGCCAGCAGTTGCACTGGGTGTTCAGTATAAAAAGACGGATGTCGCTGACAGTTTCTTAAACAGCGTGGGCGCGGATGACACTGGTACGGATTTCTACATCGCCGCAACCCAGGTTATACCGGTTGGTGGTAAGAATTTGCTATTGAATGCTACCGTTCGTGGCACCAAAGCCAACCAGATCGGTATTCTGGGTTTTGAATCCACCACAGAAGACAGCTATGAAGCGCAATTTGAAGCTTCAGTCGGTCTGTTTCTTAACGAGCAAACGGTACTTGGTTTGGAATATCGCATGAAACCCGATAACGAAATTGGTGGAATGAAAGAGGATGGCTGGGGAGATCTGTTCTTTGCCTATTTTCCCACCGATAATATGGCCTTGGTATTCGCTTATGCCGAATTTGGTGATATTGCAGCCGAGGCCACTTCAGGCGATTTTGGTGAGGATCAACGGGGTTTATACCTACAAATTCAAGGCAATTTCTAATGTCTAAGGTTTAAAGTGCCACACAGATTTTCATTATACCCCTCACTCCTCAAAGGAGGATGAGGGGTTTTTTTTTAGGAGTCCAAGATTTATCTTGGTAAAGGAAAAAAATGAATGAATGGCTGATGCAACATGAAATGAGCATTCGCCTCAGTGCTTTTTTTGGGATATTGATATTGATGGGGCTTTGGGAAATAGTGGCACCATGTCGCCCATTAAGGATTTCTAAAACGCTACGCTGGTTAAACAATCTCGGTATTGTGCTATTAAATAATTTAGTGTTGCGCTGGCTATTTCCCATAGCAAGCGTTGGATTAGCACTGCTTGCGGAGCAAGAACAGTGGGGCGTGTTAAATCAGATTGACTTACCGATATGGTTAAGCATTATTATTTCTGTTGTGTTATTGGATGGCATGATTTATCTACAACATGTCATGTTTCATGCGCTCCCGCTATTGTGGCGTTTGCACCGCATGCATCATGCTGATCTCGATTATGATGTGACGACAGGCGCACGGTTTCATCCGATTGAAATGATATTATCGCTGTTGATTAAATTCGCTGTGATTATGGTACTTGGACCACCAGCAGTGGCGGTGTTACTTTTTGAAGTGATATTGAATGGGATGGCCATGTTTAACCACAGCAATATCACACTGCCAGTAAAAATAGATCGATGGTTGCGCTACTTAATCGTCACGCCTGACATGCACCGCGTCCATCATTCAGTGATTAGTTACGAAGCGGATAGTAATTTCGGCTTTAATTTATCACTCTGGGATAGAGTATTTGGTACTTATCAGGCACAACCGATTGAGGGACATCAAGGCATGCAGATTGGACTTCATCAATTTCGTGAGCCTAAATATTTGACATTGCCTTGGTTGTTGATCTTGCCCTTTTTAGGTCAAATCACTGAATACGTGATTAATCGTCATAAAGGTGATGGCTAATAGTGTCGCACTACAGCATCAACGTATAGCCAAAATTTTTCTCAAAACGTTGTTTAAATTCATCTAGCGTCACACTATGATTTTGGGTGCCATGATGTTCAACCTTAATGGCACCCATCAATGATGCAATCCGTCCCGTCGTTTCCCAATCAATCTCATTCATCAAACCATGCAACAATCCACCCCGAAAAGCATCCCCACAACCTGTTGGATCGACCGCATTCGCTTTTGCACAGGGTATTTGATAAACTGTATCAGGCGTATAAATCATCGCGCCTTCTGCTCCCTTAGTGATAATCAACGCCCGCAGCCGTTCTGCCACTTGTTCAGGAGAAAAATCAGTACGTTGCTGCATCAATTGCCATTCATAATCGTTGACAATAACCCAACTTGCCTGCTCAATGAATAGTAACAAATCGTTGCCATCAAACATCGGCATACCTTGCCCGGGATCAAAAATAAAAGGAATGCCAAGCTCTGCAAATTGTTTGGCATGTTCAATCATACCCTCACGCCCATCGGGAGAGACGATGCCGATAGTCACACCTTCAGCTTGAGAAATTTTGTTATAATGAGAAAAATTCATCGCGCCTGGATGAAAAGCCGTAATTTGGTTATCATCCATGTCGGTGGTAATAAAGGCTTGGGCACTATATGTATGATCAATGGTGGTGATATGTGTGCGCGGTATACCGCATTTGTCCATCCACTCGGCGTAAGGTGCAAAATCTTTCCCCACTGTTCCCATAGGCAAGGCATCGGAGCCTAATAGATTGAGGTTATACGCGATATTGCCCGCACACCCACCAAATTCCCGACGCAAATCGGGTACCATAAACGACACATTGAGGATATGCACCTGCTCAGGCAGGATATGATTTTTAAATTTATCATTAAATTCCATTATGGTATCAAAAGCAAAGGAGCCACAAATTAAAGCAGGCATATTAATTTTCTCCAGAAAATTTTATAAATATAAGAATGAATAGCATACCATATTTGTCCAAGATAAATCTTGGACTCCTTGTCATGATAAACTTTATGTTTGAAATGTCTTATTAAAAGGAGATAAACACTATGAAACTCAAATTACAACTGGCTTTTATCACATTGTTGTTGGGATTGGCAGGCTGTGAAAAAGGGACGGTTGAAAAACCAGCCGTCGAAAAACCAGTCGTCGAAAAACCGGCAGCCGAAAAACCAGCCATCGAAAAACCGACGATTGTGCAACCTGATAGTTACCCTAATGTAGAACTAGAAGAAATTATCAATCTGCCTGATGAGGAATTTGTGGAAGAATCCCCAGAAGAGGCACCTCAAGAAATCATTGAGAAGGTAGAGCGACTTCCTAAAGATGTGGGAGAAGAAGTTATCTCTGATGAGGAAAATGAGGAAATGCCTGAAGAGTGATAAAGACATGAAACTGAGCGAATGGGCTAAATTACAAGGTATCTCATATAAAACCGCATGGCGGTGGTTCAAGGACGGAAAATTACCAGTACCAGCCAAGCAAATGGCAACAGGAACGATTATAGTGCAATCCTTAGACTCTGAGGATAATAAAGAGTGCGTGGTTTATGCCCGTGTTTCTTCAAACAATCAAAAATCTGAACTAGATAGACAAGTGGCAAAAGTCGTCAATGCTGTGACTCAACTTGGCTTGAAAGTTTCAAAAACGGTGACTGAAATTGGATCAGGATTGAATGATCATAGACCCAAACTCATGCAATTGTTAAGTGATCCCTCGGTCAAAATCATTGCAATAGAACATAAAAACCGTTTGATGCGTTTTGGGTATGAATACGTCGAATCGACTTTACTTGCCCAAGGTCGAAATTTAGTTGTTATTAATAATAAGGAATTTCAGGATGATCTACTAGATGATATGATAGTTCTTATAACTTCCTTTTGTGCAAGTTTTTATGGTCGGCATCTGCCTAAAACTAAAGCTAAAAAAGTACTGGCACTCATTAAAAATAACTGTGAGTCTCAATCATAATGTCAAGCTCACTATTTTCTTTCCTTGCCGACTTAAAGTCTGCACTACTTTCTTTTTTACACAGCCCCCGATTGGGTTTTTATCCTGATTTATTCGCTATTCGGTGCCTTGGTATTATTGACTTTTTTGAGGTCAAAAAAAACGGAATAAAATAATAAAATATGAGAGTGCCTGAAAAACCATTACACCAATATCCTTGGTATATTCGTCCTCTTTTTTGGAGTCAAAAAAGGAAATACAAGCAAGTCTTGAAATCGGCCTTGCTTTGGGCAAGAGTGCCTCGCCTGTTTACTGCGGTTGCACACTTTTATGGCGTGTTAGATCGAAAAAACTCGCCACTTTATCCGGTTCTCCGTTCTCTCATCATCGTCAGAGTGTCACAGATCAATTGGTGTCATTTTTGTATCGATCTCAATTCTTCTGTTTTATTAGAAAGAGCCGGCTCAATGGAAAAAGTCTCTTTTCTAGAAAACTGGCGAGAAAGTGAACTCTTTAATGATAAAGAAAAAATCGCACTCAAATATGCTGAAGCTATCACCTATACTGATCGGCAGGTGAGTGACAAATTGATGGAAAATTTGCGTCAGTTTTTTGATGATGACGGTATTATCGAATTAACTGGGTTGATTGCTTTTCAAAATTTGTCAAGTAAATTCAACAGTGCTTTGGATATTCCCGCGCAAGGATTTTGCAAAATACCCTCTGATCATAAGGAATTTGCAAAATCTCGTTTGACCAGTGTTAGGAGCAATCCCGACTCAAGAAAGATATTGTGATTTTTTCGGGTCTCATAAGTCAGAGATCATTCCAAAAAAACGACTTGATAAATGAAAGAATAGAGTATGGATGAATCTGCAAAACGGCGATTTCGCTTTGAAACATTGGTCAACACTTTAGCAAAAGATGCCTTCCGCTATGCTTTCTGGCTCTGTGGAGAACGCCAGACAGCGGAGGATATCGTACAAGACGCTTTTACACGCGCTTGGAAATATTTGGATCAACTCAATGATGATAAGGCGGCGAAAAGTTGGCTATTTACTATCTTGAGACGGGAAAACGCCCGCCGCTATGAACGTTACCAACCCGAAATAGAAGCCTTAGAACCAGACGAAATAGCGGAAAGGGGAAATTATGATACCAGTATAGAGGCATTGATGTTGCGTAAAGCACTGGCCAAATTGCCCGATACCTATCGAGAACCCTTAGTGTTGCAAGTCATCGGTGGGTACAGCATTGAAGAAATCGCCCAGCAATTGGCATTATCAAAAGGTGCGGTTATGACTCGTGTACACCGTGCCCGCCAGAAACTCCGCGAGGCTTTAGGTGAAAAAAAATGAATTGTCAAACATATCGTCAACACTGTACGCTTGAGCCAAACAGTCGGCAGCCTGACTTTTTGTCCCACAAGCAAAACTGTTCCGCTTGCGCTGCTTTTACAAAAGACATGTTGTGGTTTGATCAAACCCTGGTTGAGGCTCTCAAAGTAGACATACCAGACGGATTGAGTGAGCGCATTCTACAAGGGCAGTCTAACAACACATCCGCTGGTTTGTTCGTCAAACTTAGCAATCTGCTCAAGTTACCCCCTCGTCCTATCATCGCTTTCGCGCTAATGATAATAGGGGTGTTTACTGCCCTGTGGTGGTGGCAAGCAGACACGATTTTCCTAAAACGAGAAATTATCACTTATGTTGAAAATACAGCACCTGTATTAGGAGAGAGTGAAGTGCCAGAGGCCGAATTGCGCGGGATGTTCAAAGCCATTGGTGCTCAACTAACGGGTGAACTTGGTCAAGTGAATTTTTGCGAGCTTTTAACTTTAGGAGGTCATAACAGTGCCCACATCGTTTTGAGCGGAACAAAGGGACCGATCAATGTCTTGTTTATCCGTGACAGTCAGATGAGCGGGCCTCAAAATCTTAGCGATGGTGAATTAAAGGGGGTTATACTGTCCATGGCTTCGGGCAATATTGTTATTATCGGAAGTCCAGAAGAACCGTTGGATAAAATTGCTGAGCGCATTAATGAGGGAGTGAGATGGCTCTAAGCCTACAGCAAACTCCTGGCCGTTCTACCTTAATGTCCCACGCACCATTTTTTTTATACCAGGAGGTGCGTAGGACGCACCCTACGATTCAATGCCATATCGTGTCGGGCAACCACAAGGGATTGCCCCTACGAAAAATCACGGCAGAGGGTAGGGGCAATCCTTTATGATTGCCCGACACGATATGGCATTGACCCTACGATTGCGTTGTTGGAGCACCTCCTCTCTTTATGACACTGGCTTTAGTCAATTCTAGTAACGGCTTTCTCCTCATAGATGAATTTGAAAATGGCCTACATTACTCCGTGCTGCATAAGGTGTGGAAATTGATTTTTAGATTGGCTAAAGACTTGAACGTTCAAGTGTTTGCTACGACACATAGCCACGATTGCGTGACGGCTTTCCAGGCGGCTTCTCAAAACAGTGATGAAGCAACCGACGTAGTGTCCGATCAAGTGATAACGGAAAAATCATTGCCATAGAATATGATAAAGAAGAATTACAATTGGTGGCCCAATCGGACGATTCAAGGGCAACCATAAGGGATTGTCCATACATTTCGGGGACTTGTAGGGGCAACACCCTAGTGGTTGCCCTGTTATGGTATTCTAAATAGGATTTTTCATGGCTCTCAGCGACAAAAAATCCTATTAAAAAAAAAATAGGACTTAGATGAGCAAAATACACGTCCCTTAATCACACCCCTCCAATTTCTCACTCCTTAAGCGTCTCGCAATCTCACTTGCTTTCGCATTATCTCCCTCTTCTATGACATAAAAGATATCCTCTTTACGCCCCCCTTCAGCGCAAACGGCTTCTATCTCTTTCCTTAAACTATCAGCATCGATGCTCTTTGTTGGCGTTTTTGTCGCACAACCCGAACTCAAACAAAGTAATAGTAAAAAACTAAGGCAAGATGCTTTGCAAAGCATCCACTAAACGCGAAACTGGCACAACTTCAATATTTGATAAATTTTCGGCAGGCGCGTTGCCTCTCGGTACAATAGCCCTTTTAAAACCATGTTTACCAGCCTCACGTAAGCGTTCTACACCATTGGGCACGGGACGAATTTCGCCTGCCAATCCCACTTCGCCAAATACGACCAAATTTTTAGATAAAGTGACATTACGTAAACTTGATAACACGGCTAGCAAAACGGCTAAATCCGCGCCCGTTTCATTGACTCTGACGCCGCCCACGACATTGATAAACACGTCTTGATCAAAAGTTGCCAATCCGCCATGTCGATGGAGTACCGCCAGCAAGACGGCTAAACGATTTTGATCTAAGCCTAAAGCCACCCGACGCGGGTTAGGTATGGGCGATTCATTGACTAAGGCTTGTACTTCAACTAATAATGGGCGTGTGCCTTCATGGGTGACCATGACGATACTACCGGGGACTTCAGCTTCATCGCGTGAGAGAAAAATCGCAGAGGGATTACTGACTTCTTGTAAGCCCTTATCACTCATCGCAAATACGCCTAATTCGTTGACCGCCCCAAAGCGGTTTTTAATCGCCCGTATGACACGAAAACGAGTGCCACTATCTCCCTCAAAATAGAGTACCGTATCGACCATATGTTCTAAAACACGCGGTCCGGCTAACGCGCCTTCTTTGGTAACATGCCCCACCAAAAACACGGCAGTATTTGTTTGTTTAGCAAAACGTACCAATTGTGCGGCACATTCGCGTATTTGTGAGACAGAACCTTGAGCCGATTGTATAATTTCAGTATGTATTGTTTGGATGGAATCTACCACCATCACTTTAGGCTGCTCTTTTTGTGCTGTACTTAGAATTTTTTCAACTTGAGTTTCAGTGAGCAATTTGACTCGATGGACATCTAAATTTAAACGTTGGGCGCGTAAACTGACTTGTTGTGGGGATTCTTCACCTGTCACATATAAAGGTTGAGTGGGTAAAATTTGGCTAAGTTTTGATAGAGTTTGTAGCAATAAAGTGGATTTACCAATACCTGGATCGCCACCAATCAAGATAATCGAGCCACTCACCAAACCACCACCTAAAACGCGATCAAGTTCAGTCAATCCGGTTGGAGTGCGGGCTTCATCTACGGCTTCTACGGCATCTAGTAAACAGACGGTGGCTTCAACACCGCTGTAACTAACGATACGCTTGTTTTGATATACACTAGGGGTTTCTTTGACAGTCGTTTCTTCTAGGGTATTCCATTTTTCACATTCGGGACATTGTCCAACCCATTTGGGGGTAACGGCACCACATTTTTGGCAAGTGTAGAGATTTTTTTGACGTGCCATATCAGTTATCAGTTATCAGTTATCATTCGTTTTGTCTCGTTCCCACGCTCTGCGTGGGAATGCCTGTCTGGACGCTCCGCGTCCTGCTGATAATCCTTTTTAGTTTTGAAGATTAAAATGGTATAGTGTACCAATTAAAAATTAGAGGAGAGATATTCATGAAATTCAAGCTGCTCATTTTAACAAGTCTCACAATGATGTTTAGCTTGCCCGTTTTTGCGGCTGATTACATTTGGTTTTGGAACAAAGAATTTTGGCAAGATAAAAACGAGGCAACCCCTTTGGATCGAAAATACTATAATGATTCCCTCAAATTCACTTTCTGTAATAAAACACCAAAGAA
The DNA here is from genome assembly GCA_026991885.1 of Thiotrichaceae bacterium. GTDB lineage: Bacteria > Pseudomonadota > Gammaproteobacteria > Beggiatoales > Beggiatoaceae > Thiomargarita. The sequence goes on from JALXAQ010000257.1 coordinate 16,796, forward strand.
TGTTGCAATCGCAATTGGATATTGGAAAGAATGTTGTGACAAGGGCAAATTTTTTTTCACTGAGGGATGGTGGAATGTAAAGCCTGATCAGTGTCAAGTGCCATTTCAGTCCGGGGGATTGGCAACGACCGATTTTTACCTCAATATTCAAGTTGATGGTCGATCCATTACCGATCAGAATTTTCGTACCGCAGAGGGGGATATAGGGGGAACGCCGGGATGTGTTGAGAGCAAGCCGTTTTTTCTCCTAACCCCCGAATCTAAGTGGAAAAAGGGTTGTAAGCCTTCCGACAAAGAAGTGCCTTTTGTCGAAATAAAAAAGGCTAATAAGTATAATGAATATACCTTTACCCACAAGTGATTGTGCTCAAACCTGCGGGGTTTTGGTTATAACCATGTCAGCAGCCGATAAACTACGTGCCTTGGGATTGGCAGTGATACAGACAGAAAGTCAAGCTGTTGCCGCTCTCGCTGCACGGATTGATGATACATTTGTACAGGCCTGTGACTTTATGCTTAAATGTGAGGGGCGCATTGTCGTCATAGGCATGGGCAAATCTGGACATATTGGCAGTAAAATCGCGGCCACCTTAGCCAGTACCGGCAGTCCAGCATTTTTTGTCCACCCAGGCGAAGCCAGTCATGGCGATTTAGGGATGATTACAGCTAAAGATGTGGTCTTAGCCTTGTCAAATTCGGGTGAAACTGAGGAAATTTTGGCCATTTTATCCCTGATTAAACGCTTAGAAGTTGCCTTAATTACTCTCACGGGAAATAAATCATCAACTTTAGCGATGGCAGCGAGTGTCAATATTGATGTCAGCGTCGAAAAAGAGGCTTGTCCATTGGGATTAGCGCCCACGTCTAGTACAACAGCAGCCCTCGTCATGGGCGATGCCTTAGCAATTGCACTACTTGAGGCTAAAGGTTTTAGTGCTGAAGATTTTGCCCGCTCACATCCGGGGGGACGTTTAGGGCGTCGTCTGTTATTATTAGTACGTGATATTATGCACACCGGTGAAGAAATACCGATTGTCCCTATCACAGCAACATTGCGTGATGCCTTGGTAGAAATGACTCGTAAAGGTTTAGGCATGACTGCCATTGTTGAGAATGGGCGGCATGTCAGGGGCATATTCACGGATGGTGATTTACGTCGTGTGTTTGATAAACCAGTTGATATTCATAGTACAATGATCACTGAAGTGATGACAGCACCGTGTAAAACGCTGGGGGCTGAGTCTTTGGCTGTTGATGCGTTGAGTTTGATGCAATCTCATAAAATCACAGTGTTGTTGGTAATAGATGGACAAGATAATGATAATTTGATTGGCGTGTTGCACATGCATGATTTATTACGAGCGCGAGTGGTTTAATCATGAAGGCTATAATTGAAAAAGCAGCCCTTATTCGCCTAGTCGTCTTTGATGTTGATGGTGTCTTGACGGATGGGAGTCTTTATTTAGGCGATGATGGACAAGAATATAAAGCATTTTATGCCCGTGATGGTTTGGGTCTGAAATTGTTACAATCAACGGGGGTGATTATTGGTGTCATCACGGCTAGAAATTCAGGTGTCGTCACACACCGTATGCACTCGTTGGAGATAGAGCATGTTTTTCAGGGCAGATTTGATAAACTCTCTGCATTCAAAGAATTGTGTGATACATTACAATTAGAGCCCCAACAAGTGGCCTATGTGGGTGATGATCTTATTGATGTGCCGGTGATGTTAGAGGCAGGCTTAGCCATTGCTGTGGCAGATGCCCATGATGTCGTGCTCAAATATGCCCATTGGCAAACGCAGGCAGCAGGTGGACGCGGTGCAGCGCGAGAAGTTTGTGAATTAATCATGCAAGCACAGGGGACATGGGCGGATCAATTGAGTCGTTTTGGAATTTAAAAGGATGAGGCATGTTAAATCGTTGGGGCGGTTGGCTCGTTTTAATCAGTTTAGCACTGGCTACAACTTGGCTGGTGCGTAGCTTGGATGATGACCTCTCCAAGCAAACGGAAAGTAGTGCTCAAGTTTCTGATTATACGTTTAAAAATTTTAAAAGCAGCCAAATGGATGAACAGGGTCGCTTGAAAAATCAATTAATAGCCGAAACAATGATACATTACCCAGACCGCAACGCGACGTTGACTGCGCCTTATATGGTATTTTATAAGGAAGCGCAGCCGACGTGGACGGTGCGTGCCGAACTGGCTGAAGTTTCGCCCGATGGCAAACAAGTGTGGTTAATCGGTAATACGATCTTAGGACAGCAACAAAAAACCATGGAAATTATCTCACAGGATGTGTGGGTGCAACTTGATAGCGAACAGGCAGAAACGATCGCCCCGACGACGGTTATCAGTAACTACGGCAAAACGCATAGCATAGGAATGCGTGTTTTTTTGTCCACGGAACGGGTGGATTTACTTTCACATGTGCGAGGACACTATGTACTTCCATAAGATCACGTTACTCTTTATAGGTGTGTTACTGTGGAATAGCGTTTTTGGGCTCTCCACTGATAGCGAACAACCCATTAATATTGAGGCTGATAAAGCGACGATTGATAATATTAAAAGAGTTATCACTTATGAGGGTAAAGTCATTGTCATCCAAGGCAGCATCCGTATTAATGCCAAGACGCTGAAGATGAATTACACGCAAAAACAAGAAATTAAAAACATTGTTGCTAAAGGTCAACCCGTTTATTTTGTGCAACGTCTTGACAATGGAGAAGCTCTCAAAGCTGAGGCTAATGAGATAGAATATGATGCCTTAAAAAATATACTATACTTAAGAGAGAAGGCTGAGTTACGAAAGGAAGTCAATGGAAAAGACGCTTACATCTCTACCGCACCCCGTATCACTTATAATATCGGAAATAGTATCATTAAAGTGGATAAAGGCAAGTATAAAAATAAACGGATTTCTGTCACCTTTAAACCCATCAAAACTGATAAATGACTACACTCTCGGCACATCATCTGGCGAAACAGTATAAATCTCGTCCCGTCGTCAAAGAGGTCAACCTCAATGTCAGCAGCGGTGAAGCCGTGGGATTGCTCGGACCAAATGGTGCCGGCAAAACAACGAGTTTTTATATGATAGTTGGCCTCATTACGCCTGATCAAGGCACCATTTCTCTCGCTGGAACAGACATCACTCGCTACCCCATGCACAAGCGGGCACAGATGGGGTTGGGTTATTTACCACAAGAAGCCTCCATTTTTCGTAAATTGAGCGTTGCTGATAATATTATGGCCGTTCTTGAAGTGCAAAATTTTTCAAAAAAAGAGCGAAAACAAAAACTTGACTCACTGTTGGCCGATTTGCATATAGAACACTTAGCCAACAATATCGGCATGAGTTTATCGGGGGGAGAGCGACGGCGTGTTGAAATTGCCCGTGCTTTAGCCTCAGAGCCGCTCTTTATTTTGCTTGATGAGCCGTTTGCGGGGATTGATCCAATTTCTGTGCTGGATATTCAGCGAATTATTGCCCATTTATGTAGTTTAGATATTGGCATTTTAATCACCGATCATAATGTGCGTGAAACCTTGGGTATATGTAATCGTGCCTATATTGTTAATGAAGGACAATTGATTGCGGAAGGGACACCAGAGAGTATTTTAGACAATGAACAGGTTAAAGAAGTCTATCTCGGTCAAAATTTTAAATTATAATTCAGTTGTTATTCAGTGAATGATTTCGGCACAATCAAGCACTTAAACTGGATTTAAAAACAATTATGGCAAAAACAAATATCAATATAATTCCTGGAATTAATACTCGACTTGTCATCACTCCACAACTGCAATATGCGATTCGTCTCTTGCAGTTATCTAGCCATGAGTTACATCAGGAAATTCAGCAGACATTGGATTCCAACATTATGTTGGAAAGGAGTGATGATAACGAGTATGAGAGTGCCGACGATCAGGATTTTTCAAGCGAGGAGAAGGATGAAACGCTCAGTGACGATATTCCCCAAGAACTGGATATTGATACTAAATGGGAAGAACTTTATGATGGCACCCCACATGATTACTCCAAGCGTGAAGAAGTCAACGATTTCTTAGCCGATCAAGGAGGTCCCCCTGAAACCTTACAAGACTATTTGCAGTGGCAATTGGATTTGACTCCTTTTAGTGATTTAGATCGTATCTGTGCGACAGCCATCATTGATGCCATTGATAGCGATGGTTATTTACGTGCCTCAGTAGAAGAAATTGCACAAAGCTTAGGTGAAAATGCTCTCTCTATTGAGGAAATAGAAACCGTACTCCATCGCATTCAATATTTTGATCCGATTGGCGTGGGTGCCCGCGATTTAAGGGAATGCCTACTATTACAATTAGCCCAATATGACCCTGACACGCTTTGGTTAAAAAAAGCCAAATCTTTAGTCCAAGACTATTTGGAAGTTTTGGGCACACATGATTATGCACAATTAACCAAACGCTTGGAGTTGACTCGTGAAGAATTGCGAGAAGTCGTTAAGCTGATTCAATCCCTCAATCCCACCCCTGGTGCTCAAATTGAATCCTCGCAAACAACTTATGTGGTACCTGATGTTTTTGTAAAAAAAGTCAAAGGTCAATGGAAAGTCGAACTCAATAGTGAAACTTCACCTAAACTGTGTATTAATGCCGAATATGCTGAGCTGAGCCGACAGAAGCTTTACAATCCCAATAAGGAAAAAGGGCGTGAGGAAAAAAAATGCCTCAAAACGCTTTTACAAGATGCTCGCGTCTTTATAAAAAGTTTAGAAAGTCGTTATGATACTTTACTGAAAGTGGCTGTCTGTATTGTGAAACGTCAATCTGCTTTTCTTGAGTATGGTGATGAGGCTATGAAACCCTTGGTATTGAATGATATTGCGGAGGAGTTGGGGATGCACGAATCGACCATTTCTCGTGTGACGACCCACAAATATATTCATACGCCCCGAGGTCTCTTTGAACTTAAATACTTTTTTTCCGGTCACGTTAACAGTAATCCTGGTGGCGAATTTTCTGCTACTGGTATTCGTGCCATCATTAAAAAATTGATTGCTGCTGAAAATCCCGTTAAACCATTCAGTGACAATAAAATCGTCACCCTATTAGCTGAGCGAGGAATCAAGATTGCTAGACGTACAGTTGCCAAATACCGTGAAGCAATGCTTATACCGCCTTCTAATGAGAGAAAACGCTTAGTTGAAAATTGAAAATATCAGGTATTTTGGAGTCCAAGATTTATCTTGGTTAATTCACCATTGTTAATATTATAAAGGAGTGCATAGATGCAACTCAATCTTAGCGGTCATCACATTGAGGTGACATCTGCCCTGCGTAACTATGTTACCAACAAAATGGAACGTTTAGAACGTCACTTTGATCATGTTACTAACATGCATGTGGTCCTCAGTGTTGAAAAACTGCGTCAAAAAGCGGAAGCGACTTTGCATGTTAATGGGGCGAACCTATTTGCTAGTGCTGAACATGAAGATATGTACGCTGCCATTGATGGTTTGACTGATAAATTGGATAGACAAATCAAGAAACATAAGGAAAAACTCAAAGATCATCGTCAATCTGAAGGAAGCATAAAACTTCAACCGGTTGAATAGTTTGTCAGTTATCAGTTTTTCTCGTTCCCACGCTCTGCGTGGGAATGCCTTCAAGGACGCTCCGCGTCCTGCAACGCAGAGCGTTGCGTTCAGGCATTCCCACGCAGAGCGTGGGAACGAGAAAAAATTGATAGTTGATAACTGAAAACTGATAACTAAAAAAACATGCAAATTTCAGACATTCTTACGCCAAAACGGATATTCTGTCATGTCGAAGTGAACAGCAAAAAAGGTGTGCTTGAACACTTTAGTCGATTGCTGGCAAAAGAAATCCCTTCACTGACAGAGCACGATATTTTCGACAGCTTATTCGAGCGTGAACGTTTAGGCAGCACGGGTATAGGTAAAGGTGTTGCGATTCCCCATGCCAGAGTCGCTCAATGTGATGTCACCTTAGCTGCTTTTTTACAACTTGAGAAAGGTATCGATTTTGACGGAGTTGATAAACAACCCGTCGATTTACTGTTTGCTTTGATGGTGCCAGAAAATTCTACAGAAGAACACTTAAAAATTTTAGCCCAATTGGCTTATCTATTTAGCAAAGACAAGTTTTGTGAAAAGCTGCGTCACACTCAAGAGTGTAGCGAAAAATTTGACTTATTAACCCACTGGCAACCGCCACCTGATTTGTTATGATCCCGCTCAGTATTGGAGAACTCTTTAAAAATTATGCTGAAGGCTTAACATTAACTTGGCTCGCAGGTAGAGGAGGTGAAGATCGTGTCATTTTATTGGAAACTGATCAAAAATTGGCGCATGTGGGTTATCTTAACCTAATTCACCCTCCCCAAATTCAAATTGTCGGTCCCTACGAATTGGCCTATTTGGATGCCCTTGCCAGAAACGTTTATCAAGATTTACTTAAGCAAATCTTTGAAAACGAAAATCTGGCTTGTATTATCATGGTTGACTGCCCTGAGGTTCCCGCTGATTTACGCCATGCTGCCGAGGAGTATCAGATTCCTTTGTTTAGAGCCCAACTGTCTGGTGAAAATCTCATTAATTATTTACACACTTCAATAGCCAGACTACTCGCGCAACGCATTACTATGCACGGTGTTTTTCTGGACGTGCTAGGTATGGGAGTTCTGATTACGGGCGAAAGTGGCACCGGTAAAAGTGAATTAGCACTAGAATTGGTCAGTCGAGGACATCGTTTAATTGCCGATGATGCCACCGAATTTTCCAGAATTGCTCCTGAAACGATCAGTGGTGCTTGTCTTTTATCAGGTATAAATCCATTTTTAGAAGTGCGTGGCTTAGGTGTTTTGAATGTACAAGCCCTCTTTGGCGACAGTGCCATTAAGAAAGATAAATATTTACGTCTGATTGTACATTTAGAACAGATGACTTCTGAAGGTTTACAAAATGTTGATCGTTTACAAGGCGATTTTGGTGTCCGCCGCATCTTGGGTGTAGATATTCCAGAAATCCTTTTACCCGTTGCGCCAGGGCGTAATCTAGCTGTATTACTTGAAGCAGCGGTACGCAACCATAGTTTGAAAAAGCAAGGCTATAATGCTGCTGATGAGTTTTGTGAATTGCAACGACAAGCTATGTATATGTCAAATTGAAAGAAAAAATGCCAAGTCAACCCTCTAAAATATTTGAAACGTTTGATAATTCTAATCCAGAACGCGATTATACCATTCATATCCGTATGCCTGAATTTAGCTGTCTCTGTCCAAAAACGGGGCAACCAGATTTTGCAACGCTGTTTTTAGATTATGTGCCTGATAAACTGTGTATTGAACTCAAATCATTGAAAAATTATATTTGGTCATATCGTAATGAAGGTGCATTTCACGAAGCGGTGACTAACCAAATTCTCAATGATTTAGTGCAGGCTTGTATGCCGCGCTTTATGCGTTTACGGGCAGAATTTAATGTGCGTGGTGGCATTTATACGATAGTTACCTGTGAACATTTAGAGCCTGGGTGGATACCACCTATGGCTGTTCATTTGCCTTAACTATAAAAGGAAAATATTTTGATCAAGTATTTTTTTATTGTAGAAGGGTGTATTTCGTCAATGGATAGAAAATTTGATCTTTAACTGGGCGAGCCCAAGATAAATCTGGCCGACTCCTTCTACTACGTTTCTCGTTCCCACGCGAGGCAAAGGAATGCAAGCATCGACGCGGAGCGTCGATTGATTTCTAAAACCAATATTGGAACCTAAGAGAGAATGCGTTACCATTATCTTCATTTGCTTCTGCATCAGAATTGTCTTTGAGTCCCGTCATAATATAATTAGCTGAAATACGCAAATTTGGATTCGCATAATAGTTGATGCCAAAAGTGAGATTTTTTGCTTCAACACCCACATTATTATCAGAGACATCTAGGTAACTGCCACGGACAAGTAATTGCCAAGCACCATAATCCGAATAAGGCTTAACCTTGCCTTTGAATAAACCTTTTTTGTAAGAAGGCCGTTCTCCCGTTAAAAAATAGCCAAGTTGAACATAGTAACCATCATATTGTGCATTATTCGCACCCGACAACGCATCAACGAAAGCTCTCATATATTCACTTTGAAGTGATAGAGAGCCGAAAATGCCTGCCAATTCAAGCCCCAAAAGACTCACCTTGTCAGCCACAATAACAGGACTTTTAACAATTTTGTTAGCGAGGTGAACTTCGGCAGTATTTTTAATTTGATACTCCTTGCCAGCCATATCACGGAGAGAGCCTGCTAAACCGACATGTAGGATAGAATCCTTTGTCATAATAGGTGTATAAGTCATACGGCTTGTCCATGCCAAATAAAGGTCTTGAGTGAATTCGTCATGATCTTCATTGTAAATACCCGTGGCAAAGCTGGCTTTCTTGCCTTTAGTAGAAAGTGTAAAACCATAACTACGTGATGGTGCAAAAACAGCCGAAGCCATAGCGCGTTCTATGGCAAGAATGGATTTTGAGCTATTTAATGTCTCCAAACCAAAAGGTTCTTTGGCATTACCAATGGTGACATCAATACCATACAACTCTTTGAATTTGATATAAACATCTTTCAGTTCTACCTCTTTCTTTTTACTATTCACATTAATCTGGAGTTTGGCTTCCCAGTTGTTTAACAAGCTTTTGAAGTATAAACGCCCACGGCGCTGTTCACTGTTGTTACCCGTTTCTCCATTGTTATGAACATCCTTAAAGTGATCATAATCCAACTGGATTTGACCACCCACTCGGATCTTTGCAGGTCCTAGTTTAAATTCAATACCATTCGAGGTGTTTTTAGCGTCATCTGCAAAAAGGGACAGACTCAAGCAAGTAAGTACTGTAAAACAAGAGAGTTTAAATCGCTTATTCATGTAACTTTTCAAGTTGGTGTTATTATTAGTTGTTTTTTGTGGATTTGTTGATAGTATAACAATTTTTTTAGAATAATAAAACAATGTTCAAAATAAGGTTTTTAGATAAAGGAGCCTAAGGTGAACAAAATAGATAAAATGATTCTAGCGCATAGTCAATGGAAATTCCGTCTTAAACAGGCTATAGATACACAGAAAACGTCATTCACAGTTGATGAACTGCGGGATCACCATCACTGTGATTTTGGAAAATGGCTTGATTCAGCAGAGGGAAAAACGCTAGCCGATTATTCAAAAGTTTATGACCTGCATAAAAAATTCCATCATGATGCCGCTCATGTGCTGACTTTAGCCTTGGCAGGGCACAAAAGTGAAGCCAAAGCGCAATTGGAATTTGGTGGCCAGTTTAGTACTGTGAGTGCTCTGTTGGTGAATAAATTAACTAAGCTTGAAGAGTATTGGACAAATGGTAGTATTTAAGGGATTTTTCAAGATACCATGACAGGGCAACCACAAGGGATTGCCTTCCTCGGCAAAAGTTTTCGCTGCGCGAAAACTTTTGCCGAGGAAACAAAAACAAACGATATTGTAGGGGCAATCCTTTATGGTTGCCCCGATTGGACTCTAAATTTCAGCTCGGATAAAATGATTTTCACTTGCATTTATAAAAATAGTATCTATATTTGGTGCAAGGTACGCTACTCAGAAGTGCAAGGCGTACTTTGCACATACATTTATTTATAGTAACAATAAAAGAGGATATCAAGAATGGGTGTATTAGTGGGACGTTCTGCCCCTGATTTTACAGCATCTGCCGTCTTAGGCAATGGTGAAATTGTTGGTGACTATAATTTTAAAGAAGCGGTTAAAGGCAAATATGCCGTGGTGTTTTTTTATCCCTTGGATTTTACTTTTGTATGTCCGACAGAATTAATCGCATTTGATAAGCGTTTGAATGAGTTTAAAAACCGGAATGTTGAAGTCATAGGCGTTTCTGTTGATTCACAATATGTACATAATGCTTGGCGCAACACGCCAATAGATAAAGGCGGCATTGGTGCGGTGGCTTATACCTTGGTGGCTGATTTGACACATGCCATCGCCAAAGCTTATGATGTGGAAACCCCCAATCAAGCTGTGGCTTTTCGTGGATCATTTTTGATCGACAAGGAAGGCGTTGTTCGTCATCAAGTCGTCAACGATTTAGGACTTGGACGTAACATTGATGAGATGCTTCGCATGATTGATGCTTTACAGTTCAATGAGGAACATGGCGAAGTTTGCCCTGCTGGCTGGCATAAAGGTGATGCGGGTATGAAAGGCACACCAGATGGTGTGGCTAGCTATTTATCAGAACACGCGAAAGAATTATAAATTTATCTCCTATATCCCCCCTATGGGGGATTATACGTCTCGTTTCCACTCCTCTCCCATCCCATCCCATCCCATTTCCTCATCATCTAAGTTGATGATATGCTGAACACACAAATTTTCATCGGTTTCTTACTAGGGGCTTTAATTGGCTTTATCGCGTGGCGTGTCAGGGCATTGTCTATCAGTGGAGCGTGGGCAGCTACAATTATCGGTGGTCTGATCTTTGGCTTGGGCGGATTATCGTGGGCAATGTTGTTGCTCACTTTTTTTATTTCTTCAAGCGGGCTCTCTCGTGCCTTTAGTCGCCACAAGGCTAATTTGGGCGACAAATTCGCTAAAGGTGCTCAACGTGATTGGGCGCAGGTTTTTGCCAATGGGGGTATGGGTGCCTTACTGGTCATCACTCACGCCTTTTATCCGGATCAATTTTGGCCTTGGATAGCCTACGCGGGGGCAATGGCAACGGTAAATGCGGACACTTGGGCGACTGAATTGGGGGTATTGAGTGCCAAACCGCCACGCTTGATCACGACAGGTCAAATTGTTGAACGTGGTACGTCGGGGGGAATCACTTTTTGGGGCACTTTAGCCACTCTTGGCGGTGCTGCCCTGATTGCTTTAGTTACCACTCTATTCACTCCCCAAGCGTTAATAATTTTGCTGGTTGTTTCGTTGGCGGGATTGAGCGGTTCGTTGCTGGATTCGCTACTGGGGGCAACGGTGCAGGCTATTTATGATTGCCCCCATTGTTCGATGGAGACTGAACGCTATCCGCTGCATTCTTGTGGTAGGCAAACGGTACACAAGCGCGGATTTCATTGGTTAAACAATGATTTAGTGAATTTAATCAGTTCACTGTTTGGGGCGGTTGTGGCTGTTGGTTTATGGCAATTGTTTCAACATTAAATTTCAATCGCATGTTTTTTTATCCGATACAACAAAGTATCGCGTGTTAAACCAAGTAATCGCGCGGCTTGACTACGATTACCATAAGTTTTATCAAGAGCTTGACGAATCATTTTGATTTCTAAAGCTTCCAAATTGATACCCCTTTCCGGCAAACTAAATCCTTCCGCAGACTTGGCCGTTTTTTCAGACTGAAATTGACGAGGCAAGTGAGTTGGTTCGATGGTTTTTCCACTGAAAAAAATGAGCATCCGTTCAGAAAAATTGCGTAATTCTCGAATATTGCCTGGCCATCTATAACGAAGTAATCGCTTGAGCGTTGCCTTATTATAATGGGGGGGAGAAAGTTTGTGACGTTTTGCCAGTTCTTTGGTGAAAGCCTCTAGTAACATCTCTAAATCGTCTAAGCGTTTGCGTAAGGGCGGTAGTTCTAAAGGTACAATATTTAAACGATAATATAAATCTTGCCGAAAATTGCCCTGTTGCGTTTGTGCATATAAATCGCGGTTAGTCGCAGCGATGATGCGGGTGTCAACCTGCTCGACGCGGCTTTGACCGATGACTTGACATTCGCCCATTTCTAAAAAACGTAATAATTTGGCTTGAATGGAAAGCGGTAATTCTCCGATTTCATCTAAAAAAAGTGTGCCACCATTAGCGGCTTGTATGCGCCCTTGTTGATCAGCAACAGCACCCGTAAAAGCCCCTTTACGGTGTCCAAATAATTCAGATTCCGCTAAGTTTTCGGGTAAGGCGGCACAATTAATCGTAATAAAAGCACCTTGCGCTCTGGGGCTATGTTGATGAATGCTTTGTGCTAACAGTTCTTTACCCGTACCACTTTCACCTTCGATAAGTACCGTTACATCTGTCATCGCAACAAGACGGGCGGCGCGGATGACGGTACAAAATTCTCCTGAATGGCCTAATAAGTTTGACATGAGATTTGAATAATGGTTTGTTCGATTTATAGTGAACTGTTATATAACATAAAAATGGGTTAAATCACATACCCTACTCACACTAAAATTTAGTATCTCATTGAAAATTAATATTTTTATAAAATGGTACAAAAAATGCCAGTGACAGTGATCATTTTGGTAATGATTTAACAGATAATATGACACGTCAACCGCTTATTTTAAGTATCGTTTTAGCAACAACTCCAATCTTGGCTGAAGAGCCGACAACGCTACCCACTGTGACAATCGAAGGTGAACGCTTGCCTGAACCCGGCGTGTCACACGAAGAGACAGAGGATATTTTAGGCACCCCAGTCGATGCGGGTGATTTTCTACGCAATATCCCCGGCGTCTCCGGCACACGCATGGGCGGACACGGTATTGATCCCATTATTCGTGGACAAAGCCAAAATCAACTCAATATTTTATTAGATGGGGCTTATGTTCATGGTGGCTGCCCTAATCGTATGGACCCCCCAACGTCTTATTCACCGATAGAAACTTATGATACTGTGACAGTGATTAAGGGCGCTCAAAGCGTCATTTATGGGGGGGGCGGTAGTGGTGGCACCGTCTTGTTTGAGCGAAAAACGCCACGTTTGACTAAAAATAAATTTCTGCGGGGAAAAGTCGGCGGCGGCTATACCAGTAATTCTGAGACTAAAGAATTATTTGGTGATATAACGCTCGGTGGTACACAAGGTTTTGCGCGTGGCATTATTGAATATCAGGATGGTGAAAATTATGAAGATGGTGATGGCAATGAAACACGTTCGGCTTTCACCACTCAATCGGGCAATCTGATCTTTGGTTACACGCCAACTGAAAAAACTCGTTTTGAATTGAGTTTTGAGGCGACTCGCACAGATGATGTTTTATATTCGGGGGCAGGCATGGATGCGCCCAAGGCGGATAATGATACCATTCGTTTAAAATATGAAAATGAATGGGGGACTAAACTAGAACTTTATCATACTGATGTTGAGCATGTCATGGATAATTTTTCTCTACGTCCACTCACCGCACCGATGAAAATGTTGGTCGCTGCCGATTCCAAGACGCTAGGAGGGCGTATGAGCCACAACTGGTTGACTGATAATGATGTCGAATGGACACTGGGGATAGATTATCAACACAATAATCGGGATGCTAATCGTTTAGTTGGTGTCTCTACACTTCAATCAATCATGTGGCCTGATGTTGATTTAAAACAGATTGGGCTGTTTGGTGAAATGCTGCTACCTGTCCGTGAAGTTGATACGCTCAAGCTGGGTTTGCGCTATGATCGAGTAACAAGCGAAGCGGCACGGGCGAGTGAGGCGGCAATGGGCGGAGTCTCGCCAAATAAATTATATAATAAATATTATGGCAAAAGTGCCGCAGAGCACGAAGAAAACAATGTGGGTGGATTTATTCGTTATGAGCATGAATTGACTAACGCCGATAATTTTTTATTTATCAGTCTCAGTCGCAGCGTGCGTACAGCCGATGCAACAGAACGCTTTTTGATGGCTAATAATTCTAATAGCGCGATACGTTGGATCGGTAATCCAGATTTAGCACCTGAACAGCATCACCAGATAGAACTGGGAATATCTTCGCAAAAAAATCGCTGGAATAGCAACGCATCACTATACTATAACAATATCAGCGACTACATTTTAAGAGATCGTGCCCATGCCCAAGCGGGTATTTTGCAAAATGATAATGCCACGATCTATCGTAATGTAAATGCACGGCTCTATGGCTTTGAATGGGAAACGCAGCTTAAATGGAATAAAAAATGGTTGAGCGGATTCACGATGGACTTTGTCCATGCGACTAATACGACCGATGATCGCCCGATTGCACAAACGCCACCGCTGTCAGGTACGCTCAGTTTTGACTACAAACCGGCGACATGGCAAATAGGTGGCAAGCTGCGTCTGTTTGCCAAACAAAATAGAGTTGATGATGATATAAAGACGGGTAGTGGCTTAGATATTCAAAAAACGCCCGGCTTTGCTGTCCTAGATTTTTACGGTCGCATGAATATCAACAAACAAACCCAGATCAAAATTGGCGTAAACAACGTGTTTGATAAAAATTATGCCTACCATGTCAATCGTGCGAATATTGATCCTTTTAATCCTGAGCCGGTACAAGTGAATGAACCAGGGCGGGCGTTTTGGCTTAATATCACGGCGACATTTTAAATGTCCAAGATAAATCTTGGACTCCTAGAAGCCTTGAAATTTATTTCAAGGCTTTTTTTTTGGCACGCACGAGATTTATGTTATCATTCATGCCCTCGCTCGATACGCAGAGCGTCGCGACAGAACGAGAAAAAATGTACTATATATATTATTAATAGGAGCCAAAAAAATCATGTCTGACTACCTCATAGCCCCATCCATTTTATCAGCCGATTTTGCCCGCTTAGGGGAAGAAGTGACTAATGTATTAGCGGCGGGATCGGATATAGTCCATTTTGATGTGATGGATAATCATTATGTGCCTAATCTGACCATTGGTCCCTTAATCTGTGAAGCCTTGCGTAAACATGGCGTGACAGCCCCAATTGACGTACATTTAATGGTCAAACCAATTGATCGCATCATCCCCGATTTTGCCAAAGCGGGTGCCACCTATATTACATTTCACCCAGAAGCCAGCGAACATATTGATCGTTCCTTACAACTGGTGCGTGAAAATGGCTGCAAATCGGGCTTGGTTTTCAATCCAGCCACCCCCTTGGACTATCTCAAATATGTCTTAGACAAAGTAGACATGGTATTATTGATGTCGGTTAACCCCGGATTTGGGGGACAATCATTCATTCCCGCCACCTTGGAAAAATTACGCGAAGCACGTCAAATTATTGACAATAGTGGGCGCGATATTCGCTTAGAAATTGATGGCGGCGTAAAAATCAACAACATTCGTGAAATCGCAGAAGCGGGGGCTGACACATTTGTGGCAGGTTCTGCCATTTTTAATACATCCGATTACAAGGCGACGATTGCCGCGATGCGGGCAGAATTAGCACAGGTGCAAAAATAATGACAGTGCCAGAATTAATTTTGATAGACTTAGATGGCACATTGATAGACACGGTGCCAGACTTAGCTTATGCCATTGATGGCATGATGTCGCAATTAGATTTGCCGCAGCGAGGCGAGGAAAAAGTTCGGCGCTGGGTTGGTAACGGCATAGAACGCCTCGTCAAACGGGCATTGCTTGACAATGATCAGGGTGAACCAGACGACAAATTATTTCAATCTGCCTTACACTTGTTTAAAGTTGTCTATGCAGAATGTAATGGTCGTCATAGTACACTATTTCCGGGAGTGCGAGAAGGCTTGGATTGGCTCAAATCGCAAAACGCTGTATTAGCCTGTATTACTAATAAAGCCGAACAATTTACCACGCCTTTGCTGAAAGCATTCAAAATCGATCAAGATTTTAAATTAGTCATAAGCGGAGATAGTCTGCCAAAAAAGAAACCTGATCCTTTGCCCTTATTACATGCAGCCGAGTTTTTCAAAGTTGAACCGCACAAGGCACTCATGCTGGGCGACTCGATCAACGATGTACAAGCCGCACGAGCGGCAGGCTTTCAAATTATCTGTGTCAGTTACGGCTATAACCACGGCGAAGATATTCGCAAGGCAAATCCTGATGCAGTCATTGATTCATTTGCACAATTATCTTCAGTTATCACTGATCAGTGATCACTGTTCAGTTATCAGAAATAGGATGGCTCTTTCAAAAAAAACTGTAACTACTCAGTTCCTCGTTCCCACGCTCTGCGTTCCTCGTTCCCACGCTCTGCGTGGGAATGCCTTGCTGGACGCTCTGCGTCCTGCACCGCAGAGCGTCCAGCAA
>JALXAQ010000258.1 GCA_026991885.1 Thiotrichaceae bacterium
AAAGGCATGACAAACATCATCTTTGGCGATAAAAAAGAGGAGTATTTACAACAAATCGCCACCGATATGAAAGACATGAAAGTGCATATCGAGAAATTATCGGACAAGATTTTGTATGCCGTCAACTTAGCAAGTAGGGTGCGTCCTACGCACAAATAATTGTCAGTGTAGATTAATAAGGTGCGTAGGACGCACCCTACAAAAGGATATTTTCTCGTTCCCTTAGCGAAGCGTCCTGCAAAGAAAATCGTCCCAGATAAATCTGGCAGACTCCTTTTGTACAACAGATTTTAAATCCTAAACAATTTGTAACTCAACGCGCTTACCGAGAGAAGCGGCTACCTGCTCAATTTGAGCTAGTTGGGAAGCATAGCGAAGATCAAGCAACTGCTCAACTTGAGGTATATGCCAATCTAAACGTTGTGCGAGATCTACCTTAGGTATCTCCTGCTCACGCATAGCGACATAAATACCTAGCTTAGCACATTCAAGCGCGTCCGGCGAAACGGTGGGACGGCCTTCTGCCGGGCTGGGGTGAGGTAATTCGCGCTGCTCTTCGATGTACATTATCAGTGCAGTCTCCAGTGCTTCTTGTGCATACAAAAGAGCCTCTTCCCGATTCTCACCTTGAGTAATCGCCTCTGGTATGTCAGGAAAGGTGACAACAAAGCCGCCCTCTTCCTCATCAGATATCAACTCAACTGGAAAATCCCATAACATGATTCACTCCTATTTTAGTCCAAGCTGTTTTTTAATAGCTTCAACAGTTCCTTTCTTCAAGTCTCTCGCATGCATTGGCAAAACAGACTGGCGATCATTTAGATAAACCTTCAAATGACTACCTTTGCCGGGTGCGAAGGTAGCACCTTGTTTTGCTAGCCAATATTTGAACTCTTTGCTTTTCATGATGACAAAAAAAATTAGCTCTCCAGCGTACCTTGCCATTAACTTTTCTTTCTAGCCAACAACAAATGCCCATGTTGCCCCCCACCCCGATTACCCGTCTCAAAATTCATACACCAAAGCCTATCATCATCACTGAGCGTTGAAGAACAATACCATCCACTCTGAATATTGGGAAAATAGCGTTTATCAATACTTGTTTCATCTTTAAACAAAGTTTCAAATTCCTCTATAGTGGGCAAATGCCAATTATTATAACCCGCCAATTCTTCTTTATTAATCGCCTCGACATAGCCCTCAGTGTCACAGCGACAGCCTTTACATTGGCCACCATTTTTTTGACCCTTTCCGTCGGCATACCAAGTATAAATATGTTTACCATCTTGCAGCCCGCCATCCTGCGTTTTAGTTTCCCAAATGAAACCCGTCTCGTTATCTTGGACAGCCGTCCATTGTGTCGCCTCATCTGGCAGAGCTTGTCCTTCAGCATTCAGTTTACTAAAGCGATGGCGGCGTTGATAAATATCGCTTTTCAGTTGTTTGACCGTTTCTAAAATCGCCGCTAAGCTTTGATTAGCCATCTCTAATTGCTGTTTGGTCTCAGACTCAACCTTTTCATCTGCTTTAGTACCGCGTAGTAGCATAAATAAAGCCTGTATCACAGACAAAAACACAGACAATCCTAAGCCTAAAATAGAAGTTAAAAAAGCCAGTTTTAAACCCTCTAGCAAGGGCGGCACACTCTCTGTAATATTGTGCGTATCAAAATCTAACAAGCCCAAAACGATACCGACAAATGTGCCCAATACGCCTATATTAATAATAATAGGCTTACAATTAACATATCGATCACGAAAAAAGCTGACAACATCAATCACCGCGACAAATAACATCAAGCCGCCAAAAACGAATAAAATCGGTGTCATCACTCCTCCAAATGCTTGACTAAAATCTGATGTAGTTTTTGCTCAGCCTTGGTGACGATTTTAAATTCGACACGGCGAGATTTTTTCGCATTTTCTGAGCCATCCTCATTAAAAATCCGTTGAGCAAAGGCCAAGCCATTGGCTCTGAGCATTTTTTGTAGCCATTCCCGCTTATCTTTAACGCTGCCTAATTGATAACAATATTTAAGCGTTGACAAAGCGCGTTGCTGTGACAATTCAACATTTTTCAGATAGCGAATGGCGACATCATTAACATTCTGCCAATAACTTGACGTATGGCCTTCAATCCTGATAGCTTCAATCTCATCACGATAACCCTGCAAAATGCTAACATAACGCGGAAAAAAATCATCTAAAATGGTCTTAAATTTTAGCCGCAGCGTACTTTGACCGGATTGAAACAACACCTTAGGTGCCTTAAAGCGCACCGTATTATCCTCTAAAATGACAGCATTCCACTGCTTTAAATCGGCAGAAAATTCTCCCATCAAATCATCATGTAATTGCGAACGGCTCTGTTCAGCCAACAAAGCAATTTCTCCCATCGCATTTTTTTCTTGTTGCACATCCAACATAAAAACGACAGCGATCAATAAAAATACCATCATCAAACCAGACATTAAATCTGCCAGACTTACATTTTCTTGTATCATAAAAATTACTCCGTGCAAAGTACGCTCCAAAGGAACGACAAATAATGAGTCTTCCTCGTTCCCACGCTCTGCGTGGGAATGCCTATTTGCACCGCTCTGCGGTGCAGGACGCAGAGCGTCCAGCAATGCATTCCCACGCAGAGCGTGGGAACGAGGAACGCAGAGCGTGGGAACGAGGAAAGTACGCTCCAAAGGAACGACAAATAATGAGTCTTATCAGGTTTTTAATCCGAGTCATCCGCAAAATCCGTGATTCAAGGTTTTAATGGATTAATTAACAAAATACATTTTCATTCTACCTTTACCCTTGACAAATAAAGTTTCTCTTTCAAAAAACTCGAATTCGTCTTTAACAAGCTGATAAGTGGTATCTGATACATTGATTTTCATGCTTTCAGAATAGGTTTCCATTCGACTCGCAGTGTTGATGGTATCTCCGAAAACATCATAAATATACTTTTTGATGCCCACAATACCGCCCACAACTTTGCCAGAATGAATTCCAATTCTGGGTTGCCATTTAATTTCACTCGTTTGATTCCGAACATTCAAATATTCAATAATTTTAATGCCAGCATTAATCACACTTTTCGCATGATTTTGATTCGGATTGGGCATCCCAGAAACGGCAAGGTAGGCATCACCAATCGTCTTAATACGTTCACAATTGTTTTTCTCCATAATCTCATCAAAATGCGTGAAAATATCATTCAATTCCTCAATGATGATTTTAGGATCAAGATTTGATGAGATTTCAGTAAATCCTACAAAATCTGAAAAGAAAACAGAAACATTTTCAAAAGGTTGCGGTTCAGTTTTGCCTGATTTTTTCAAATCATCTATGATTTGTGAGGGCAAAAGATTTAACAATAATCGATCTTTACTGGCGTTCAGCTCTCGCAATTCTTCTTTTTGACGGGCTAATTTTTTCTGTTGATTGCGGATCATCAAATGTGTATTAACACGCGCCAAAACTTCTGCCTGTTGCAAGGGTTTGGTGAGATAATCCACCGCACCCACTTCAAAGCCTTTCACCTTATCCTTAGTCTCAGAAAGTGTCGTTATAAAAATGACCGGTATTTCTCGCATCTCTTCATTTTCTTTTATACGACGGCAGGTTTCAAACCCATCAATACCCTGCATCATAACATCCAAAAGGATAATATCGGGTTTTATCTGAGCCAGCCCTTCAAGCGCTTTTTCACCACTTTTAGCGACAAATATTTCATAATCAGACTGATTGAAATACTTGTACAATACCTTCAAACTGGTTGGACTATCATCAACGAGTAAAATAGTACTTTTTTGTGCATTTGTCATTTTTTATCTCACTTGGTTTCAATGAGCCTACAAATTTCTTCATGTTGAAATTCTTGAGCCAGTTCATTCACTTTATGAAAAAATGGCGTATTTTTATCCCCCATTTGCTCTAGGCAACGATCAATGCCGCTGCAATTTCCCTGTTTAGCGAAGTCATAAAGCATCTGGAGGTTTGACGGAAAATTTGGCTTTATGACTACCTGTTGTTTGAGTGCTTGTGCTTGCTTGGGTACTAAATCTAAATCAAACCAAAAACGACTACCTTTACCAACCTTGCTCTCAACCTGCAAATCACTACCCATCAAGCGAACCAGTTTTTGGCTGATGGACAATCCGAGCCCTATTCCTTCACGTTTATCTAGCCGTTCAAAAGGCGAAAAAATGGCCTCTAATTGATTTTGTGGAATGCCTATACCACTATCGCTGACTTTAAATTGAACCTGGGATTTTTGCTCAATGTATCCGACTTTCAATGTCACCCCCCCATGCTCCGTAAATTTGATAGCGTTACTCAGTAACTTGACTAAGACTTGGGCGAGTGATTTTTCATCAATATAAATCGCTTGTGGTAAATCTGACGTGGTTTCATAACGGAAGGATACCCCTTTTTTCTGTGCATGAATCCGCACCATTTCGGAAATATCAGTCAAAAATTTAGGCAAGTTGATTGAAGATTGACGTAATGCCTTTGCTTCAATATTAGACAATTCTAACATATCCTTGCTCAGCTTTAATAGATAGTTGCAACTACGTTCTATGACATCGATAGCTGAATGCTGGAGTTCTGTCAATTTTTTATCTTTTTGAATAATTTGGCTGTATCTGACAATACCATTGAGCGGCGAACGTAATTCGTGACTCGTCTGCGCTAACAATTCATTTGTGGTGCGATTAGCTTTTTCCGCATCCTCTTTCGCTTTGATTAATTTTTGTTCAAGGGTTTTACGGGCAGTAATGTTTTGTATATTGACGACAATTTGAGATTCTAAGAGGGGCATTAGCCTCGCTTCATAAAAATGAAGATGCTTTTGTATTGTCAATGGATAATCAAAGTGGACAATGCCTTTTGTTTTTTGCAAGTCACGAATTGCAGCGCTAAATTGAGGGGCAATCTCTTCAGGCATAATATCCTGTATTCGTTGACCGACTATTTCTTGCGGCAAAGGATAGGCATCGATACCGGTTTTATAATCAATAATTGTGCCATCTGCGACAATGATAAAAAACAGATCGGGTAGTGCTTGAAAAATAGCCTCTTGATGTTTAATTTGGTTTTGCATTTAATCTCCATTACTTTGATTAAGATATGCCGACAACTGATTAATTAACGCTGCCGCAGGTTTCTCCCGATAAATCCCATAATCGGCACCCCACTCTGGGCGCATGCCACGCAAAAATAAATAATAGATGCCGCCAAAATGCTCTTCATAACGATAATGTGGCAAACGGGCGGATAAATAGCGGTGCAATGCCACGGCATAAATATGATATTGTAATATATAGCCTTCCCGTCTCATCACTTCTTTTAATGAACTATAATGATAGGCTTCTGGTTGAGTTCCTAGCATCGTCGATTTATAATCGGCTAGATAATAACGCCCCTCATATTCAAACACCATATCAATATAACCCTTCATAAAACCGCGCACAGGAGCAAACGAGTTAAAAGAGACTTGATGACCAAAATCGGCAAATATTGTACCTAAGCCTTGCGGCATCACTTCGGAAATTGGATAATAAAATTCTAATTCATTCAAACGTTTTTGACGGCTAATGCCGGACAACGCAAAATTAAGCAAGTTTTGTTCCAGCGGCGTATTGAGGACATCATCAACAAGCGTCAAAATCACTGCTTGCCATTTTTCCACATCATAGCCAAAGTTCAACAATTGAAGATTAATTAATTCAGGAGAGGGGTGGGTAAAATCCAAATTTTCAAACAGTGCGTGCATAAAAGTACCCGCCCTGGCACCGCGTGGAAAGCTGAAAATATGGTTTTTATCAAGCCGACTATCTCTGATGGGGCGGATGACCGTTATTTCATCATAATCAGGACGATCAGCAGCATCAGAAGACGGATTTGTGCTAGAGAGAGAAGTAAAACTGGATACTTTCCAGCCTTTATCAATTTTGCCTAAAAATGGACGAGGTTTGAGTTTTTCAATTTTATCAAATTGACGACGGTAGGGCGCATAATCAGTGGGCAAGTCAGCAATTTGCAGCGTCTTGTCTTTGGTTAAATGTTGTAAACTTTCTCTAAGCATAGCATCATCAGCCTTTTCCACGTCAACGCCCGGATGAAGTAAATGGGCAAGAGCGGATTTTGAGCTATCTCTGAGAGCGCCCCAGATTAAATAGCAACGATGTTTAGCGCGCGTCACGGCAACATAAAATAGGCGCAAATTTTCCGCCCGTTCTTCTTCTAAGGCACGCAGACGATGTTGCTCTTGTTTTGTCGAGCCTAAATCTAATATCAGTTCATCATTATCATTATGAAAAATAAACTGATCCCCTTTGCGAGTGTATAAAATACCATCCCATACAAAGGGACAAAACACAATGGGATATTCGAGCCCCTTACTTTTATGAATAGTCACAATTTTGACTAATTTTTCATCACTTTCCAAACGCAATTCTTGTTCATTTGCCTCCGCCTCTTTATTTCCTTCTTGAGTTTTATAGTCGTGGTGTAATTGCGATAACCATTGATATAAGCCAGTGATACCCAATTTTTGCTGGACAGCAGCTTGTTGCAACAATTCAGCGGCATGTAGCACATTGGTTAAACGCCTTTCGCCGTCTGGATAGCTTAAAAGACGCGGCTGTACTTGCTCTTTGAATAGCAAAGTGCGAAACATTTGAATAAAACCGACGTTTCGCCAAAGATAATGATAATAGTGAAAACGACTCAAACGTTTTTGTTCCAGTGCCTCATTTTCCATTAACTGATGCAAGTCAGTACCATTCATCCCAAGCATATCAGTCGTCAATGCCGCTTTAATTAAGGGCTCATTACCGGGATCAGCCACCGCCATCAATATTCGTTCCATTTCCATCACCTCTTTGGAACTAAATAGGCTTTCACGACTATACAAGACATTAGGAATGCGTAATTTGGTTAAGACTCTCTGCATTTGCCGCGCTTGGATATTGGTACGCACTAATACAGCAATATCTCCAGCCACTAAGGGTTTATT
Source organism: Thiotrichaceae bacterium (assembly GCA_026991885.1). Classification (GTDB taxonomy): domain Bacteria; phylum Pseudomonadota; class Gammaproteobacteria; order Beggiatoales; family Beggiatoaceae; genus Thiomargarita. The sequence continues at coordinate 7,021 of JALXAQ010000258.1, forward strand.
ACCGATTAGTGCTTGTTCTTTTTGCCCTAACATCAATAAGCGTGCTATTTCGTTACCGACTGAAATAGGAATTTGTCGTTTTGCCCAGCTTTTATTAATGGGTTTCTCAGGGAGACAATTGGCGATATGGCGATGGATAAACCAGAGTTGTAAAGGCGGTAAATATTTATTTTCTATTTTTAATCGCTTATCATCAAGCGAGCGTTTAGGCGGTTGCACTGCTTGAAAAGGGATATCTTCAAAAAGAAACGGATTGTTGACTTGTTTAAACAAGGCATTGACGCCGCTAATCAAATCGGGTTCAGAACGCCAATTGGTTGCCAATGTATAACGATGTGTCGCATCACGACAAGCAGCCATATAGGTAAAAATATCGGCACCCCGAAAACTATAAATGGCTTGTTTCGGATCACCAATTAAAAACAAAATATGTTTGTCGCCGAACACGGTGCGAAATATTTCATATTGAACGGGATCAGTATCTTGAAACTCATCAATCAGGGCGGCATGATATTTTTTACGAATCAATTGCGCCAAATTTTGACCGTTTGCACCCTTTAAGGCTTTATGTAAATTAATTAATAAGTCATCAAAGGATTGAATATGATGTTCGTGCTTTTTATCTGCCAAATCTTGTTCAGCGATTTTAAACAATTTGAGTTTTAAAGCCAATAAGTGTTGCTGAAAGTTATCAGATAAGACTTGTTGACAATGAGATAATTTTTCACAGTGATCAAAAAAGTCATGCTGCGGTGGCGTTTTATTTTTTTTGAGACTTTGAGCAATTGTGCTGCGGGTAAATTTCGTAAAATCCTTTGGCAAAGTAATGGAGCGTTGATGCGTCGTCAGAAAACTGTCTAAATCTTGACACCATTTTGGAATTGAGGTTTTTCGATATTTACTTCTATTTAAGTTGTTGTCATTAAGGAGTAAATCTTCGATTTCTGCCGCTTGCCAGGCTTGCCGGGTTGCCGTCAAGGCGCTATCAAATGCCAATTCTTCGACACTCAAGGAGGGCGAATCATGGTATGGAATAATTTTTAAAAAGGGTTGCCCGACATATTGTCCATTTTTCAAGGTGTTAAGCAAACGATTTGGATTATTAAAAGCTTTTTCCAGGGCATAAGTAATAAAAAGCGGAGACGTATCATAAAGATGTAAGCGCCAAAAATCTTCCACAATCTCACGCAATAACGGTGACTGATTTTTGACTAATTCGGTATCAAACAACATGCCACTTTCAAAGGCATTTTCCTGCAACATTTGCCGACAAAAACTGTGAATTGTAAAAATACCGGCTTCATCAAAACCGCGTAGGGCATTAGTTAAACGGAAAATCGCGTCTTGGTGATCGGCACACTGCTGCATTAAGCCTGCTAAAACGTCATCTTGGCTCTCTCCCTGCTGAAAGGCGAGCAGAGCTTCACGCAATCGGCGACGAATACGATCACGTAATTCTTCTGTCGCGGCTTCGGTAAAGGTGACGACTAAGATATTATCCACTGTTAAGTGTTTTTCGAGAATGAGGCGGATAAAAAGGGTGGTGATAGTATAAGTTTTGCCTGTTCCCGCGCTGGCTTCAATGAGATTGATGCCTTGTAAGGGGGCGGAGAGTGGTTCGAGTTTTTCTATCTTATTCATGCGTTTTTAGTTTTTCATAACTGTTAGGAAAATAAACGACAAGGATTGCATTTAAGAAGGGATAAGTCAAAATCAAAAACGACAGGCAATACAGCAGGGATACCCTCGTTCCCACGCGGAGCAAGTAGGGTGCGTAGGACGCACCCGGAATGATATCCAGGCTACGCTCCAATGCCATTAAGTTAAGCTTTTTTGTAGGGTGGGTAGAGCGGAGCGAAACCCACCAAACATTTGAAATTTATAATAAAGGTGGGTTGGGCGTCCCATAACGATGTATCGCTCTCGCTCTACCCACCCTACAATATCTCTTAACTTAATGGCATTGAGGCTACGCTCGCTATCGGTTGTTCGACTTTTATCAAGGAATTGTGATACAAAAACCAAGGAGTTAGGTATTGTATGGCCTAATTTTCTTGATAAATAGCATCAATTCATGTACTATCATCATGGATAAAATCCAAACGACAAAGGAGAAATCTGATGCTATTTAGAACAGTACTATTATGCCTAACAATCCTCATCGGAACGCACAGCAATGCCAATGAGCGGGACGATCTGATTGTCAACTTTGATACATCCATTCAAGCCTACTTGAATAATGACACTTGGACCACCCTGCGTTCAGAAACCGCCGAAAGTCTGGTGACAGGCGATATAGACGGTAATGGTCAAGACGACGTGATTGCCGACTTGGGCACCCAACAAGGTATTTGGGCGTTCATGAATAACACTGCTTGGGCGCAATTGCATACGCTGTCGCCGGACAGCATGGTGACGGGAGACATAGACGGTAATGGTCAAGACGACCTGATTGTCGGTTTGGGTGCTCAACAGGGTGTTTGGGTATTCCTAAATAACAACACCTGGACACAATTGGACCCGTTTTCGGCAACAAGCATGGTCACATCCGACATGGATGGTAACGGTCAAGACGACGTGATTATCAACTTTGACAATGAGGGGATTTGGGCATGGATAAATAACAATACTTGGATTTATTTGGACCCCTTTTCGGCACTCAGCATGGTGAGCGGAGATATAGATGGCTCTGGTCAAGATGACGTGATTATCAACTTTACCCCCCCCGAAGGTATTTGGGGATGGCTCAATAACAACACTTGGGCTCAATTAGACT
>JALXAQ010000259.1 GCA_026991885.1 Thiotrichaceae bacterium
TGGCCCAAAGCAATTATACAATGGGAAGATTTCGCCAAAGATGTCGCCTTCGCCGTATTAGAGCGATATCGAGATCAAATACCCAGCTTTAATGATGATATTCAAGGCACTGGCGCTGTTGTTTTAGCGGGTCTACTTAGCGCTTGTAAAATGAAGGGTGAAAATTTACGAGACCAACGCATTATGGTAGTTGGCGCAGGCGCAGGCGGTGTTGGCGTTGCAAAAGTGATTCAAGATGGATTAGTCCATGAAGGGCTCACGCGCGAACAAGCACGTCGGCAAATGTATATTATGGATGAGTTTGGCCTTGTTGTTGAGGGCATCAGCCCCGATGCCTATAAAAAACCTATTATGCAGTTTAAAGACAGCTATGAAAGCTGGGATATCAGCGCTGAAGTCCCAACCATTCTTGAAGTTATCAAACATGCAAAACCTACAATTTTATTGGGGTTAACAGGCGTTTCTGGTTTATTTACACAAGAAATCATAGAACAGATGGCCGCTGTTTCAGACTCACCCATTATCTTCCCACTTTCCAACCCAACCGCCAATGTGGAAGCTCTGCCCCAAGATATTTTCAACTGGACAAAAGGAAAAGCCATTATCGCCTCAGGCAGCCCTTTTGCTGATGTTATCTTTGAAGATAAGTCACAATCGGTAGGCCAAGGTAATAATGCCTTCATTTTTCCTGGGCTTGGTTTCGCCAGCGTCTTAGGTAATTGCGGAAAAATCACCGACTCAATGATTATAGAATCAGCCCACGCCCTTGCCGATTACACCACTGAACACTATATAAAAGATGGCCTAATCTTCCCGCCCATTTCCGATTTACGTAACGTCAGCATGATGATCGCAAAGCGCATCTTAGCTTTAATTATTGAAGAGAATGGAGAAGAAAAAGCAGGGTTAAAAGCTTCTGAAATTGATCAAGCGATTGAGGATAAGGCTTGGAATTCTGAGTATTTGCCAATGGTAAAGGCGGGTTAATGTCACTATAAAGCACAGTCCTGCTGAGCGGACTGGGTTTATCCTGAGCCTGTCGAAGGCTGACCTTTTTGCTTTTTTTTGTTATGGTGCTAGTTACATTAATAATAGAAACAGAAAATAATGAGTAAAAAACTGCCCGTCATTCTACTTAGCCTTTCCAGCCTATTTTTCATTAATATAAGCTGTGCCGATTCCAATTTACAAAAAATAAAAATACTCCCGCTGGGAGACTCAATAACCTGTGCCAGTAAATATAAAGTCAGTTACCGCTACCCACTTTGGAAACAGCTTATCGATGCAGGAAAACAGGTCAAATTCATCGGCAGTCAGACTAAAAAAGGAAATGGCGGAAGGGAATGGAATTCTTACAAAAACAGCGCCTTCCCAGCATCAAATGAAGGCCACTCAGGTTGGCGGGCTGATCAAATTCTCAATGGCCTAGAAAATGGCGAAAAAGGTTTGAATGATTGGTTGCTCAATTACAAGCCCGATATTGCCTTGATACACCTTGGCACAAACGATTTGTATCAAAAGCAGTCACCAGAATCGACACGTGACGATATTCACAATATTATCAAGAAACTACGTAGTAAAAACCACAAGATTAAAATTATCCTCGCAGAAATAATTCCATTAAGGAAAAATGCAAAGGTGGCTCAACTCAACCAATTAATAGCGGCCTTAGCCAAAGAAATAAGCCAGCCCAACTCACCCGTTATAAGCACCGATATGTATACAGGGTTTAACCTAGAAACGGACATGCAAAAAGATAAGATACATCCAAATGCAAACGGCGAAATAAAAATGGCGCAGCATTGGTTTAATGCCTTATTGGATAAGAAAATACTGGGAAGTGATTAGTTCATAGCTATAAAGGAAGTCCTGATCAAGTCACATAAATTCTGGCAACGCCAAATTTCCAGAATCAAGGCATGTGAGCTTAGAATGCTCATTGCCTTGTAAGCGAGCATAACGCAGAGTCTGGGAATTTGGCTAAGCCCCGCAGGGTAGCCTCTAAGGCATCATCTCCGTTGTTGCACTGCTTGTGAAGGCAATAAGCATTCCCTGCGAATCGCGCCTAGGATATGATGCCTTAGAGACTTACAGAATTTTATGGGACTTAATCAGGACATCCTTAAGGAAGTCCTGCTGAGCGGACTGGGTTTATCCTGAGCCTGTCGAAGGGAAGTACATGCCCCTTTTTTATGCTTTTTAAAAACACCCTGACGGGTAGTCGTCGATATCACTCCAATATTGTCTCGCTCTGCTTCGCTAACACTTTTATAATAAAAATATAATTTTGTTTGCTTTTTGTTCGCTTTGATTGTTAGTATAGAAGAAACCCAAAGGAAAGCAGTCATGATAAAAATCTCCGTAAGTATTGATGTTTCAGACCTAAAGAAAGCAGAAGCTTTTTATATTGAAGCGCTAGGCTGTAAAAAAGTGCGTGACCAAGGTGCTAATATGGTTGTTCTCTCTGTCGAAAATGCCGACATCTACCTGCAAGAAAAAGAAGCGGGAACAAAACCTCTTATTTCAAGTGATGTTGTCCGTGACTATGCCCGCCACTGGACACCAATTCACCTAGATTTCCTCTGTGAGAATGTTGATAGTGTTGTGGAGAAAGTGCTGAAACTAGGTGGCTTACACGAAGGTGGAGAAAGTGGAGACTGGGGTTCTATTGCCTACTGTGCAGACCCTTTTGGTAATGGGTTTTGTGTGATTAATGAATGAAACCATATAACAGCTATAAAGCACAGTTCTGCTGAGCGGACTGGGTTTATCCTGAGCCTGTCGAAGGGAAGTACCCCCCCTATTTTGGGCCTTTTCTTTTTGGGTTAGACATAAAAACTCAAGGTTTAAAAGTTGTTGCTGCCCTATGATTTAGCCAATATTTTCAGAACGAATGGTTTTTCTATAATTCGGGTATGGCAGGCACATTGGTAGCAACTTCATCAGTGG
>JALXAQ010000260.1 GCA_026991885.1 Thiotrichaceae bacterium
AGTTTTTTAGCACTTGACATTTGATCATCAAGATATAAATACTCTTTATCATATAATATTTACACGCAATCCGATACTGGGTTTAAGGTTAATATCATGGGTAATCTGGCAATGAAGTTGTCATTGTCGGTCAAAAACAATAGCGAAGTTCCCCCCGAGACGGAAAAAACAGACACTGTCACCGCCGTTACTCTCGTCTATAGTTTTTAAGCTGGGACTTAGCCAGTGTAGGGTGCGTCCTACGCACAAACAAATAAACGATACACCGCGAAAGGTGCGTGGGACGCACCCTACGCTGATGTGCGTTAATCAATTGTCCAAGATAAATCTTGGACTCCAAAGCAACGAGAAAGTTGTCGTTTTTCTTTAAGCTTATCGCACTGCATCAATACTTTTAATTAACATATTAATTTTATTATTGACAACAGAACGAGAACTTTTCTCATAAAATACTTTTAATTGTTGAGAAAGATATGTTTTTATCTCTTCGGGGTATTGGTATTCTGAGAATAGTCGATTGATTTGTGTCATCAGTTTCCTTTTGGGCATTTCTTTAACCATTTCTTGCCCCATTTCTCTTATTTTTTTTAGACCCTCCAACAGTTTTTCGGTTTTGATAATTTCTACCTTTTTTATCTCCTCATGAAGTCGATTAATAATTCTAGCATCTTCATTGTTGAATAAGGGTAGATAGACGGGTTGAGGTGCTGTCCCATTGATAGCGGCATCGAGTTCTCTTAGAGCCTGACGAATAGCCACGATGAGCTTTAATTTGTGCTCAAAATAGTCGTTTTTATCAAAACCAAGTAGTCCATAAATTTGCCTTTTATCCTCTTCCTTGGATATAAACACTACTATCTGATTCATCTTAAGTTCAGTTGCTTCCACTTGTTCTATTTGAACACATTGAATTAATTCATCCGTGTTATTTTTACCACAGACTTTTAAGAGTTGTTGTTCTAATTCTTGTTTGGCTTTTTCCTGTTTTGTCGGGCTCCCGAGTTCCCATTGAGTGATGAGATTTTCCAATTTGTCTTCCAAGTTGTCTTTTTTTCTCTCTCGCTCGATTTCTAAGACGACTTTTTTTGGATCAAGTGCCAAATAAGCGATTAGGGGTTTTTCACCCTTTTTTAGAACTTTCTCTAAATATGAGGCCATTTCTACATCTTCATCTGTAAAAAAAGGAAGACATACTATTTGAGTCTCATGATTAAATGCCTTGTAGAGTGCCCTTAATTTGTTACGAATATCAACAACCCTAAAAACTCGCTTGCCCAAGGAATAATCAGTCAGTCTATCCAGTTCCATTTGGGCTTGTAAATGGTTGCCCACTGTGACAAATTCCAGCACTGTTTTTTCATTAAGGTTGTCAAACCTTTCTATTTTTAAGAAAAAATCATGACAATAACTCTCCCTTAAGGCTTTCAAAAAATCAGGTTGTTCAATCCTCTTTGAGAGTTGACATAAGGGGATCAATTCGGCTAAGGCTTTTTTATTCTCTGGAGAAATAGTGCAAGCTTTAGGTAGTAATCGGTTGTATTTATCATAGGGAAATTTATCTGGTTCTACAATGCGAACATCAGTTGACTCTATGTGATTTTCTTTTTGTTGCCTGATCAAATATGACACAAAAATGATCGCAAGCAATAGAAGTGTAGTAGCAATCCCTACGCCAATTGTCTTCAAAATAAAGTATTTCTTGGCGGCTGTCATGACCGATTTTTTAAGAGGCAAGCCCAGAAAAAGGCTATCTTGCCCCCATTTTTCTAGCTCTCGACGCTGCACAAATAAATCGCTACCCGATTTTTCCCAGTCAATCGTCTGAGTGACCAAAATCTCAAATTGAGATAAGTAGTCTTTTAATTTGGAACGTACATTGTTGCGAGCATTCTCTGATAATTGCTTGACATCTAGTCCTACTAAGACCAAAATTTCATGGCCTTGGCGACTACTGCCTATTTGTTCCACGGTTTGACTGACCGCAATATAGTCATCCCCTTCCGGTTGAGAGATAGCCGCACTGAGGCGTTCTCCGACTTCTCGTCTTGATGTCAGTTCTAAAAAATGCTCAGGTACCACAAAACAGTGATTTCTCAATCCTGCTCGCGGTGTTTGTGCTATTAAAAATACAGACATTGATTTATTATTCCCATGAGGATAAATGTGGTTTCCGTGGTATGCCTTCCAATTGGAATACGGCTTTATTTATAAAGTCCTCTCCATAGAGATCAAGAGTGTAACCATTTAATTTGGCAACTTGAACGGTTTGACGACTTTGCCCACTGTCTTGATCATTTGAGAGCCAATTTTTTTCAACAATCTTGACTTGAATGGTCACGAGAGTATTGAGTTTATGTGTAAAATAACGCCGCCCAATTTCGCCAGTTTGGTTATTCGCTTCTGCATCAATGCCCGCTTGTTCTATCATTTTTTTGCCATCCATGAAAACGGTAATGGTATTGTCGCTTGCATTAAAATCTCCCCATTCTATCCTAGAGAGTATCAGTGTGAGCCCGAGGGGATTTTGCATCTTAATCAGATAGTTTTTGTAGTCCTTTACTTGACGTTGCATCGTTTTCAAGGGGGCTAAACTTAAATAGTTATCGGCTGTTTCTATATCTCTTGCCCTGAGAAATTGCGAATAAAGAAAACGATCTTCTGCCTCTTGCACTCTTATACGCAAGGCTCTCATTTGTTCCGCTTTTTCCTGATTTTGGAATTCATTAGGAAAATAGTTGTAATTATCAATTATTTGATAGGCATCTGTCCATTTTTGGCGCTCAAGCAAACTCTTTATTTTGGCTTCTACTCGCTTTAAAAAGTTTTCTTTAAATTGTTGTTTCAAAGTTTGTAACTTAGGCGCGTCTTTAGGTTGGCGTTGGTTTAGGTATTGTGCCGCTTTTAAAAAATAGCCATTAGTCAACCAATCATAATAGTCATTTTCAAAGTTAGCCCAGTCTTTTTGGGTTTCGTGTTCTACCAGGATGATATTGGCTTGGGCGACGTGTTGTCCATTTGGCATGGCTTCTAGGTAGGCTTGCGCTTTTTCAACTTTGACAAGCAAGGCTGTCGCTTGTTCGACGGGCTGCCACCAGCGTTGTTCTTTTTCTTCACGCAATATGGCTTTGGCTTGTATCATCAGCATTTGTGCTTCGGCGGCATGTTCACCATCGGGTTTTTCTTGCAAATAAGTTTGTGCCGTTTCTATTTGAAGGCGCGGAGTGTTTGCTTCTAATACGGGTTGCCATAAGTGCTGTTCTTCCTGTGTACGCCATTTATTTTCAATGTCTGCGACAATACTTTCAGCTTCTGCTTTATGTATGCCGTCATAAATATTTTCTAAATATTGACGTGCGGCTTCGAGTTTTGCGGTTTCAGTCTGTGCTTGTTCGACTTGTTGCCACCATTGCACTTCTCGTTGTTGACGCAATGTGTCTTCATCTTTAAGTACAATTGTTTTGACTTGCGCGAGACGTTTGCCATTAGGCAAGGCTCTGAGGTAATTTTTGCCCGCTTGTAGTCTATTTTCTAGTGAGGGGGCGTTTTGTATCACTTGCCATAGGCGTTGTTCTCTCTGTGAGCGCGATTGTTCTAATTCTAATTTGGCCGTTTTATTACTGACAACAAATATCCAAGATAAAGGGTGCGAGATTGGTTTTGTGTAGTAATAATTTTCTAACCACTGTTCTGCCTTTTTAACGTCATCAATTTGTGCTTTGGGATCATGTAAGGTGCTCTGGACTTGATTATAGTTTTGATTGTCTTGATAGGCTTGTTGAGTCCCCACGCCGATGAGTGGCAGGCTCACTAAAATGGATAGCAAGAAAATCAGTCGATATTTCCAGATGCTTGTATATTGTTGTTGTGCCCTTAGTACTCGCTTTGACATGTCGGGCTCTTTTGGAAAAAGCTGAGTAATCTCTTTGCTTTGATGTATGTGTGCTGATAATGATGTGGATGGATAGGGTATCCATTTTTTATAGGCAGCGACTTGTTGTTCATAGTTTTCCAGCCTAATAATGTCTAGGCGTTGTGTCAACCAGATAAAGCCTTCTAATAAGCCAAATGAGGCGAGTGGATTGACATGTTTAGGAAATTCGGTTTCTTTTCCTTCGGCGGTGCTGCGTTGTTCATATTCACCAAATGCACTGAGCGGAAAGGCTTTACAATTTTTTTCTCCGACTTTGTTGCTCAGGGCATTATATAAGTCACGATGCTCTGTGGTAGGCAATTCGTCAGCTTTTAAGGCTTGTTGTGAGACGGTATATTCGGGCAATGGGGCAATTCGGTCCCATTTGTTAATTAATAATACGATGGGTTGTTCAAATGCTATGCGCGTTAGGGTATTTTGTAGTAAGTTGAGAAATTCTGAGATCGCTTTATCTTTTTTTGTGGGATGCGGCGCGGGTGCTAAAACTAAAAGTCCATCCATTCCGGCTAATTTTTCGCGCAGTTCGATTTTTTCGGGGGCATAGCCTTCAGGATTGACTAATTCGCCGCCATAGTCAATGATGCGGGCTTGGAAATTGCCTGTTTTTTCTGAGGAAAATTCGTAGTCAAAAATGAAGTCATAGCTTAACTCGGTGCCCATTGGGACGGTGCCTTGTTCGAGTTGTTTTTTGACTTGACTAAGCCGCTCACTACTTTGGTGTAAGATGTATGCCTCTTTTTGGGCATCTGTCCAGCTTTCTTTATCACCCATAGGGGGTGGTGCCACATCGACTGGTAGTAGGGCACTGGTATAGGCAGCGGGATGGGCTCTGCGCTGCATGTCAAGGGCGGCTAGTATGCAGGTTTTTCCTGAGCCTGATAGGCCGAGAAAACCAAATTTGTATTTTCTGTGCATGTTGGTCTGTTGGTGTTGTAAGTCATTGAATCGAAGTAAAAAGTGAGGATAATGAGTATTTTTAGGTTTTTAATCCGTGTAATCCGTGTAATCCGTTTAATCCGCGTTTCAAGGGTTATTAATTCAGTTGTTCATGCCGCTCATCTATAGGCAACTCACCCAATTGTGCAACTTTTTCATAAAAAGCCACCAAATCGCCGTCCAATTGTTCAAGCAAAGCCCTAAAAGCCGGCACATAATCTTGATAAGTGACAACGGATAAAAGTTTGGCATTATTTAAGTCATTTGCAATCCAAGCATCATAACCCGCATAACCGCCCCAACGCTTTTTTAATAGGGCATATTGTGCCCGCAGCTTTTTAAATGCGGCAGTTTTAGCTTTGGGTGATGATTTTTGTTGATAAATTTCTTGTAAATCGTTACGGGTTGCCAGCACTAAATTGACAAACTCAGTTTGCCGTTGCCGCGATTGTTGATAATCAATAATGTCTTTTTGTGTACCATATTGCGCCAGCCAACGTTCTACGCCAACATATTCTACTGTCATTGCAAAGGCTTCATTAAAGGCTGTATCATCTTGAATATATATTTTTTGATGTGCCAGTTCATGGAATATTAGCCCTGCCATTCTGAATTTGCTCCATGCTAACATAGTATTGAGTACGGGATCACTAAACCAACCCAAGGTAGAATAAGCCGCTATCCCGGCAACATAGACATCATATCCTTGTGTGCGTAATTCCTTTGCCAAAGCCATCGCGGCGGCTTCTGAAAAATAGCCCCGATAACTGACACAGCCGATTATTGGAAAACACCACTGTTTAGGTTTTAAAGAAAATGCGGGGGCGGCAAAGACATTCCAGACGACATAAGGGCGTTTTATGTCAGCATAATAAGTATAACTGCGATTGTCGGGGAGATGCAAAACTTTACTGGCAAAGGCACGCATTTTTAAAATATCAGCCAATTGTTGTTTAAGGGCTCTTGGCGTGGTGGGATCAGCAATTACCCTGTCAATGGGTTGAGAGCGCCTATAAATTTCCCATTGTCCGCCGAGGGCTTGAGAATAGTAAGCAATGCTGCTACATCCATTTATAAATAAAAGATTTAAAATGAAAAAACTAAAAAAACTAAATTTTAACATAGCAATTTTATAGATTATGATGCAATTTAAAACATCGAGTGCTCCTTTCACACATCAACCTAATAACAGCGTACCAGAGATAATGCGACAAGTGCTCTATGCACTCATACCAGGTATTATGGTATATGTCTATTTTTTTGGCTGGGGAATTGTTGTCAATATTTTATTGGCGAGTATAACAGCGATAGCCTGTGAAGCCCTGATGCTCTGGCTACGCCGTCGCCCACTGCGCCCCTTTCTCACTGATAATAGCGCATTAGTGACAGCCTGGTTACTGGCATCAGCACTGCCACCGTTTGCCCCGTGGTGGATCGCCGTCTTGGGGACGGCATTTGGCATTATTTTTGCCAAACATCTATACGGTGGACTGGGCTATAATCCATTTAATCCCGCTGTGACGGGTTATGTGATGTTATTAATTGCATTTCCTGTAGAAATGACACATTGGCCTGCTCTGGCCTCCTTAAGTGGTCATTTTCCGGGCATAGTTGATAGTTTTAGTATTATTTTTACGGGACACCCCACGGGCGGACTCACGCTTGATGCCCTGAGTGGTGCCACGCCGTTGGATACAATGAAAACCCAGCTCAGACACTTTTATACTGTCGATGAAATAAAACAAAACCCTTTATTTGGTGATTTTGGTGCCAGGGGATGGGAATGGATAGGCAATGCGTTTTTTTTGGGCGGCTGCTGGCTGATTTATAAACGGATCATCTCTTGGCATATTCCCGTCGCTGTCTTGGGTAGTCTGTTTATTATATCTGGATTCTTTTTTCTGTTTGATCCTGACATCCATCCTTCACCACTGTTTCATCTTTTCGCTGGCGCCTCAATAATTGCAGCATTTTTTATTGCCACTGATCCGGTGACGGCTGCGACTTCAAATAAGGGTCGCTTATTTTATGGGGCTGGCATTGGAGTATTGATTTATGTGATTCGCAGTTGGGGCGGTTATCCTGACGCAATCGCATTTTCGGTGTTGTTGATGAATATGGCTGTTCCTATCATTGATTATTATACCCAACCTCGGGTATTTGGACATTAGGTTATAATTCAGAATTGCTATTATAATACAATTAGTAGTATAATTTATGCTCCTAATTAGGAGCATAAAAAATGATAAAAGCAACCAAACACACAAAAATCAGTGCCACCCTACCTTGGACACTACTGGTAAAGGTAGATGATTTCGTCAAAAAATATGAATATCCCAGTCGTTCTGCGCTGATCGAAATTGCACTGATACAAATGCTACGCGATCAGATGGATACCAAAATAGAAGTCGAAGCCGCTAAGCTCAATACACAAGCCGAAATCGACGAAGCAGAAGAAGGAATGCAAGACTACATCGACATAGTAGGACAAGGAGGTACGTTTTGATCTTAAATCGTGGTGCTATTCACCGTGTTAGATTGTCACCCACCGAAGGATATGAACAACAAGGCGCAGCAAGACCTTGTTTAATTATGCAACGGCAGGCTTTATCCAAAGTAGGTACAGCCATTGTGATTCCTTTGACAACACAAAAACCCAATGTCGATTATCCACTAACAGTCCATTTACCTACCGGCACGGGTGGCAATCGAATCGAATGTTGGGCCAAAATGACCCAACTTAGGGTTGTCGCTGAAACGAGATTTCAAGAACAACAACTGGGATTACTTTCAGAAGAAGAATTGGAGCCAATCAAGTCAGCGTTGCTGGAAGTGTTAGACCTTTTCTAAAACTGAATATTTGGAGTCCAAAATTTATTTTGGACGAGAGATAAAAAATGTTAATAAAAAAAATGCTAAAAGCGGCGGCATTGTTGACTTTTTTCGCCGTACTTGGGGGCGAACTAGTCGCCTTCACTTTTCAACTAACGCATAAACAAATTATAGCCAATGAGCGTGCTGCTTTATTGCGAGCTTTAAATGTACTGATTCCCCCTGATCAATATGATAATGATTTATTTACAGATACTCGTCAAATGCAAAATGAGGCCGTATTAGGAACAATAGAGCCAGTCACCATTTATCGTGCCCGTTTTTGCGAGCAACCCGTCGCCGCCATTTTGACACAAGTAGCACCCGATGCTTATAACGGTCGCATCCGTTTATTAGTCGGCATCAATTATGATGGCAGCTTACTTGGCGTGCGTGTTCTCTCTCATCAGGAAACCCCAGGTTTGGGTGATAATATTGAAATGCGTCGCTCTAACTGGATTTTGAGCTTTAATGGGCGCTCATTGAAAAATCCTGATGAAGCGGGCTGGAAAGTCAAACGGGATGGGGGCATATTTGATCAATTTGCAGGTGCCACTATTACGCCGCGTGCCGTTGTTAAAGCCGTCCATAAATCTTTACAATTTTATCAACAATATCGTGACGAAGTATTTGCAGAAAACAAAAAATAATCGTAACTACTCAGCCTCTAATCCACGCCGAGCGTGGGAACGAGGAAAAAATAATCGTAACTACTCAGCCTCTAATCCTCGTTCCCACGCTCTGCGTGGGAATGCCTGTTTGCACCGCTCTGCGGTGCGGGGACGCAGAGCGTCCAGCAAGGCATGATCTCCGCTTCGCTCCGTTACTTCGTTTCCCACGCAGAGCGTGGGAACGAGGAAAAAATAATCGTAACTACTCAGCCTCTAATCCTCGTTCCCACGCTCTGCGTGGGAATGCCTGTTTGCACCGCTCTGCGGTGCGGGACGCAGAGCGTCCAGCAAGGCATTCCCACGCAGAGCGTGGGAACGAGGAAAAATAATCTTGGAGTCCAAGATTTATCTTGGACAAGGAAACTTTATGAAAATTTTACGCATCGCCACGCGAAAAAGCCCACTAGCCTTATGGCAAACCCATCATGTTCGTGAGGTTTTACATCGCACTCATCCCGATCTTAAAGTCGAACTCGTGGCAATGAAAACACAAGGCGATAAAATCCTTGATACACCACTAGCCAAAATTGGAGGAAAAGGATTATTTGTCAAAGAATTGGAAAATGGATTATTAGAAAAACGAGCCGATATTGCAGTACATTCTATGAAAGATGTACCAGTCGAATTCCCAGCCGGCTTAATCCTGTCCGTGATTATGCGCCGTGAAGAGCCTTATGATGCCTTTGTCTCTAATCACTACGCCAATTTAACCGCTTTGCCTCAAGGCGCAATCGTAGGCACATCCAGTTTACGTCGGCAAAGTCAAATACTAGCATTACGCCCAGATTTACAAATCCGTAGCTTACGAGGCAACGTTGGCACTCGATTGAGCAAATTAGACAAGGGCGAATATGATGCGATTATCTTAGCCGCCGCCGGCTTAAAGCGACTTGAAATGGGGGCGCGTATTCGTGAAATATTAAAACCTGAAGTGATATTACCGGCGATTGGTCAAGGTGCCATTGGCATCGAATGTCGACAAGATGATGTTGAAACGATTAAACTCATTTCAGTGCTCAATGATCCTGTGACACAACAACGAGTGACAGCAGAACGTGCCATGAATGCCTGTTTAGGCGGGGGATGTCAAGTGCCCATCGCGGGTTTTGCTGAAATAGATGAAACCGGTTTAACTTTGCGGGGATTAGTGGCAGATGTCCAAGGTCAAGAAGTGATATATCATTCCGTTCATGGGGCAGTTGAATTGGCTGAGGATTTGGGGCGAGAGTTGGGGAATGAATTGTTAGCGCGAGGGGCGGAGCGGTTGCTGCAAAATCTTTAGATAAGGAATTAAGTGAGCGTCGGGTGCGGAT
>JALXAQ010000261.1 GCA_026991885.1 Thiotrichaceae bacterium
AGAAGGTGTGATGGCCGATCTAACTTCTGCTCACTCGCGAGAGCGGCCCACTGTTAGCTCCATGTCTATAAATAAACATCTATAAATTTAGGAACTATCATGGTTTTTATTTTTTATTATTATACATAAAATGAAGTCGTGATTTTCCAAAATTCGACGCGGAGCGTCGAGGCAGGCATTCCCACGCAGAGCATGGGAACGAGAAAACTGTTCTCGAATAAGTGTTGATTTGCTAATATATCCTTGTTCTCGTTCCCACGCTCTGCGTGGGAATGCCTGCTGCGACGCTCTGCGTCGCGTCTTATCAAGGATAAATTACACTTGTTCTTCCATCGAAAACTATAATCTTTATGGATATTTATCTTGATAATTGCTGTTTCAATCGCCCTTTTGATGACCAAACCAGTCTTAGAATTCATTTGGAATCAGAAGCAATCAAAGCGATTCTGGCTTCATGCAATACCAGTCAGTGGCATTTGATCATTGTGGTTAATAATCCCCTTAAATGGTTAGAGGAAGTACTTTAATGAACTTAATTCACAATCAAACGGATAGTCAAATTAAATTACTAGGATTTGAAGTATTAAAAAGGGAATTAGGTGTGGTTGGATTCATTCGATTTATGCAGCAATTTGACCTCGGTAGCGGTGATTATGTTAATGATCGTCAAGAATGGCAGCAAGGCTACACGGTTGATAGCTTGGCGGAAGCCATTAAAACCCATCACAAATAGGCAGGCACACTACGTCTTATCAAGGAGACCCAATTGTGGCAAAAGAATCGACAGGAAAAGTTATCCTTCAACAAATATTGATTTTTATTAAATGGTTATGGCAACAGTTACAGGCACTCTACCACCCAGATAATCTCAAAAAGCGGGGATTAGTACGGAGTATTGGGCTGATTGCAGTGACAATATTTGTCTTAATGTTTTTAATCGGGCTGTGGTGGAATCGTAATCCCAGTTTTTTCGATGTTAAAGTCGCAGCACAGGAGAGGGCAGCGCGTGACAATGAAAAAATAGTTACTGGTTATATCACAACGAATACCTTGATTGAGGTGGCAAGTACTTTAGTGGATAAATCGGGCGGCTATTTAAGCAACGATATAATACCACCCAGCGTTTTTATGGATGATATGCCCAATTGGGAATGGGGCGTTTTACAGCAAGTGCGTGATTTTTCCAAAGTCTTACGCAATGACATGAGCCGATCTCGCACTCAGTCTGAAGACCCTGATTTAGCCAAAGCAGAGCCAAAATTTAATACTGATAATAAGTCATGGTTTTGGCCAAGCAGTGAGCAAAAGTATCAAGAGGGTATTGATTTACTTGAGAACTATCTACACCGCTTAGGGGATCCCACAAACCGCTCAGCACAGTTTTTAGCGGGTGCCAACAATTTGCGTGATTGGTTAGAAGAGGTGATCAAACGCTTGGGCAGTTTGTCGCAACGTTTGAGTGCCAGCGTTGGGCGAATGAGTATGAATGGAGATTCCAATGCAAGCATTGAAATAGAAAATAAAACGCCTTGGACGAAAATTGATAATGTGTTTTATGAAGCCAGGGGCACCAGTTGGGCTTTGCTGCATCTATTGCAAGCGATCAAAATTGATTTTCAACATGTGTTAGAGCAAAAACAAGCCATGATGATTTTGCAACAAGTGCTCCAGGAATTGGAGGGTACGCAAAAAATGGTGTGGAGCCCGATGATTTTAAATGGATCAGAATTTGGGCTATTTGCTAACCATTCATTGGTGCTTTCTTCTTATATTTCTCGGGCTAATACGGACATGATTGAATTGTATAATTTGTTGGGGAATCGTTAAATGTCAACAATAGTCCTAGCTGTCATATATATGTCATATAGTAAAGGCATTATTAGATAGCGTTGAATTTATTGGAGGCTTCGGATTGGAGAACATGACTGAAAACCGCACGCGAACTCACGCTATTGATATTGCATCATTAGAGCGAAAAAAAACGACTCTCAATTTTGAAAATGAAACGATTAGTCTTGAAGTCAAAAATATAAATTTATTTTATGACAAAAAACAGGCTTTAACAAATATCAACATGCGTATTCCGCAAAAGCGCGTCACAGCCTACATTGGTCCAAGTGGTTGCGGAAAGTCAACTTTGTTACGTTGTTTTAATCGCATGAATGATTTAGTAGATAGTGTCCATATAGATGGGGAAATTTTGTTAGATCAAAAAAATATTTATGATCGAACTGTGAATGTGGCAGATTTGCGGAGACGGGTGGGCATGGTATTCCAAAAACCAAATCCATTCCCTAAGTCCATCTATGAAAATGTCGCTTTTGGTTTACGCATACAAGGCATTAACAGCCGTCGCATATTGGACGAAGTGGTCGAAAAATCTCTCAAAGGGGCGGCTTTATGGGATGAAGTCAAAGATCGTTTGCATGATAATGCACTTGGATTATCAGGTGGACAACAACAGCGCTTGGTGATTGCCAGAGCCATTGCGATTGAGCCGGAGGTATTATTATTAGATGAGCCCGCATCGGCACTCGATCCGATTTCGACGCTTAAAATTGAAGAATTGATTAATGAGTTAAAATCGGATTATACGATTGTTATTGTCACCCATAATATGCAGCAAGCAGCGCGAGTTTCTGATTATACGGCTTTTATGTATTTGGGAGAGGTCATTGAATTTGGTGAGACGAGTACGCTGTTTACGAATCCAGTCAAAAAACAAACAGAGGATTATATTACAGGGCGCTATGGATAACGAACTCATACAACATCACATATCTCAACAATTCAATAAAGAATTGGCAGAGTTACGTAATCAAGTGCTCGGCATGGGTGGATTAGTTGAAGAACAACTGACGAATGCGATTATTGCCTTAACCACCCATAACTATCAATTGGCTAAGCAAGTCTATTCTGAGGATTATAAAGTCAATGCCTTGGAAGTGACGATTGATGAGGAAAGTACGCGAATTTTAGCCATCCGTCAACCCACGGCGCGTGATCTGCGTTTAGTAATGGCAGTCATTAAAACGATTCCTGATCTCGAAAGAATAGGTGATCAAGCCGAACGTATTGCACAGATGGCTTTGCAAATACAGGGCGAGGCGGAAAGCAAATATTTTGTCGCCATTCGTCATCTTGGTGAACAGGTCCAACAGATGTTACATAATGCGTTGGATGCCTTTGCGCGTGTCGATGTTGAAATGGCGTTGCGCGTCATGGATGAAGATTGGAAAGTGGATCAAGAATGTGAAAATATTAATCGCCAGTTGATCACCTATATGATAGCAGAGCCACGCACAATACCAATTGTCTTAAATATTATGTGGTCTGCACGCGCCCTGGAACGGGTTGCCGATCACTCGCGCAATATTTGCGAATATTTGATTTATTTTGTTAAAGGTAAAGACGTGCGCCATATTAGTAGCGTAGAGCAAATGGAAAGTCAAAAATCAGATGATTGATTTTTTTTATAGTGCCAAAAATTCGACGCAGAGCGTCGAGGCAGGCATTCCCACGCAGAGCGTGGGAACGAGGACACGGGAGATTTTCTCGTTCGACGCTCTGCGTCGCGTGTTGCAGCATTGATTAAAATCATCCAGAGATAATATAATAACGACTGGTGTTTTTTTTAAGGATAGATGTCATGCACTGCACACTATTAAAAACCAAACTCCATCGCGCCTGCGTGACTCATGCTGAACTCGATTATGAGGGCTCTTGTGCGATTGATGGCAACTTACTCGATCTGGCGGGGATAGTCGAGTATGAGCAACTGCATATTTATAATATCAATAATGGAGAGCGATTTACGACTTATGCCATTCGTGCTGAAAATCATTCAAAAATAATATCTATTAATGGTGCGGCAGCACACAAGGCGAGCCCCGGCGATCGTATTATTATTTGTGCCTACATTGGCTTAATACAAAAAGAAATCGCGATACATAAACCGACATTAATCTATTTGGATGAAACCAATACAATCACAGGCACTCGTCATACTATTCCAACACAAATGGCAGCCTAATGTGTATCGCTCAGAGAAAAAAAAGAAAAAAATACTTGTATTCAAAATTAGACTGTGATAAATTAGCCCGCCTTACATAGGCGCGTAGCTCAGTGGTAGAGCACTACCTTGACATGGTAGTGGTCGGTGGTTCGATCCCACTCGCGCCTACCAAATTTTTTCTCCCTCTCAATAAAGCACGCTCGTTCGTGCTTTTTTTTTGTTTTTTTTTTGTGTATTATGCCTCTTATAACATTGCCTGACGGGAGCCATCGAGAATATGAGCATCCTGTGACGGTGGCAGAAATCGCTGCCAGTATCGGTAGCAGCTTAGCTAAAGCGGCTGTGGCGGGTAAAGTTAATGGTCGTTTAGTAGACACTTCTACAGTGATTGAAAACGATGTCTCATTGGCAATCATTACAGTGCTCGATCCCCAAGCCTTAGAAATCATACGCCATTCTTGTGCCCATTTAATGGCGCAAGCCGTCAAAAGCCTATTTCCAGAAGCTCAAGTCACCATTGGTCCCGTCGTTGAAAACGGTTTTTATTACGATTTTGCCTACAAAAAACCCTTTACCCCTCATGATTTAGAACAAATTCAGGGTAAAATGAAGAAATTGGCGGCTGAAAATCTCTCAGTGACGCGCACTGTCATGTCACGCGATGAGGCTATCCAATTTTTTCGAGCCCAGGGTGAAGAATATAAAGCCCAAATTATTGACTCGATCCCGACTAACGATGAGATTTCCTTATATAAACAAGGAGATTTTACCGATTTATGCCGAGGTCCGCATGTACCCAGCACGGGCAAATTAAAAGCTTTTAAATTGATGAAAGTGGCGGGCGCGTATTGGCGTGGTGATCCTAAAAATGAAATGTTGCAACGCATTTATGGCACCGCGTGGGCCACAAAAAAACAACTTAAAGCCTATTTGCAGCGCCTAGTTGAGGCAGAAAAACGCGATCACCGTAAACTTGGCAAACATTTGGACTGGTTTCATGTCCAAGAAGAAGCCCCCGGTATGGTTTTTTGGCATGACAAAGGTTGGACGGTTTATTTGCTGATACAAGATTATATCCGCCGTTTGTTGCGTCAACATGACTATCAAGAAGTCAATACACCACAATTAGTAGATCGTTCCTTGTGGGAAAAATCTGGGCATTGGGACAAATTTGGTGATATGATTTTTAGTACGCACTCTGAAAATCGTGATTATGCTGTCAAGCCCATGAACTGTCCTTGCCATATTCAAATTTTTAATCGGGGGCTCAAAAGTTACCGCGAGTTACCCTTACGCATGGCAGAATTTGGCTCTTGTCATCGCAACGAGCCATCGGGCACATTGCACGGGTTGATGCGGATACGCAATTTTGTCCAAGATGATGCTCATATTTTTTGCACTGAAGACCAGATTCAAAGTGAAGTCTCTGATTTTATTGACTTAGTATTTAAAGTTTATCGCGATTTTGGATTTCGTGACATCATTGTTAAATTATCCACACGCCCCGAACAACGTGTCGGTAGTGATGAAGTATGGGATAAAGCCGAAAAAGCCTTAGAATTATCCCTAAATAACAAAAAATTAAAGTGGGAATTGCAACCCGGTGAAGGTGCGTTTTATGGGCCAAAGATAGAATTTTCGCTTAAAGACTGCATTGATCGCGTTTGGCAATGTGGCACAATTCAAGTGGATTTTTCCATGCCCGGTCGTTTAGGGGCGGAATATGTTGCCTCTGATGGTAGTAGACAAGTGCCAGTCATGTTACATCGCGCCATTTTAGGTTCATTAGAACGTTTTATTGGCATATTAATTGAAGAGTATGCGGGCACCTTGCCGCTATGGCTTGCGCCCGTGCAAGCGGTTATACTTAATATAACTGATGAACAGACCGAATATGCCAAAAAGGTCGAAGCTCAGTTACTCAAAAACGGTTTTCGTGTTAAAACAGACTTGAGAAATGAGAAAATAGGACTTAAAATTCGTGAACATACTCTACAAAAAGTGCCCTATCTATTGATAGTCGGCGGACGCGAATTTCAACATGAAAAAGTTGCTGTACGATTGAGGAATGGTGAAGACAAAGGTGCTATGTCACTGGCGGCTTTTACCGAAATCTTGAACGCAGAAATGGCAGAAGGAGGACAATTAGATCGCTCACCCAAAACGCACACGTTTGAATAAGGCTATTACCGCATTTCAAGTGCGGTTGATAGACAGTGATGGTACACAAGTTGGCATCGTTTCCAACCGCGAGGCCCTAGAAAAGGCACAGGAAGCCGGATTGGATTTGGTAGAAATCGTTCCCAACGCCACTCCACCTGTATGCAGAATCATGGATTATGGCAAATTTTTGTTTGAGGAAAACAAAAAACGCAATAAAGCCAAGAAAAAGCAAAAACAGGTACAGCTCAAGGAAGTGAAATTTCGTCCTGGTACTGACGAAGGGGATTATCAGGTAAAACTACGCAACCTGATACGTTTCCTGGAAGAGGGGGACAAAGCCAAAATTACTCTACGCTTTCGTGGCAGAGAAATGGCGCATCAAGATTTGGGACGCCAACTGCTCAGGCGTATTGAAACCGATTTATCTGATTATGGGACTGTTGAACAACGTCCTAAAATGGAAGGTCGGCAAATGGTGATGGTGCTTGGTCCAATAAAAAAGAAATAAATTTATCATGTTGGATGTCCAAGATAAATCTTGGACTCCTTAATAAATGCGGAGTAAAAATATGCCCAAAATGAAAACCAATCGTGGCGCGGCTAAACGCTTTAGACTCACTGCCTCTGGCGGTATTAAGCGCGGCCAAAGCCACCGTAGACACATTCTCACTAAAAAAAGCAGCAAACGTAAACGCCATTTGCGTTCCCCGATTATGATAGCACCAGCGGATGTCGCAATGGTCAAACGTTTATTACCGTGAGGATGACAAAAAATGCCAAGAGTTAAACGAGGCGTGACAGCTCACGCTAAACATAAAAAAATTCTGGATGCGGCGAAAGGCTATCGTGGTGCTCGCCGTAATGTCTTACGGGTTGCCAAACAAGCCGTAACAAAAGCGGGACAATATGCCTATCGAGATCGTCGGCAACGTAAACGCGAATTTCGGGCTTTATGGATTGCGCGGATAAATGCGGCAGCGCGTGAAAGTGGTCTATCTTATAGCCGCTTCATTGATGGGCTGAAAAAAGCCAGCATTGAAATTGATCGTAAAATGTTGGCGGAATTAGCAGTCTTTAATAAAGATGCCTTTGCGGCTTTGGCTGATAAGGCTAAGGCGAGTATTGCCTAATAAATATTTTGGTTGGTAGGAGTCCAAGATTTATCTTGGACGTCCTTTAAGTAGGAGAGAAATAATGAGCAGCATTACTCTTGATTTGCCGCAAGGATTGGAAACTGATCTTAAAGCTAAAGCTGTCCAACTTGGTTTTTCCCTGTCCGATTATATCCTGCGCGTACTTTCAGGAAAAAAAATGGTAGAAACACCCACCATGCCTAAAACGGGTGCTGAACTCGTCGCTTATTGGGAAAAAGAAGGACTGTACGGTTATCGCTCAGACATCCTTGATAGCCAAAAACACGCTCGCGCAATACGTGAGAAAGCTGAAAGGCGCAACTATGCCTAAGAAAAAAAAATATTTATTGGATGCAGACATTCTCATTGATATTCAGCGAGGTTATACGCCCGCCCTAGAATGGTTTACCTCTCTTACAGAACTACCTTTCGTGCCGGGCTTAGTGGTCATGGAAATGATCCAAGATGCTCAAAATGCACAACAGGTAAAAAAAGCCTTGAAATTGCTGGCACCGCTACCAGTAGTTTGGCCTACGGAAACAGACTGTAATCGTGCCTTATCTGACTTTACGACTTACCACCTGTCGCACGGACTGGGCTTGATTGATTCACTGATTGCAGCTTGTGCTATTGGTTTACCAGCGACACTTTGCACTTTTAACGTCAAGCATTTTCGAGTGATATCGGGCCTTGTGATGGAACAGCCGTATGCAAAACAATTGGCTTAAAATAAAAGAAAATAAAAAAGCGGGACAATATGCCTATCGAGATCGTCGGCTGATAAGGCTAAGGCGAGTATTGCCTAATAAATATTTTGGTTGGTAGGAGTCCAAGATTTATCTTGGACGTCCTTTAAATTAGTTGTACTATAAGAATGACAGATAATCAAACACTCTCTCATCTCTCGGTAACTCAATTAATACTGATGATGAGCCGGACCATACCTACTAATAATTATAATAATAAAATTTCTGATTGTGAGAAATTTCAAGCGATTTTAAACGAACTCAAAACCAGACCTAATCTGGACATGATGTTTGTCGCTGGCGAATATTTTAATTACAAAACACTGTTCAAAAAATTCAAAATACACTATAAATTTGGTAAAAAATATAACAAAAGTCGTTTAACTTTTTGGCTTAAATTTCAAATTTTTCGACATCTTCATATTAATAAAAGAACGAGGGTTGTCTTACCCTTTTTACATTTATGTTTAGAAAATATTCAGCAACATGTTAAAGAAGGTTTTGCGGTTGTTATTGTAGAAACGATTGAAAAAAGGTGTATAAGATTGGCAATCATTGATAATGGAACGGGTTTTATCAATAAAGAAAAGGAACCCGTTTTGATAAAAGAAGCCGTTTTATATAACTATTCTTATGGAGAAGATGGGCACAAGGGACAAGCTTTGTGGTGGATGGTTCAAAACAAGTCTCCAGTCACATTTGTTAAACAAGGGGGAGAATTGGCAGTTATAACCCCCGTTTTATTATCAGCAACACCTAAGGTTAAACCAATGATGCAGCTTGACGATACTTATGGCACAACCTTTATAGCCTTATTTAATTATCACAAAAAGCCAGTCGTGACGATACCAGGGCGGCGACTCAGAAAAGAAAAAGAAAAACTAGAACAGGAGATCATTTCTTTTTTTCAGAAAGAAAGCGCTTACCCAATATTATAAACATTTAACACCCTTCCATTTCGCAATAGCGGATATGACTAACAATGTCAAAAAAAATGAAATGAACACTTTCAAATTTCAACCAATAGGGCTCATCACTTTGGGACTCATCTTGTTGATGGTGGCACTTTCTTCTTGCACATCACCAGAAGAACGAATGATGCAATATAAAAAACAAGCTATCAGTCAAGCATGGAAACAAGAAAAAAAATTAGTGAAACTAGGACATAGCGGCACTCATGAGTGGAACGAGATTGAAAAACTAGAACTGCTTGAAACAGGCAAAGTGACTGGCTATGAGGGGCGATATATTAATAAATATGTTGAAGATAATATTCAACTGGCAACCGATTCAAACAATATCGTTTTTGCAAAAGTGGGAGAATCATCTCCGTCTGAGGCTGCTTTAAAATCAGCCGCTTTGCGCTCATATCTGATAGAATATGAAAAAAATAAGTACCTTCTTTGGGCTGGCACATTGGCTACTATTATTGTGCTAATCGCGGCATTTCAGAACCAACATGACATCATCACATATCCCGCCATAGTGGGTGCGGCTTTAGGTGGCATCAAGTTAGGTATTGTATCCAGTGGATCAATTATGGCCATTATTGGTGGATTGATCAGTGGACTTATCGTGGGCACGATGGCGGGTTTATTTTTGTTTTTAATTGTGCTATCCGTTGGAGTCAGCTAGCGTATTTTGGAGTCCGATATAAAATTCTAGAAATCCGATTTTTTAAAAAAATCGGATTTCTTTGAAAGTTGAAAATGTTAAAAGACTTTTGTTGAGCTACTTCTCACGAAGATCAAATTAAATTGTTCAAATTATTTTTTCTTGGACACTATGCAAGAAATCACCGGCTACCCGTTAGAGAATTTTCCTCTAAATCTTAGTTATAAATTTCAACAAGTTGGTGGGTTTCGCTCCGCTCTACCCACCCTACAATATCTCTACAATATCTCTTAACTTAATGGCAGTGATCATTTGCGTAGGGTTACTTGATACACACAACCAAAACACACCGTCAAAAATTGACACTCAAAAAAATGCAAGAACTCCCTCAACTTATCAGCCAAGCTCAACAAAAAATTCACAACGCCCCAGATTTAACAGCCCTCGAACAATTGCGCGTTCACTTTTTAGGCAAAAAAGGGCTACTCACCGCGCAACTCAAACAACTCGGCAAGTTACCGCCTGGGCAACGCCCTCAAGCAGGAAAAGCGATTAATGAGGCAAAAACAACACTGCAACAAGCCATTGAAACACAAAGCCAAGCCTTGAAAGCGGCAAAGTTAAAAGCACAACTGGCAGCAGAACGGATTGATGTCACCTTGCCCGGGCGTGGACAACCAAAAGGCGGCTTACATCCAGTCACACAAACCTTGCAACGGATTGAAAAATTGTTTACACAGGTTGGATTTAGTATTGAAGAAGGCCCTGAAATTGAAGATGATTATCACAATTTTGAAGCCCTCAACATTCCTGCCCACCATCCCGCACGGGCAATGCACGATACTTTTTACTTTGACGCGCATACGCTGTTGCGGACTCATACATCACCCGTGCAAATTCATGTGATGAAGGAACGGCAACCCCCTTTAAAAATTATTGCCCCCGGGCGCGTCTATCGCTGCGACTCCGACTTAACGCATACGCCCATGTTTCACCAAGTTGAAGGTTTGATGGTAGATACAGATGTCAGCTTTGCTGATTTAAAGGGCATTTTGGATGATTTTATTAAGCTCTTTTTTGGGCGCGATTTACAAGTGCGCTTTCGCCCCTCCTATTTTCCTTTCACTGAGCCTTCAGCCGAAGTCGATGTACAATGTGTTAGCTGTGGAGGTGCTGGTTGTCGAGTGTGCAAACAAAGCGGCTGGTTAGAAGTGCTGGGCTGTGGAATGGTACACCCCAATGTTTTTTCTCAAGTCGGCATTGATAATGAACAGTACACAGGCTTTGCCTTTGGCATGGGTGTCGAACGTTTAGCCATGTTATATTATGGTGTCAACGATTTACGCTTGTTTTTTGAAAATGATTTACGGTTTTTGCGGCAATTTAATTAAGTTTGGCGCCTGAATGGACTAAAAAAACTAAAAACTAAAAACTGAATGTTAATTCAACGTCTCACCATTATTGGAGTTGGACTCATCGGCGGCTCCTTAGCCCGTGCCCTCAAACGAGCCGGCGCGTGTGGCGAAGTGCTTGCTTGTGGACGCAATACCAGCCATTTACAACAAGCGATTGATCTCGGCGTCATAGATCGTTATGACACTCATCCCGCCAATGCAGTAAAAAACGCAGACATCGTTGTGCTTGCTGTACCATTAGGCACAATGGCACCCATGTTTGCTGCTATACGTGACGCATTGTCCCCCCAAACAATTATCACTGATGCGGGTAGTGCCAAAGCCACAGTCGTTGCAGATGCTCGACAACATTTAGGGCAACACTTTCCCCGTTTTGTCCCCGGGCATCCGATTGCTGGCACAGAAAAAAGTGGGGTAGCCGCCTCATTTGCAGAATTGTTTGAAAACCATCGCGTGATACTCACTCCATTAGAGGAAACCGATTCACAAGCCGTATCGTTAGTGACACAAATGTGGGAAAAAACGGGCGCGAATGTCGTTAACATGTCAATCGAGCATCATGATGAAGTCTTAGCCGCTACCAGCCATTTGCCACATTTATTAGCGTATAGCCTAGTAGATACATTAGCAACAATGGATGATCGGACAGAAATCTTTAAATTTGCCGCTGGGGGATTTCGGGATTTTACCCGTATAGCATCAAGTGATCCGCGTATGTGGCATGATATTTCTCTTGCCAATCGGGATGCGCTTCTCAAAGTGTTAGCACTTTTTAACGACAATCTCGCTCAACTTGCCAAGGCGATTTCTAAGGGTGATAGTCAAACTATTCAAAATATTTTCACTCGTGCCAAAACGGCTCGCGATCAATTGACCCTATGACACAAACATTTATAGTCAAACCAAGCAGCAAATTACACGGTACACTCCGCGTCCCCGGCGACAAGTCCATTTCTCATCGTGCCATTATGTTAGGTGCATTAGCAGAAGGCACTACGCATATTAATGGCTTTTTAGAGGGTGAAGATACCTTGGCGACACTGGCAGCATTTCAAGCCATGGGGGTCTCTATTGAAGGTCCTCACCAGAGAGAAGTGACCATACATGGCGTGGGATTGCATGGCTTGCAAGCACCCTCTGCCCCCTTATATTTAGGTAATTCTGGTACCTCAATGCGCTTATTATCAGGAATAATGGCAGGACAAGCATTTTCCGTAGAAATGGGCGGAGATGCCTCACTATCGCGCCGCCCCATGCGCCGAGTCACTGAGCCCTTAACCACAATGGGGGCATGGATTGAAACAAAAGGGACACCGCCCTTAAAAATTCATGGAAGGCAACGCTTGCAAGGGATAAACTACACCCTGCCTGTTGCCAGTGCCCAAGTAAAATCCTGCTTGTTACTAGCGGGATTATATGCCCAAGGCACAACTTGCGTGACAGCACCAGCACCTACCCGTGATCATACCGAGCGTATGTTGGCAGGCTTTGGCTACCCGGTTCAACAAAAAGGATTGCGCGTCTGTTTACAAGGCGGGGGCAAATTACAAGCAAACTCAATTGAAGTGCCCGCCGATATTTCCTCCGCTGCGTTTTTCATAGTGGGCGCGAGTATTGCACAAAGTGCTGACGTATTATTAGAGCATGTTGGCATTAACCCAACCCGCATAGGAGTCATAAACATTTTGCGACAAATGGGGGCAGACATTAGCTTGCATAATCAGCGCGAGGTTGGCGGCGAGCCAGTCGCTGATATTCGTGTCTGTGCTAGCCAATTGCATGGCATTGAAATTCCTAAAGAACAAGTCCCGTTAGCCATAGATGAATTTCCGGTATTATTTATCGCAGCAGCTTGTGCCACGGGAGAAACAGTATTAACCGGTGCCCAAGAATTGCGCGTCAAAGAAAGTGACCGTATTCAAGTAATGGCAGAAGGCTTGCGGGCTGTCGGTATAAACGCACAACCGACACCTGATGGCATGAAAATACAAGGGGGACAAATACGGGGCGGCGTTATCAATAGTCACGGCGATCACCGTGTTGCGATGGCCTTTACAATAGCCGCGTTACGTGCTAACGATACAATTACAATTAAAGATTGCGCCAATGTCGCCACCTCATTTCCAAATTTTCTCGAATTGGCACAAACAGCAGGTATCCAAGCGAGGAGTCCAAAATTTATTTTGGACGAAAAGGAATAACTATGCCGATTTACGAATACGAACACCTAAAAGAATCCTGTTCATTTGGGAAAATATTTGAGAAAAAACAATCAATTCATGATGAACCACTCACACAATGCCCCAAATGCTTTAAGCCCGTGCGAAAACGTATTTCTCGCGTCGGTATCAACATCTCAAAAACCAACGCAGAAATTCGCGATCTTGGTTTTACCAAACTAGTCAAGCGAGACGATGGCGTTTATGAAAATGTCACACGACGACAGGGGGAAAGTCGCTATATGGAAGCGGGCAAACCTGAAACCTTACCAGATTTTTCAAAGACAATCAGCGAATAATGACAAACATTCCAGTCATCACCATAGACGGACCCAGCGGTGTAGGCAAAGGAACAGTTAGCCAAAGAGTGGCCAAACATTTGGGCTGGCATACACTTGATAGTGGAGCCATGTATCGAGTTTTAGCTTTAGCGGCGTACCAACATGATATAGCATTAAAAAATGAAACCGCACTAGCAAACTTAGCCAGCGATTTAAAAGTCCATTTTGAGCCCCTATCAAGTGGGACACAAGTTATCCTAGCAGGCCAAGACGTGTCGCGGGAAATACGCACTGAAAGCTGTGGTGCAGCAGCCTCACAAATCGCCACTTTACCTGCTATACGTCAAGCACTGTTAGTCCGACAACGGGCTTTTCGCCAAACACCAGGCTTAGTCGCAGATGGGCGAGATATGGGCACAATCGTCTTTCCAGATGCCTCACACAAAGTGTTTTTAACCGCCAGTTGTGAAGAACGTGCAGATAGACGTTATAAACAGTTGAAAGAAAAAGGGATAGATGCTAAGCTTGCCGACATCGTGATAGAGATCACACAACGCGATAAACGTGACCGCACACGTACCATTGCCCCTTTGACAGCAGCACATGATGCCCAAGTCATTGATACAACGGGAATATCAATTGAAAAAGTGGTCGCGTCTATTTTAGAAAAAGCTAGGGACGTCCAAGATAAATCTTGGACTCCTATTTTTTAGGGTCACACTGTTTGTTCTGTGTGAATGTCATTAATCAACCCACATTAATTATCTGTGGTTAAGAAATAAATCAGTGAACGGTGATAACTGATAACTGATAACTGGTAACTGATAACTGATATGAGCGAAAGCTTTGCTGAACTTTTTGCGGAAAGTCAATCTGAAAAAAATATGAGGCCCGGTAGTATTATCACGGGCAAAATCGTGGAAATACGTTCAGAAATGGTCATCGTCAATGCTGGCCTAAAATCTGAAGGTGTTATCCCAATTGAACAATTTTACAACGACAAAGGTCAACTTGAAGTTGAAGTCGGTGATGAAGTCGATGTTGCTTTAGATGCGGTAGAAGATGGATTTGGAGAAACCAAATTATCGCGTGAAAAAGCAAAACGTAATGCCGCTTGGGCTGCGCTTGAACATGCCCTTGACACCCAAGAAACCATTACAGGAATCATTACTGAAAAAGTGAAAGGCGGTTTCACTGTCCACATGAATGATATCCGCGCCTTTCTGCCCGGTTCCTTGGTTGATGTGCGCCCAGTACGCGATACCACTTATCTGGAAGGTAAAGAGTTAGATTTTAAGGTTATTAAACTTGATAAACGGCGCAACAATGTTGTTGTTTCGCGCCGTGCCGTCGTCGAAACAGAGACTAATCAAGAACGTGAAGCCTTATTGGAAAACATGCAAGAAGGCATGGTATTACGGGGCATTGTCAAAAACCTAACTGACTACGGTGCCTTTGTGGATTTAGGCGGAGTGGATGGTTTATTGCATATCACCGATATGGCTTGGCGGCGCGTCAGACATCCGAGTGAAGTCGTCACAGTGGGTGATGAAATCGACGTCAAAGTGCTCAAGTTTGATCGAGAACGTGTCCGAGTCTCTTTGGGTATCAAGCAATTGGGTGAAGATCCGTGGCTCGACATTGCACGGCGTTACCCAGTGGGCACACGCTTGTTTGGTAAAGTCACCAATCTAGCCGACTATGGTTGCTTTGTAGAAATCGAAGAAGGCGTTGAAGGTTTAGTGCATGTATCAGAAATGGACTGGACCAATAAAAATATACATCCCTCTAAAGTCGTACAAGTTGGGGATGAACTCGAAATCATGGTACTCGACATTGATGAAGAGCGTCGCCGTATTTCGTTGGGTATCAAACAGTGCCATTCCAATCCATGGGATGAATTTGCGGGTACCCATAATAAAAACGACAAAGTAGTGGGTCACATCAAATCGATTACCGACTTTGGTATTTTTATTGGCCTGCCAGGTGGTATTGATGGCTTAGTACACTTATCTGACATTTCTTGGAATCTCCCTGGTGAAGAAGCGATACGCAACTATAATAAAGGTGATGAAGTTGAAGCCGTTGTCTTAGCAGTGGATGCCCAAAAAGAAAGAATTTCTTTGGGTATCAAGCAATTGGATCAAGACCCCTTTTCTAACTTTATTGCTCAAAATCCTAAAGGCAATGTAGTCAAGGGTGTCATCACTGAAGTTGATAACAACAAGGCACTCGTTAAACTGGAAGAAGAAGTAGAAGCTGTCTTACGAGTTCAAGAAATAGCGCCTGAGCGTGTTAATGATGCCCGTCAGCGATTAAAGGAAGGCGAAGAGATAGAGGCCAAGATCATTAGCATAGACAGAAAAAAACGCATAATAAGCTTATCTATCAAGGCATTGCTTTCGGCAGAAGAAGAAGCTGCGATTCAAGACTATAGCAATTCACAAACAGAAGTCAGTGCCACTTTTGGCGATATCCTCAAAGAACAGATGGAAAACAAAGAGTAAATACAGTTATCAGTTATCAGTTATCATAAATAATGTAGTTCTGATAACTGATAACTTATAACTTATGACTGATGACTGATATGACAAAATCTGAACTGATCGAAGCGATTGCACTAAAACACACTCATTTATCCCAAAAAGATATTGATTTATCAGTTAAAACTATCCTAGAACTGATGACACAATCTTTGGAAAAGGAAGAAAGGGTAGAAATTCGTGGGTTTGGAAGTTTTTCTCTACATTATCGTCCTCCTCGAACTGGACGTAATCCTAAAACGGGTGAACCTGTGGATTTGCTTGAGAAATATGTCCCCCATTTTAAACCGGGCAAAGAATTACGACAACGAGTTAATAAAAAAGCCCGTCGTGTACGCATAAGATAATATCGTCTAAACCTCAGAGTTTTTTAAAACTTCTGAGGTTTGGGACAACATTAACAGTTCAAACAATGATTGATTTCTTATGGCTATTATTGCCACTGGCGGCAGCCTCCGGGTGGTTCGCTGCACGGCGTAAAGAGCGGCAACAAGTGTCTGTTGAAGATTTCAAGGGTTTGAATTATCGGCTTAATGATGAACCCGATAAACTTATTGATATTTTTTTTAATCAAAAGCTAGACAATGAATCTGTCGAAACCCTTTTGGAATTAGGCATATTTTTTCGCCGCAAGGGTGAAATCAACCGCGCCATTCGTATTCACCAAAATCTCATCAAGCATTCCACTGCACGCGCCCTATTTGAACTGGCTCAGGATTATCGTTATGCCGGTTTACTGGATAGAGCCGAAAAATTATTTCAAAAACTAAGCCGCTTCGATAGCCATAAAACCTTAGCCTTGCGTCAATTACAGGCACTTTACCAGCAAGAACACGACTGGAAAAAAGCTATCCAGACAGCACAACAAGTTGCAGAAGCGACGCACACAGAAATTGCACAATATTATTGTGAACAAGCCGAAGAATATCAACAACAAGGACAAAGTCAGGCCGCACAAAAAGCCATACAAAATGCTTTAAAAACCGATCAGAACTGTGCCCGTGCTAGTTTATTGGAAGGTCAATTCGCCTTGGAAAGGGGAGAGTCCAAACAAGCTATTCTCGCCTTCCAACGGGTGGAACAACAAGACCCTGATTACATTTCTGAGATAATCACGCCTCTGCAAACTTGTTACGAAGAAATTGGACAAGCACAAGAGTTTACGCATTATTTGCAGCATCTCTTAGAGCATCATGGTTGTATCAGACCTATGTTGGTATTGGCAAATATTATCAAACAGCAAGAACCACAAGCATTATTTGATTTGATTTTAGAAAAAATACAAAAACCACGCCCATCGCTACATGGACTTGTTCTTCTGCTTGATTTAGCCTTATCCAAAAAGGATTCCATCAGCCGCGATTACTTGTTATTATTGAAAGAGATAAGTACACAATTGTTAAAAAAACAATCCGCCTACAAGTGTACTCATTGCGGATTGACAACCCGAAAATTGTACTGGCAATGCCCAAGTTGTCACGAATGGAATACAGTCAAACCGCTGTGATATAGTAGTTTTATATCTCCCTTAATTAGAACACCACAAAACTAAAATGAAATTCAGCGAAAACTGGCTCCGCGAATGGGTCAACCCCCCAATTTCAACCAAACAATTAGTCCAACAACTGACCATGGCAGGTTTAGAGGTAGACAGCGTTGATCCCGTTGCTGCCTCATTTAACAAAGTTGTCGTCGGAGAAGTTATCTCCGTTGAGCCGCATCCCGATGCAAAAAAACTTCGCCTTTGTCAAGTCAATGTCGGTGAAGATGAAGCCTTAAACATCATCTGCGGAGCGTCCAACGTTCAGGTTGGTATGCGAGCACCAACAGCCCTCATTGGTGCCCGTTTAGGCGACCTGAAAATTAAAAAAGCTAAATTACGGGGAGTGCCCTCTTATGGCATGTTATGTTCGGCTCAAGAATTAGGCTTGGCAGACAGTTCAGAAGGTCTCATGTCCTTACCCGAAGAGGCGCCGATAGGCGAAGATATTCGCCACTATTTGCAATTAGACGATGTGAGCATTGAAATTGATCTCACGCCCAATCGGGGTGACTGTTTAAGCATTGAAGGCATTGCACGAGAAGTCGGTGTATTGACACGCTGCGATATGACCGTCCCCAAAGTGTCGCCCGTTGCAGCAACAATCTCTGATACTTTCCCAGTGTCAATTCTCCACCAAGCCTGTCCCCACTATGTCGGGCGTCTCATCAAAAACATTAATGCCAAAGCACCGACCCCCTTATGGATGCGAGAACGTTTGCGCCGTAGCGGAATACGCAGTATCAGTGCTGTGGTTGATGTCACCAATTATGTCTTATTAGAATTAGGGCAGCCCATGCACGCCTTTGATTTAACAAAGTTATCTGGCGGCATCCAGGTGAGAATGGCGCAGGCTGGGGAGAGTATTATTTTATTAGACGAACAACAGGTGCCCTTGGATGAACAAACCTTAGTCATTGCTGATAACAAAGTGCCCATCGCTATAGCGGGCGTTATGGGCGGATTAGGCACTGGTGTCACAAAAACAACGCAAGATATTTTTTTAGAAAGTGCCTTTTTTGCCCCAAACCAAGTCTCTGGTTGTGCCAGACGTTATGGATTACACACGGATTCATCCCACCGTTTTGAGCGTGGCGTCTCACCACAATTGCAATGCCATGCGATGGAACGTGCCACCGCCTTATTATTAGAGATTGTCGGCGGACAAGTGGGACCCATCATTGAACACACGGATACAAGTGCTTTACCTAGCACCCCAACAATTGAACTCCGCAGTTCAAGAATAAAACGCTTACTCGGACAATCACTAGACACAGCAGAAGTCAGCGACATATTAACCCGTTTAGGCATGGCAATCACGCCCCTTGAATTAAAATGGGAAGTGCGCCCCCCCAGTTTTCGTTTTGACATCGCCATTGAATCTGACTTAATTGAAGAATTAGCGCGAGTGCATGGCTACAATAATTTGCCCAGCCATGCGCCACAATCTCATTTGATTATGCAGCCACAAGCTGGCGTGACTTTGGAACAAATACAGACGGTGCTCGTCCAACGCGACTATCAAGAGGCGATTACTTACAGCTTTGTCGATCCCAAATTACAGGCTAAACTTAATCCTGAGATTGAATCCATTCGTTTAGCCAATCCTATCAGCAACGATATGGCAGAAATGCGTACCACTTTATGGATCGGCTTATTGCAAGTTTTGCTGTATAATCAAAAACGTCAACAGCATAGAGTGCGTTTGTTTGAAACTGGCTTGTGTTTTAAGGCCCAAAATTTGCAACAAGAAAAGATGATAGCCGGTATTGTCACGGGTACGCGCTGGCCAACACAATGGGCACAAGCAGAACAAGGGATTGATTTTTTTGACGTTAAAGCGGATATTGAAGCCTGTTTGAGCAGCGCGGGACAAAACGAGGTTTATCACTTTACTCCGAGTACACATGCCGCCCTACATCCAGGACAAACCGCTGCTATTTATCGCGGTAATGAATGGATAGGCATTTTGGGGGCTGTACATCCAAGTTTAGTAGAAACACTAGAATTAACGCCGCCTGTTTACCTTTTTGAATTACGTCTCGCACCCTTGTGCGAAACGCAAGTACCAAAATTTAAAGAAATTTCTAAATATCCGTCTATACGACGGGATATTGCAGTCGTCCTCTCAGAGGAGACGAGTGGGGCGCAATTATTGGATTGTATCAAACAATCTGCCACAAAAATGCTGATTGATTGTCAATTATTTGACGTTTATCAAGGCAAAGGGGTTGAACCCGGCAAAAAAAGTTTGGCAATCGGCTTGATTTTTCAAGCATTTTCGCGCAATCTGACCGACTCTGAAGTTGATACTGTGATTGAACAGATAGTCAATACGCTTGAACAAAAATTAGGTGCAAAACTAAGGATATAAACATGGCATTAACCAAAGCAGCAATGGCCGAAAAACTATTCGATAAAGTGGGTCTCAACAAACGAGAGGCTAAAGAAATGGTCGATCTCTTTTTTGAAGAAATCCGCATATCCTTGGAAAAAGGAGAGCAAGTTAAACTCTCTGGATTTGGCAATTTCGATTTACGTGATAAAAAGAAACGCCCCGGTAGAAACCCGAAAACCGGCAAGGAAATACCGATTAGCGCGAGGCGTGTGGTCACTTTTCGGCCAGGCCAAAAACTGAGATCGCGGGTAGAATCTTATGTTAGAAGCAACCAAGAATGAACTTCCTGTTATTCCGGGAAAACGTTATTTTACAATTGGTGAAGTGAGTGAGTTGTGCGCAGTCAAACCTCATGTATTGCGTTACTGGGAGCAAGAATTTCCTCAACTCAGGCCGATTAAACGCCGAGGTAATCGGCGTTATTATCAACGACAGGATGTTATTTTGATTCGTCAAATTCGCAGTCTGTTGTATGAAGATGGTTTTACTATCGGTGGTGCTAAACAACATTTAACAAGTGAAAATTCAAAAAATAATAGTCAGCAAAATAGAACCATTATTCGCCAATTATGTATGGATCTTGAAGAAGTGCTGGAAATTTTGAAATAAGCTGGTTTGTTTGACTCTGTCAGGCTTTTCAATAAGCTATTGAATTTTAGTGATGGAATACCTAATATAGGTGGGTTGATATTTATTTTTTGGGAGATTTGAAAATGAGTGCAATAGAAACGGCAATACCGGCACCTTTGTTGTTTACTGACAATGCTGCCGTTAAAGTACAACAATTGATAAAAGATGAAGATAACGAGGATCTGATGCTGCGCGTCTTTGTACAAGGTGGCGGCTGTTCAGGTTTTCAATATGGTTTTACTTTCGATGAGAATCAGCAAGAAGATGACACGGTGGTTGAAAATCAAGGTGTCAAGTTGTTGATAGATCCGATGAGTTATCAATATTTGGTGGGTGCTGAAATTGACTACAGCGAAGGTTTGGAAGGATCACAATTTGTGATCCGTAATCCTAACGCTACCACTACTTGTGGTTGTGGCTCATCTTTTTCGGCTTAAAACGATTGGACGTCCAAGATAAATCTTGGACTCCTATTTCCGATATGTTCTTGAAACGAAGTAAACCTAGCTAAACATATCACTCGTGATATTCTTATACCAGCTATAGGCATAAGCCGCTTCACTTCGTCTGTATTCAAGCGAAGCATCTAAAGGAGAAGTGCCACTTGCACCTTGAGTCGCTTGAATTTTGCCGTCTTTTAAATGATATATAGCGGCTACAGAAATAGCAAAATCGTCTCCAAGAAGACTATAGCAAGTATTGACGAAAGAAGGCTCAACCATCCTCCCCCCTTCCAATGCTGATATGACGGCTTGTGCACAGACTTTTGCTTGAGAATTAGCAGCATAACCCGATTTAGGCATGGCACCAGCAATACAAGAATCGCCAATCACATGAATATCCTTCTGCAAGCTCGATTCAAAAGTCTGTTGATTGACTGGACACCAACCACTGTCATCTGCTAAGCCACTTTCAATGGCAATTTTACCCGCTTTCTGAGGTGGAACGACATTCAGCACATCAGCCTTGTGTTCGTCTTCAAATTCTCCCGCGTAAATAGTCATTTCCTCAGCATCAACGGCGACCAATTCCCCTCCATCTTGAGGAGGTATCCATTCGATAAAGCTCTTATCCGTGCCATATCCATAAAGTTTTTTCCAACCTTCAATAAACAAAGGTTGTTTGGCAAACGCTTGGTTGGAATCAAAAATCAACACTTTGGATTGTGGCTTATGTTCTTTCATATAATGGGCAATTTGACTGGCACGCTCATAAGGGGCGGGGGGACAACGAAACGGTTTGGGAGGCACCGTAATAATAACAGTCCCCCCATTTTTCATGGCCTCTAATTGCTTGCGTAAAATGACCGTCTGTGAGCCGGCTTTCCAAGCATGGGGAATTTTCTCAATAAGACTTTCATCATGACCGTCGATGGCGTCCCACCGATAGTCAATGCCCGGCGATACAATCAAACGATCATAAGGTATTGTTGCTCCTCCTTTGATACGAACATTTTTAGCGTTCGCATCAATGGCAATGACAGTATCATATACCATCTTGATACCATAGTGACTACTCAATTTATCGTAGCCGAATTTGATGGAATCAATAGTGTGGGCACCCGATAACACTTCATTGCTCATAAAGCAAGTATAATAGTCTTTGTTTGGTTCAATGAGGGTGACATCAATCATCTTATCCGCTTTACGAATATATTTTGCTGCAATGACTCCGCCCGCTCCGCCGCCGATAACGACCACTTTTTTCTTAGCTCTTGGACCGATAAAATAATAACCAGCGATACCAGCCGCCGCTGTACCTGCTGCTAGGCCCAAAAAATGCCTACGAGTGAAGTTTGACATTTAGAATATCTCCTTTAAAGTCTATTGTTGACTACCATAAAAGTGAATAAGCTCTTCAAGGCTTTCTTCGCTATCATTTTTCAACACAAAATATTCAAGTGCGCTTGCCATCATAGAATCAGTCCCATGACAACCGACACATGTATTAACTAACATAAACACCTGTGCTGTTGTATTTGTCTCAAGCGTCATTGCTGGGAGATTGACTATCAGTCCAGTGAGAAGTAGGAGAATATATTTATATTTTTGAAAAAGCATCTATTTTCTCCCCATCAATTTGCAATCTGGTCACATATTTTATATTTTTTGATCCCAAAAACACAATTAACTATATAAATCAAATAGTTATTATTTGATTAGTGTATTATAACTTAATGATGAATGAATTTTTTATTGTCTTATTTATCAAATAGTTAATTGTTATATACCTGCAAAAAATAATGTCTTATAAATTATAAAATATACTGATATATAAAATCAGTATTTATTTATGATAATGAATCAGGTATAATTTCAAATTATATAGTAGGATAGATTTATCTGGCCGACTCAGTCAATGACCAAGCATAAGCACAATCCAAATGAACACGTACACTTATTAATCCATCCAAACCCTATAGTTCATCCCTTCAAGTCATTCGGCGTTTTCATCCTCGATTTCATCTTCCTTCCATTCAAGGTGAAGGCAATCAGATATAATCCTGATAGATATCCAAAATTGACTCACGCGCCCATACTATTGCCTTTTGATGCCCGTCGTGTTGGAGCTAAAGCTTTGGACTCCAAGTACCTTTGATGTCAAGATCAAAAAACTTGAACATCGAGTATAAGTAGTTCAACAA
The DNA here is from genome assembly GCA_026991885.1 of Thiotrichaceae bacterium. Taxonomy (GTDB): domain Bacteria; phylum Pseudomonadota; class Gammaproteobacteria; order Beggiatoales; family Beggiatoaceae; genus Thiomargarita. Next base: position 23,342 of record JALXAQ010000261.1, read on the forward strand.
AAATATTTTAACATTTGATATAACAACTTTCAAAGAAATCCTATTTCTTTAAGAAATAGGATTTCTATAAATGTTAAAATACTTTTGTTGAGCTACTTAATTAATTTGCAACTCGCAATAACCAATAACTGACAACTAATATGAGAGAAATACTATCTGAAATCATCAACAAACACGGCACCGCCCTAACTGATGACACCCTCGAAACCTTACTACTTGACAAATGTCAAGGAAAATACAAACGCGAAGTTTTCATGCTCACCCATGCACTTCGAGAAAATATTGCCATTGACTTATTAACCCCCCCCCAAGGCTTAACTCATTCCGCCTTATTGTCCCATTTAAGCCAACGTTTATACGACAACTTAGGCATCGACAAAGCACTCGCTCAATGGACAGTAGAAAGCTGGGATATAGCCTTAAATGAAAGCAATCACTCCCTAAATACGGCTGACGAGGGACTAGAACTCACCGATGAATTCGCCAAAGCCATTGACTTAATGGAAAAAAGCAAAAAATGTGTTTTTATCACGGGTAAAGCGGGCACCGGCAAATCCACTTTATTACAATACTTTAAAGAAATCACCGACAAAAAAATCGTCGTACTCGCACCCACCGGCATTGCAGCCCTCCACGTAGGCGGCTCCACCCTACATTCCTTTTTTAGACTACCCCCTCGCCCCATTTATCAAGACGAAATCAAAGTCGTCTCAGGCAAAAGGCGCAAACTTTATAAATCGCTTGACACCATTATCATAGATGAAGTCTCAATGGTGAGAGCCGACATGATGGACGTCATAGACCAATTTCTGCGCTTGAATGGCAAAAATCCTAACAAACCATTTGGCGGCGTACAAATGATTTTGATTGGTGATTTATTTCAACTGCCCCCCGTTGTCTCCAACAATGAAGAAGCCAAATTATTTAGCAACACCAGTCCCTTTTTTTTCAGTGCCAAAGTATTTGAAGAAATTACCCTAGAATTTGTAGAACTGACCAAAGTTTTTCGCCACAAAGAGCAAGAATTTATTCAATTGCTCAATAGCATTCGTAACAATCAAGCCACTTATAGCGAAATACAACAAATTAATCAGCGCTATCAACCGCAATTTGAGCCCGAACTCAACGACTATTACATCACACTAACAACGACTAACAAGATCGCCTCACAAATCAATACCGCGCACTTAGAAAAACTATCCAAACCACTGCGCCAATTTGAAGGCGCCATCAAAGGTCAATTTGACAAAGGCACACTCCCGACGGATTTAATTTTATCCCTGAAAGAAGGCGCACAAGTCATGTTTGTCAAAAACGACAATGAAGGACGTTGGGTCAATGGTAGCATAGGCCAAATCAAGAAAATCAAAAGCGATTACATCGAAGTAGAAACACCAGATAAAAGGCGCTACAGCGTTAAACCCGTGAAGTGGGAAATACCGAACTATAAATTTGACGACAAAACTCAAATGGTGAGCACCGAAGTGATTGGCTCATTTACTCAATTCCCACTCAAGCTCGCTTGGGCGATCACTATCCACAAAAGCCAAGGAAAACAATTTGATAAAGTGATTATAGATTTAGGGTGGGGCGCCTTTGCACACGGACAACTTTATGTGGCACTGAGTCGCTGCAAAACCCTAGAAGGATTGATACTCAAAACACAAGTGCGCCCCAAAGATGTTATTGTCGATAATCGGGTAAAGGCTTATGTTTCTTCACGGACATAAATGGTCTAAACTGATTTATATACTTATTTAAACATCCCTTAAAGGAGTCACTGATGTCTCTACGCCGTTTACCCGTTTATCTATTATTAGATTGTTCTTCATCTATGAAAGGGCAACCCATTGAACAAGTGAAACAAGGGCTGAGGGCTTTATTAGATGATTTAAGCGCTGAGCCGATGGCTATCGAAACCGTTTATTTGTCCGTTATTACATTTCATAATACCGCTCAACAAATAATTCCATTAACGGAATTGATGGAATTTAAAGCACCACAGATTCAAGCCAGTGGTGCGACAGCATTAGGAGCCGCTTTGCGCTTATTAATAGACTGTTTAGAAAAAGAAGTCCGCAAAAATACCGAAGAGCAAAAAGGAGATTGGAAGCCATTAGTCTTTTTGATGACCGATGGTATGCCCACAGATGCTTGGGAAAATGCCGCAGATGAGCTGAAAAAACAAAATATTGCCAATTTAATTGCTTTTGCGGCGGGCTCTAACGCGCTTGTTGCTAATTTAAAACGTATGACTGAGACTGTTTTAAAATCAGAAGAATTATCTCCGGGTGCGCTAAAAGCCTTTTTCCAATGGATGAGCCAATCTATTTTGCGTACTGGTGTGCAAGTCAGTGACATGCCCGTTGATTTGCCCCCGCCGCCGCCACAAATTCAAATTGTGCCGTGATTGAAAAAAATACGTTACCTTCATGGACTTGGAAACCCTGCCAAGAGAGGGATTATGCCATGCAGAGCCAAACCTTAAATAATGGTTTTAAAATGATTGCAGCATGGGTGCGTGGCAAAAAACATAAACACGAGGGCAAAAATTGTGAAGATTGGTTTGAAATAGCCCAAAGTGGCGAATGGGGCATTATTGCAGTGTCAGACGGTGCCGGTTCTAAAATGTTTTCAAGAGAGGGGGCACAAGTCGCTTGTCAAGCGGCAGTCAATTATTTGGTCAACAAATTGCGAGAACATCAAATCAAACCGCGACAAAGTTGGACAACTGACACTTTTGCACGAAATCAAAAATGCCAATTTAAGGAACAAGATATTGAATTAACACAATTGTTTTTGCATGAAGCGATCAAAGTGGCTTATCAGGCGGTTAGTGAGAAAATACTTGACAATCGCTCACTCAGCCTCAACGATTTTTCGGCAACATTGCTATTGGCACTCCACACAAGCGTTAAATATAAGGCGGTTCCCTATAGTTTAGTCTTAGCCTGTCAAGTAGGCGATGGGCTGTCTGTTGCTATAAATAAAGCATTCACCTCTTTATTGGGGAGAGTAGAAAAAGACGGTTTTTATGGCGAAACGGAATTTTTAACATCTTCGCTCAGAAAATTGGAAAGGGATTACTTATCTGCCAAGACATTTCCTTTTTTTAGTCCGATGTTAGCACTGATGGTGATGACAGATGGCGTATCTGATGATTATTTTCCGCCGCGTATGCTACATCTTTTCGGCGATTTAGTCCTAAATGGTATAATTCCGCTCGTACCCTCTGCCCTCACAAAAGCTCATAGAAAATTGTTAAAGCAGAAAAAAGATGAGTATATCTTTGTGGAAGAACGTCTGACCGAAAACGGGGCAATTCCAACGCAGATTTGTTCAGTTTCCGAATATGCCAAAATTCTCAATCTGTCAATAGAAGAATTGATTGCAAGTCCGGGATTGTTAGCGGCAGGTGTCCCCCCTGAAATTAAGGAATGTGATTTAACGCCAGAAAGTCGCCTACAAGTTTGGTTAGATAGTTACCATGTTAGGGGCTCTTTTGATGATCGGACCTTGGTTGTCGTTTTTTGATTTACCATATCGTCATCAATGGTAAAAGTCTCAAATTTACGATTGCTGATCCGATGATTAACTTGGCTTATTTATATGGTATCTTGATAGTTAAGTGATTATCTGGACATATACTCGCTCAAAAAGGGCTATCTGCTGATTTATGATTTTAACAAAGGCAAAAGCTACAAAGAGGAATTGATTCCATTTCAGGATAAAGAGATTTTTGCTGTGTGGGTATGAAAAGAAGAAGAATCATAGGGCGGCAAATCATGGCAGGTTTTTGGAAATTATTTTTCGGAAAAACTATAAAAGAGTCCAAGATAAATCTTGGACTCCAAAATGCCATCAGGTTGTGACTCAGTTTTTTCAAATTACAAAATAGGTAAAAAAATGTCAATTTCAAAAAAAAACCTGAATAGGATTAATCTCACAAACAGAGAGCCTTATGTTAATCCCCGTTTGCCACAGCTGTTTGTCTTACTCGTCATTGCTATTTGTGTGTTGCCATTTTTACTCAATTTAATGGGGATCGATTTTGGCAGCGAAAAGCATGATCCAAATGCCAATCTCTCTCTTCGCGGTGCATTTGAGCATACTATTTTAGAATGGACTGGTTTTTGTATTGCCTTATGCACTGCCATTTTGGCATTGAGTACCCGTCATTTGAGCACGCAGATCATTGGCATCGCTTTATTTTTTGCGGGCTGCATGGACGCATTTCATACGCTAGCAGTGGCGAATAACCACAATATGATCCCATTCAGTTGGGCTATTTCCCGACTTTTCGATGCACTGATTATGATTGTTGTGCTAGGATTCTTTTTAGTAAAAGATGTTAATAAAGTTGATGCCAATTTAAAAATTGGTGTGAGTTTCCTCTTTGGCTTGCTCGCTTATGCGATTATGACTCTGCCTTATGATGTAGCACCCTTGTTTCTATTTATTTTTGCGGGTTTGATCGTTTACCCAGCTTTTTATAAACGCTATCCTAGCCTTTTTTCTCACGCGCTTCTTATCAGCGTTATTCCAGAGATTGCCGTCGAACTCTACATGGCCTTTGGTTCCACAACACTTTTTGATAAGAATTTTAATATTGCCCATTTTCTCCAAATTATGACTTACTTAGTTCCATTTGTGGGACTTTGTTTAGATTATGTTCGTACCAATGTCAGCTTACAAGAGGCCAGTCAATTTAACAAAACAATTCTCACGGTTGCCCCCTTGGGGATCGCAAGCTATCGTTCTGACGGGCAATGCGTTTCCGCTAATGAAACAATAGGCACTATGATAGGCACCGAGCAAATGTTGAGTCAAAATTTTCGCGAGATTAAATTTTTTAAGCAAAATGCAGCCCTACTTGCCGATGCAGAGGAGACTCTCTCGACTGGTGTTGAGAAAAAACGAGAAGTTCAGCTTGGCAAGGTGCTTTACATTGAGTGTTACTTGAGTCGGTTCATCATCAATGACGAATTTCATCTGCTATTGATGATCCATGACATCAGCAATCGTAAACAGGCGGAAAAAGCACTTATTGATGAACGCGCCTCTTTCGCCGCAGATCGAATGAAAGACTCATTTTTTGCTACCATGAACCATGAATTACGCACTCCCCTCAGTGCTATCCTAACAATGTCTGATTTATTGCAAGATGGCATACATGGGTCACTTAAGGAGGAACAATTAAAAGCAATCAAGTTGATTAATAGCAGTGGTAGCCACTTATTGTCTTTAATAAACGACATCCTTGCTTTGTCCCAGTTTGAAGCGGGAAAAATGAAATTGAATATTAAGCCAATTCAAATAGATAAGATATGCCAAGACAGTTTACAATTTGTTAGTGAGGCTGCGAAGAAAAAGCAAATTAAACTGTTTAGAGCCGATGAGGGAGTTGTGACAATTCTACAAGCTGATGAGTGGGGGTTAAAGCAAATTTTGCTCAATTTATTGACAAATGCCATCAAGTTTACGCCAAAAGGGGGAGAAATTCGGCTAGAAATCACAGGCGATGAGGGGGTAGCACAAATAAGTGTTATAGATACTGGTATTGGTATCCCAGAAGATAAGTTTGAGTATTTATTTCAGCCCTTTGTACAACTTGACAGTAGCCTTTCTCGTCAGTATGAAGGAACAGGATTGGGTTTGTCCTTAATTTACAAGCTAACAAAGTTGCATGGTGGTAGCGTCAATGTCGAAAGCGAAATCGGTAAAGGGAGCCGTTTTACGATTTCGCTACCTTGGCATTTGAATAATGAAGAATTATAACTTAAAAATCATCATTTTATCGTCCGCCATTCTAACAACTGCGGTTTGTGTACTGTCAGTCATTCTCGTTTGGCTACTTTATGAGACGGCTTTTGAAGGGCAACAAGAACGTTTGGTGGAAACCGCGCAAAGCGAGGCGCGGCTTATTGAGGCTATCGCCCATTTTTATGCCAAACACAATCCCTGCGATCTGCCTGGCGGCACATTTGCGGTCACACTGAGCCAAATTATTGATGCTCACGAACATTACAAAGGTTTTGGCGAAACAGGGGAATTTACCTTAGCCCGACGTGAGGAGGATCAAATCGTGTTTCTTTTGAGGCACCGCCATTTTGACTTGGAAAATCCACAGCCTATTCCATTTGATTCGGAGCTAGCCGAGCCCATGCGTAAAGCCCTTTTGGGTCAATCTGGCACTATGATTGGATTGGATTATCGGAGGGAGTGGGTGCTCGCTGCTTATGAACCGGTGCCCATTTTAAATCTCGGCATTGTTGCCAAAATCGATATGGCTGAGATCCGTGCCCCTTTTATCAGAATGGGGTGGATTGCAATGGCAATCACTCTTTTGATCATAGTCGTCGCTGTCTGGGCGTTTCTCCGTATCGTCGATCCGATCATCATCCGAATGATAAAAACTAAAACCTACTTGCAGACGATTTTGGAACACTCTAATCAATTGACAGAACGTTTCTCTAGCATTGTAGACTCATTGCCCGTTATTCCCTATACCTGCAAAAGAGAAGAATATTTTGCAGCCACTTACGTGGGTAAGAACATTAAAGAAGTGACAGGTTATGAGCCTGAAGACTTTGTTTCAGACGCTTCTTTTTGGGCTAACAATATTCATCCTGATGATGTTGAAAGGGTGTTTAAAAATATTCAAGCGGAATACCATGAGTATCGTTTTAAAATTGCCAATGGCAGTTACAAATGGTTTGGTGACACGGTACGTTTAATCAAAGAGGCAGATGGGCGCATCACACATAGGGCGGGCGTTTTGCAAGACATCACCGAACGCAAAATGGCCGAGGAAAAATTGCGTGATAACGAAACACGTCTCAGCGCGATTCTTGAGAATATGGTGGACGGTGTGATCACGATTGATGAGAATGGTATCATTGAGTCCTTTAATCCTGCGGCTGAGCATCTTTTTGGCTACTCTGCCGATCAAGTGCTTGGAAAAAACCTCAATATCTTAATGCCTGAGTCTTACCGCAGCGAACATTGCCTAGAACGCTACAAAGTTACCAGTGTTGCTAAAATTATTGGGGCTGGCAAAGAACTTGTTGGACAACACAAGAACGGTTCAATTTTTCCGATTGAACTCGCTGTCAGCAGCATACGACTGGATAATCGTTTAAAGTTTGTCGGCATTGTCCGTAATATCACTGAGCGCAAGCAGGCTGAACATTTACAAAAAGAATATAGTCAAACGCTAGAAAGTGAAGTCATTGAAAGAACTCAAGAACTTCGTGAAGCGAGAGAAGCCGCAGAAATGGCAAACAGGGCTAAAAGCGTCTTTATCGCTACGATGAGCCATGAATTGCGAACGCCGCTGAATGGCATTTTGGGATACGCCCAAATTCTCAAAATGGACTCTTCTCTTGGTAGCGATCAACAAGACGGTATCAAGATTATTGAACAAAGTGGTAAACATTTATTAACGCTGCTCAACGATATACTTGATCTCGCCAAAATCGAAGCCGGTAAAATCGAACTCAACAAAAGTAATTTCCATTTCAGGGCTTTATTGAGAGAAATCAGTGAAATGGTTCGCATTCGTGCCGAGCATAAAGATATTTTTTTAATTTATGAGCCATATTCATCGTTACCTAGTTGTGTTTATGGCGATGAAAAACGTTTGCGTCAGGTGCTGATTAATCTACTTGGCAACGCGGTTAAATTTACAGATAAGGGGGGGGTTCGTTTCAAAGTGGGTGTGCTAGCTAATCAGAAAATGCGTTTTCAAATAGAGGATACCGGCGTTGGTATTGCCCCTGAACAATTACAAAAGATTTTTAATCCCTTTCAACAGGTGGGTGAAAAAAAACGTCAAGCGGAAGGGACGGGTTTAGGGCTCGCCATTAGTCGCCACTTAATTGAATTGATGGGCAGCCAACTACAAGTCACCAGCCAATTGGGTGAAGGTAGCACTTTCTGGTTTGAGTTAGATTTGCCAGAAGTTTTTAATTTTAAAAAAGAAATTAACAATAACCCAACAAGGTGGAAAATTATCGGTATCAAAAACGAAAAACCCACTTTGTTAATCGTGGATCCTCAATCAAATAATCGGGCGATATTGGTAGATTTATTGTCGCCTTTGGGTTTTAAGATCATCGAAGCCAGTGATGGGCGTGAGGCTTTAGCCAAAGCACTTGAATTTCAACCTCAAGCCATTTTGACCGATTTGTTTATGCCAGAGATGGATGGTTTTGAATTAACCCGTCAAATTCGGCAATCGCTAAAAGACATTGTTGTGATAGCTATCTCAGCGAGTGTGTTTGAAGAAGATCAGCAAAAAAGTTTAGCGGCGGGCTGTCATGATTTTCTGCCCAAACCTATCAATGCCAAACAATTGTTTGAGCAATTGCAACGGCATTTAGTCATAGAATGGATTTATGAAGAGATGCCATCCCTTATCGCTAGCCAAGCACCTTTGGTGCCACCGCCGCAAGAAACTGTGATTAGTCTGTATGAATTGGCTATGGGTGGGGATGTCAGGGCGGTTGAGGAACGGGTGAGCCAGTTAACGGATGAGCAATTTGCGCCATTTGTTGCGAAAATGCAAGACTTTATTAATAATCTTCAAGTGGATGATATGTGTGATTGGTTGGAGAGTTATAAAACAGCTTAACTACTGGGATTATTTTTTAGCAGGGATAAGTCAAAACACTTAACTACTGGGATTTTTTTTTAGCAGGGATAAGTCAAAACACTTAACTACTGGGATTTTTTTTTAGCAGGGATAAGTCAAAAGCTTAACTACAGGGATTATATATTAGCAGGGATAAGTCAAAAGCTTAACTACTGGGATTAGATTTTAGCAGGGATTTGTCAAAACACTTAACTACAGGGATTATATATTAGCAGGGATAAGTCAAAACACTTAACTACTGGGATTATATATTAGCAGGGATAAGTCAAAAGCTTAACTACTGGGATTAGATTTTAGCAGGGATTTGTCAAAACACTTAACTACAGGGATTATATATTAGCAGGGATAAGTCAAAACACTTAACTAC
>JALXAQ010000262.1 GCA_026991885.1 Thiotrichaceae bacterium
CTACTGATATTATATATATAGGAGTCCAAGATTTATCTTGGAATTTTTTCTACCTAGCACGAGCGAAAAATAGTATGCATATTAGCATTTTTGGATCAGGCTATGTTGGTTTGGTCACAGGCACATGCCTTGCCGAGGTAGGCAACCATGTCTTATGTGTCGATGTAGACGCAAATAAAATTGCCCAGTTGCAACAAGGCAAGGTGCCTATTCATGAACCCGGTTTAGCGTCACTTTTAAAAACCAATATCGCAGCGGGGCGTTTGCAATTTACCACTGACGTAGCCAAAGCTGTCGCACATGGCGAAATTCAGTGCATTGCTGTAGGAACGCCGCCCGATGAAGATGGTGCTGCGGATCTGCAATATGTCTTGCAAGTGGCTGATAGCATTGGTAAACAGATGACGGATTATAAGGTGATTATGGATAAATCTACCGTGCCCGTCGGGACAGCGGATAAAGTGCGTGCCACGGTGCAAGCGGCACTTGATGCTCGCGGGGTAGCCTGCGATTTTGATGTGGTCTCTAATCCTGAATTTTTAAAAGAGGGGGCTGCCATTTCCGATTTTATGAAACCTGATCGCATTGTCGTCGGTACTGATAAAACCCGTCCCACCGCATTAATGCGTGAACTTTATGCACCCTTTAATCGCAATAGCGATAGGTTGCTTATTATGGATATTCGTTCGGCGGAATTGACCAAATATGCGGCTAACGCTATGTTGGCGACTAAAATCAGTTTTATGAATGAAATGGCTCATATTGCGGAAAAGGTTGGGGCTGATATTGAACAAGTGCGTCTGGGTATCGGTTCTGATCCTCGGATTGGGTTTCATTTTATTTATCCTGGGGCTGGGTATGGGGGCTCCTGTTTTGGGAAAGACATAGGAGCCTTGGAACGCACTGCCCAACAATTCGGTGTAGAAGCTCGAATCTTACAAGCCGTTAAAACCGTCAACCGAAAACAACAACAGCGCTTATTTGAAAAAATTCAAAAGCATTTCCAAGAGAATTTGCAAGGTCGCTGCTTTGCCTTATGGGGCTTGGCTTTTAAACCGGATACCGATGATATGCGCGATGCTCCCAGTCGTCAATTGATGGAGGCGTTATGGGGTGCAGGTGCGAGGGTGCAAGCTTATGATCCGGAAGCGATGTCTGAAGCTCGGCGAATTTATGGCGAGCGTTCTGATTTGCAATTGTGTGACACACCTGAAGCGACTCTTCAAGATGCGGATGCTTTAGTTATTGTCACGGAATGGAAACTGTTTCGTAGTCCTCCTTTTGAACTGATTAAAGATCGCCTCAAGCAAGCAGTGATTTTTGATGGGCGTAATCTTTATGAGCCGGAAAGAATGCGTCAGCGGGGCTTTGTTTATTATGCGATTGGGCGTGGGATCTCAGGATAAGTCAAAACACTTAACTACAGGGATTTCTTTTTAGCAGAGATAAGTCAAAACCGATATGAGACCCAGACTGTAGTTAATGTTTTGACTTATCCCTGAATTCACCGCAAACCTGCTAACAACATATTTGCCTGTGGAATACATCCTCTGCCCACCATCCATACAACTTTATGTGAATTAGTCGGTAAACTGTCAGGTACTTGGTACAATACCAATTCTTTGGAGAATGTGCGACTATAAGTTGTTAACGCTACTGTGTAAATTTCCCCGTAGATAATTGGCAAATTGCTAGGCCATGGCAGTCTCGTTTGATAAGCAGGCCACATTAATCTGGCTTTTTGTCCTGTCTTTTTGTGTGTGATTAATAGGCGACTGGCAGTATAGCTTTTACTCTCAGGGCGCCATAAAATCACACGCTCAGAAGGCGCAATGCAAAAATAGCGTTTTTGTGTGCTAACATCTATTAACCAAATCTTTTCAGCCGGTTGTAAAATACCACGAACGGTTTCTCTCTCTTTCAAGAATTTAGCTAAGGCTATCACTAAGGTGTCATCACCTATATTTTTGTTTTTTAATGGATCTTCTAATCTGCCTTGATAGGGACCGCTGATGCTTTGTACGCCACCGCTGGAAAATACCACCGTGATGTTTGCATCGGCTGGCAGATTGATCCCTGTGTGACTGTCAAGTAATTGCCCTCTAGGGAATAATTGGAGCTCATCAGAGTGAATAACCACCATATCGGCTGCTTGCGCGACACTGATAAGCGTGGTCAAAAATATCAGGGGTAATCTCAACATAGTTTAACTGCTCCTAGTACTAGAAAGTGATAACAGCGCCTATTTTAAAATAAAATCAAAAAAATTGTTTATCCATGCCCTCATCTGTATTAGATGTATTAGATTTTTTTGTCAGCTCGCAAAGCAGTCCCTTTGTTGTCGGTCCACCGATTACCGAGCCACACCAATTTTTTGGACGTGAATATATAGTTAAACGTATTTTTGAACTTTGGAAATACACGCCCTTACAGCATATCAGCATTGTTGGCTTAAAACGCAGTGGTAAAACATCTTTATTACATTATCTGCGCCACATCATTGATACGCCTCGTGAAAAACTGCGCCCAGGACAGCGTAATGATTGGTTGCCCCCCGGTTATCAATGGGTTTTTGTGGATTTTCAAGACCCGCGTATGTGTTATCAAGAAAGTTTATTGCGGCATATTTTGATAGAACTTGATATGCCAGTCCCAGAGACATGTGATTTGGTCAATTTTATGGAAATTATTGAGCATTATTTGGAAATTCCAAGCGTGATTTTGCTCGATGAAATTAACGCGGGTTTAGCCTCACCCGATCTTGATGATCAATTTTGGTGGGGTCTGCGCTCTTTGGGGAGCAATCATGCGGGGGGTAAGATAGGTTTTTTGTTAACCAGCCATCAACCACCTGAAGAAATGTTAGTTAATGATAACAAACCTTCTCCGTTTTTCAATATTTTTGGACATGTCCTGAATTTAGGGCCATTAACCAATGAGGAGGCATTGGAATTTATCAATAGTTCGCCACAAGCTTTTGAAAATAAAGATATTCAATTGATAATGGCGCATACGGGACGTTGGCCTGCTTTGCTACAAATTTTTTGTCATTTGCGGTTGACGGCTCTTAAAGAGGGCAGACGTGATGATAGTTGGCAAAGAGAAGCCTTGCAACGTATCAAACCGTATCGCTATTTGCTTGATTCGAGGTGAAATCACTCGACGCGGAGCGTCGGGGCAGGCATTCCCACGCAGAGCGTGGGAACGAGAACGTAGTCGGTTTCTCGTAGTCGGTTTCTCGTAGTCGGTTTCTCGTTCCCACGCTCTGCGTGGGAATGCCTGTAGCGACGCTCTGCGTCGCGTGTTATTTAGGAAAATATTCAAACATGACAGAAAAAGTTTTTATCAAAGACGCTAGAAAGGAGGATTTATTAGCGAAAACGCCGATTTTAGGTAGTTTTAGAATTATCAGTTGGTTGCTATTTACGCCATCGGCTTGGCGAGCTTATGTCGCCAGTATTGATCCTAAGTTGTCGCCCGATTTTGCTCTGACCGATTTGAAAATGCAACATGTGACAGCTGTCTGGAAATTGCTTGTTTTAGGGCATGGTTTATGGTCAGTCTGGGTGAGCCTGATCGTGATTGTATCTTTATGGTTATTAGATGTGCCCCCTGAAGTGCTTGTGCTAGTCAGTTGTTATGCCTTGTTATTGACTTTAGTGGGAGGTTTGTTGGGCAGTCTCATCGTATCAGTGGCGTTTGGCATCATCAGTGGGGCACTGGGTGGTATTTTGCTCAGTTTACCCATTGCTATGATAGAAGTTTATAGCCTTGATGAGATACTGGTCTTTAGCATGACAAAAAATCTCGCCATCGCCGTCATGCTCAGTGTGCCCGATATAACTTTTCCTCAAAACACCGATCCGAGAGCGATTTGGACGGTATTGTTAGCTATTTTTACAGCCAGTTGCGCGGGTAGTGTGATGTATAGCACGACTAAAATGCCTTACAGTCTGCCACCCTATCGCCAAATAGGTAGCATTGTGATTGGTGTTTTCGTGAGTGCTTTAACAGTGTTTTTTATCAGCGAACTGGTGACCATATTAATCATCAGTGCTGCGAAACTACAGTCAGGGAGACTCTATGTTTTGGCTTATGATGGTTTAATTGTTGGCGTGTTTGGGCTTTCTCTGGCCTTTATCTGGATATGGCAGACTTGGCGTTGGAAACAAGGTTTATTGTTAGGGATAGCGGCAAGCCTATTTCTTGCTTTATTCACTTGGCTGAACCATGAATTTAACGGATTAATGCCTCTCAAACCCTTGCTCATCGGCATACAGGGTGGTATTGAAAATGGGATGCTTTATATGTTGTTATTAGGCTTTCCTTATGTGTTAGCTAAACGCATTGCTAATCCTTGGGCAGGCATTATCGCAGGCATTTTGGGTAGTGCAGGCGCATACATTGCTTTTGTCGTGATTGTAGAATCTTATCCTTTGATTTTTATTTTACCCTTAACGCTCTCAGTATTTTTGTTAGGATTGGGATTTGTTTGGCTGCGCCCTTTGCTGTTTTATCCTTTCCAAGCAGCTTGGAATCTCTTACTTTTTCGCGCCGATGAAAAACGGGGTGGCAGTAGTTTGTTGTACAGGCATAGCGCCTTTTGGGATGAACATCAATATTTACCCTTGTTTGGCTTAGAAAGTTATTTAGTCAGGGTAGCTGAGCGTAATCCTGCTGAAGCAAGGGCAGCGATAGAATATTTAAGCACGACTTCCCAAAGCTGGGCGGCAAAAGAGGCTCAAATTGAATTAGATGCGAGACAACTAGAAAACTGTGCTGATGTCAAAGCGATCAGCCTAGCACACCGTCATTTAGCGGCAGGAGAATTGAACAGTTCTGTGGCTGCTTTACTCCGCAGTTTTAGTCGTATCAGTCGTGATGTCAAGGCCGGATTGGCACAAGAAAGCACTTATAATCAACGTCTTGCACTCTATGCCGTGGAAGATCGCTTAGATGGTTTGTTACGAGAATTGACTCGCTCTGAGGAACGCTATGCGCTACGCTTTCGCCTGATTGCGCCACAATGGCGACAAACGATTATGGATTATGTGCGTACACTGACTGAAGCGGTAGAAAGTCGTCAAGAAATCAGCAATCCCTATATTATAGGTATCCCGCTCACGGAGCATCAAGAAATCTTTGTTGGACGTAGCGACATCAGTGAGCGTCTTGAACGATTATTATTAGACATTCGTTGTCCACCGCTGCTGCTCTATGGTCAACGGCGCACAGGTAAAACGTCATTACTCAATAACTTAGGGAAATTGTTACCCAGTACGATTATTCCATTGTTTGTGGATTTACAGGGACCAACTTCTTTAGCCAGAGACTATGTTGGTTTTTTATATAACATGAGTCGCGCCATGCTGACTTCTGCTAAGCGGCATCGAGAAGTTTTGTTGCCCGCCTTAACGCGCGAAAATTTAACGGTTGATCCTTTTACCAGTTTTGATGAATGGTTAGATGAGATAGAATATGCGCTTGAAGCTAATCAAACTTTGTTATTGATTTTAGATGAATTTAGTGCCTTAGAGCATGTTTTCAATAAGGGGCGTTTGGATGAAGTCTCAGTGCTTGGCATGTTTCGCCATATTATTCAACATCGTCCACGCATTAAAATTCTACTGTCGGGTTCACATACGATAGATGAATTTGAACGTTGGGCGAGTTATTTAATTAATGTGCAAACGGTACATATTAGTTATTTGCAAAACAATGAAGCTTTGCAATTGATCGAACAGCCGGTTAAAGATTTTGCACTTCGCTATGAATCGAGTGCCAGTCAACGGGTGATGGAAATCACTCGCAATCATCCCGCCTTAATACAATTATTGTGTTCAGAAATCGTTACTTTAAAAAATAAACAAGCCATTAGTGAGCGTCGCCTTGCCCAAGTTATCGACGTTGAAGCGGCGGTAGCGGGCGCGTTGCAACATGGGCGGTTCTTTTTTGCGGACATTGCTAATAATCAAGTGACTAAGGCGGGTTTGGCGATGCTGCAATTTGTAGCAAGGCAAGGGGAAGGCAAAATAGTCAGTGAAGAGCAGTTACGGGCACAATGTCCAGATGAATTTGAGGCGACATTGAGGAATTTGTTACAGCGTGAGTTGATAGAGCCGTTTGAAAACGGGTATCGGTTTCAGGTGGAATTGATTCGAGAGAGGTTTGATTGATATATTATATTGGATTAGTGCTGACTTCTTTCTGGCAAGGTGATAAATCAAGCACTGGCATTAGTTGGGGAATAAGTCCAAGATAAATCTTGGACTCCAAATACCACAAGCCAAATATTTTAACATTTATAGAAATCCTATTTATTAAAGCGCATAAATAACCTACATGAGGAGGATAAGGCTATGAAAAAAGTTGCTCCATTACGTTATGATGTGATTTTCAAGAAGGCTTTTGGTAATCCAGAAATGTTTACTGCCTTGGTTAGTGATCTTCTTGATTTCCATCTTGAGATTGATAAGGTGGAAAATGATAAGGTTTTCATCCCTTCAGTGGGCAAGGTAGCAACCCGATTTGATTTGTTTGCCGAAGATAAAAAAAATCGGGTGATTGTTGAGGTGCAACATGCTCATTATTCAGACACTTATGAGCGTTTTGTTTATTATCAATGTACGGCAATGGCAGAAACCGTTGCGAGTTCAAGTAATTATGGTTTTCCTGTGACAGTTGTCACTTTAGTTTTTTTTACGGGCAAAAAAGCTCCAAATCCAAATGGTAGTGGTATTTTGGTTCATGATTTTGAACCGAGAGATATTGTAGATGGTGAGGTAGTTGAGGGGGTTTATAGGAAGAAACATCAATTAATTTTTGTTTTTACGAACTCTGTCAAAAAGCAGAAAACGCCAAAAAATTATCTTGAATGGATGCGGGCAATTGATGATAGTTTAGATGAAGAAGTTAATGAGGATGATTATTCTAATCCTCATATTAGCCGTTTGTTTGAAAGGATTGAAACCGATCAGATTACGCCTGAAGAACGTGCTGATATGAAAGATGAGTATAATCAGGCAGAATTTCTTAAAGACAGTAAACTGGAAACCGCTCGCAATTTTAAAGTGCTTGGTGTTTCTGAGGAAACGATAGCCAGTGCAACTGGGTTGAGTTTGGATGAGGTGATGGCGTTGTAAGAGCTATTAAGCCCCTTGGCATTGTAATGTGCTGAGGGGCTAAAACTTCACTCAATCACTTTCGCTTTTTTGCAGATAGTCACTATAAGCAGGCATCGCAACGGCTGCTACAATGCCTATGATTGCCATAGTCGTCAGATTATCAGGCGAGATGAGAAATTCCAACGGATTGTTTTCAAATGTGAATTCCAGAGATAACAAAGACTCTGACATGTCCAGTTGTATGCCATAAGTGCCCGTTTTGGGCAAGTTGAGTGCCATAGCCGATGGCAGAGTAAATATATCCAACTTTGCATCCGCTAATTCCGCTAACATAATCAAGCTTTGTAAATAAGCGTAATAAAGCTGACGCGGTGTATCGGAAAGGGACGTTGATATAAAGAATAAAGACGATTGGATATCTTGCCCTTGTTTTTCTTTCAACCATTGTTGAATCTGGACGTGCTCCACCTTTTGTTCTCTATCAAACAACTGTTGCGGTATTTGTGCAAAAATCAAATAGCCGTCTTCTTCTACCCAATAAAGGTGAGTGTTCAGTTTGCTGGCTAATTCTAAGAAAAATGCCTGAGTGTCGCTATCAGGTTGTTGCGTTTCTTCTCCTAACGAGGGGGGTATCACAAGATGATGATACCGTTTGTCATTGATTTCTCGGGTTTCATAAACCAGCCCGAATTTCTTCACAAGGATAGCGATGATTTTCTCCAGATTGTCGCCTTTCCTCATAGCGGCAAATTCTCCCACTTCGTCAGTGAAAAACAGCATTTCTGGACCAAATGCCCCAAGTGCCTCTTCAATTGAAAAGCCCAGTTCTTTTTTGAAAATTTCTTTAGCATTCTGGTAGCCTTGAAATTGGTATGCCGGCATTTCAGTTTCAGCGATTTTTTCAAATCCCTTTAACCATTCTAGCAGGGGCAGCGAAAAAGATACGATAATGCCCGGATTGCCAGCCGCTGTGAGTGATAAGTTATTGGAAATCGGCGGAAAAAATTCACGATAGCCCGTGCGTGGCGCATCAATTATAAAACTCAAACGTCCCTTGCCATCTCTGACGCCCCAACCCAGTGCCATTGCACGGAGATTTAACAGTCCAACTTTTTGCAAATTAAGTGCGACTTTGGGGGGGATAGCCAATTGGAATAAGGGTAAAATCTTTTGGAGATTAATCCATTCAAAAAAACCTTGATGGCTCGTATCAATGCGATTTTCCATCTCATACATCGGATGTTGATCGATGGGTACCAATGTCGATAGGGTTTGTTGAAAAATATCTTGGTTAGCCGCTAATCCACCCATTATGTTTAAGGTTTGGCTATTGATATCGTAATGGATAAAAACCGGAATGGGACCCGCTGTTAAGATACCGTAACCGTTTTCTGTAGATAGCTCACGGAATATCTTCAAGTTTGGTGCTTGGGCAACCATCGCTTTCAGAAAATCGTTGAATTCATCAATCGAGGTGATATTCAGCTTGGCTGATATAAGTACGTTTCCCAGGGCGGGCGGTGCCTGTTTTGGGAGCAAAAAAACGCTCTCTATCGGTGAACGTAAGTGATGGAGAAAAAGCGTCATGGCTGGCGGTACCAAATCCCCCGCTTTTTTAAGGATATTTTGGTAAACCGAAGATTTCAAATTTTCGATTTGTTGGACATGGGCTTCATGTTCTAATGCCCCTTTTAACATATTGTCTTTGGGAGACGACAAAAATCCCCAAGGATTGGGAATGCGAACATAGGCAACCGCATCGAGCGGAATGACAGCTCTCAATGAGGCGGGCTCAGAAATGGGCGCACTTTGAGCCAACATGGGAAATAATAGCGCGATGAGTAAAACAAATTTCTTGGTCATAAAATTTACCTTAAATGAGTGTAGATTTTAATAAATAGCACATTTTAATATGAATTGTCAATTAAATGGGCCTGACCAAAAATTTGGCTTTATCATTCATTTTCTCCAGTTGTCCAAAGCTAAAGCTTTGGACTCCAAGGTATTTAGCGACGATCTCCGTCTAAATCTCCCCACAATGCCTGCGCGACAGCTAATACCGTAACGGCTGCCGTTTCTGTGCGGAGTATGCGTGGTCCCAATCGAATGTCTAAATAACCTGCTTGCCTCGTTTGCTCTATTTCTGCCTCACTCAATCCGCCTTCTGCTCCAATTAATACAGTTAAATTTTTTTCTATCCCGGATTGAATATTGAGAGACTGTTTGCCTGTTGGAGACAAGACAATACAAAAACTCTGGCTCGGTTCAGCTAACCAAGCATCCAGGCTCAACACATTATCTAATTGTGGTAGGCGATTTCTACCACACTGTTCACAGGCACTGATCATAATTTTACGCCAACGTTGCTCACGGTTTCTCGTCAAACTGCGCTCTGTGATAATTGGCACAATGCGCTGTACGCCTAATTCCACCGCTTTTTGTATTGTATAATCCAGATGTTCAGGGCGAGAAATGGCTTGCACTAATGTTAATTGTAAGGCAGATTCCCGTTCAATGTTTTTATATTCAGTCACTTGTAAATGCGCGGTTTTTTTAGCAGCGGCGATTAAATCGGCGACATATTCTCCGGATTGTCCATTAAATAATGTGACTTGTGTGCCAACGCGCTGGCGTAGCACATTTAAAAGATAATGGGCGGATTCTTTAGCTAAGACAACTTCTTGCCCAACCGCCAGTGGCCTGTCTATAAATAAACGTGATAAAGGCATAATATTGACATTGGATATCTATTATTAGGAGCTAAAAATTGACTATAATATCCTAAATTGCGGTTGCTAAAAACCTTAATCATTCGTTATACGGAACGGGCAAGTGCAGTTTTTGCATTCTGAAAAAGAATATCCTATTTTTGTTGATGAAAAGGCGGCCTGTCAAGTATTGGAAAATCTTATTTCAAATGCCGTCAAATACTCACCACACGGTAAAAATATCGCCATTCGTTTGATGAGTACTAGAGATGAGCAGATTGTGCGTTGTGAAATAGAAGATGAAGGTCCTGGCTTGAGTGAATCTGATAAACAAAAATTATTTGGTAAATTTGCCCGCACGGGTAATGAGCATTCAACGGGGCTTGGTTTATTTATTGTCAAAAAATTAGTGGAAGCGATGAATGGGGTGGTGTGAAAGTGAATTAGGGCAAGGGGCGACATTTATTGTTGAATTTCCAAAAAAGTCAAAACATTAACTACAGGGATTTTTTTTTAGCAGGGATAAGTCAAAACCGATACGAGCCGCCAATTTTTTTTTATTCTGCGAGTGAAGCTTTTGACTTATCCTTGTTAATAAGGTATTGCCTGTCGTTAAGGTTTTGACTTCTGGCCGACCATTTATCGGATGTAAATGAGCATTCGTCTAAATCTTATGTCACTGAGCTTATATCTAATATAACCTTATAGCTGAAATTCAGCCTCATCATTTGGAGATAAAAAATTATGAAATCAGTTATCTGGTATAAACGTTTAAGCTTTCAAATTTTTGCTTTATTATTTATGACTCTTTGGCTCGTTTTTGGGATTGTTTTGGTTATGAATACCAGTGCTAAAAAACTGCTTTCAATGCTAACCTCAAAATTTAAAAAACCGCTAATAATGCCGTTTCGCGCTTGGCAGCGCGTTCAGGTTAGACGAGTCAGTCAATAAACAGTCAAAACCAGACATGGCAGGTCTGGTTTTGATGATTTTATTTTTTATTGACGGACAACTCTCTCCGCCTCATCATCTGGAGAACTTATGAAATCAGTTATCTGGTATAAACGTTTAAGCTTTCAGGCTATTTTTGGTCTATTATTTATTACTCTCTGGCTCGTTGTGGGGATTGTTTTGATTATGAATACCAGTGGCAAAAAACTGGTCTCAATGGAAACCTCAAAAGTTATTGAACAAACCGCTAATAATGCCGTTTCACGCTTGGCAGGGCGTTTATCTGAAATCGCAGTCTTAACGAAAACCTTGGCTGCGACTGCCGAAAATTTACCTAAGTCAGAAACGACCTTTAAAAAAGTTTTCCCTAAGTTGATTGATTTTAACGGCGATTTAAATGTCGCAGGTGGCGGGATTTGGCCCGAACCCTATACTTTCCAAGCCGACAAAGAAAGGAGAAGTTTCTTTTGGGGGCGCGAGCCTGATGGTACCCTAAAATACTACGACGACTACAATCAACATGGTTATCACCATGAAGAATGGTATGTCGCAGTACGCCACGCCAAGCAGGGGACTTGTTCTTGGAGTGAATCCTACATGGACCCTTATTCTTACCAACCAATGGTGACTTGTACTGTGGCGACCTTTGATCAACAAAAGCATTTTTCTGGCACCGTCACTATTGACTTGAAATTAGAAGGATTGCAAGCGATGGTAAAATCCTTGCAAAAAGAAACCGGTGGTTATGTGTTTATTTTGGATAGGAATAATAAATTTATTACCTTTCCAAAACCCGAGTTAGTCAAAAAAATAGATCAAGATAGTCAAGGAAATCGCACGGAAGAATTTATATTGGCCTCTGATTTTGCTAAAAAAATGCCTCTATTTTCACCTCTGTCAGAGGCCCTTGATGCAATGAATCAAGATATTCTCATGCAAGCGCATCAGAAGGCAAATTACGAGCCAAACATCGCGGTAGAAATTGAACGCGACAGCTACCAAATTGATACGCCAAAAGCAGAGCTACTGTCAGCGGTTATTGCTAATCCCCTCAAGGAAACTAAATTATATCAAAAAGTCACTTTAGAAAATGATTTTTTGTTAAATGAGCCCTCTACCGCTTTTATATTTCATGTGCCAGACTCATACTGGAAATTGCTTATTGTCAAGCCCCATTCTGAGATAAATGTGGTTGCCTATAATATTACTCAATTACTGATTATGTATCTTGTAGCAACCACTATAGTCATTTTGGCACTCGCTTATTTGGCCTTAAATCGCTTTTTAATAAAACCTTTGTCACAAACCAGCCATGCTGTTCAAACGATGGGCGCATTAGTCGCGGATAGAAAATTTCATCAACTGGAATCTTTCAAAATGCCGAGTATAACCTCTAATGAAATTGGCCGACTTCTTCAAGTATTTGATGCTATCGCAAGCCAAATTGCCAAGCAACACAAGCAAGTCATAGAGACTAATAAAGTGCTTGAAGCTAAAAATGAACAATTGCAACAGTTGGATGAACTCAAAGATGAATTTTTAGCCAATACGTCCCATGAACTCCGCACCCCACTCAATGGGATTATTGGTCTTGCTGAATCTCTGAATGACGGCGCGGCGGGGCCATTATCAGATGAGGTGCAAAAAAATATTCTGATGATCGCACAAAGTGGACATCGCTTGAACAATCTCGTTAACGAGATTCTGGATTTTTCCAAACTCAAACACAAAAATCTGGAATTACAACTGAAAGCCGTCGGTATAAGGGAAGTCAGTCAGGTGGTACTCACACTCTGCCAACCCCTGCTGGGCCACAAACCGGTGCAACTGGTAATAAACGCCATTGCCCCTGACTTACCCCCAGCATACGCCGATGAGAACCGTTTGCAACAAATTCTCTATAACTTGGTGGGTAATGCGATTAAGTTTACGGAAAGCGGTCGTATCGAAATTTCTGCAAAAAGAAATAAACAAGGTTTGCTTATCACCGTCTCTGACACCGGTATCGGCATCCCCGCCGAACAATTAGATCGCATTTTTGAATCTTTTGAACAAGGCGAAGGGGCATACGGTGGCACCGGCTTAGGTTTAGCTGTGACTCAACAACTCGTGGAATTACATAATGGCCACATTCAGGTAGAATCCACTGTTGGCGTTGGCTCACGCTTTAGCTTCACTTTACCCATAGCTCAAGTAGAAAAGAGTCAAGTAGAAAAGAGTCAAGTCCAATTTTCCCAATTGCGCCATCAAGCCTTGATTGAGACGAGCCAATCGGTTACGTCAGGTCAATCTAAAATTTTGGTTGTCGATGATGAACCAGTGAATATTCAAGTACTTGTCAACCATTTGTCGCTACAAAATTATGCGGTTTATCAAGCCAGCAATGGGATGGAAGCTTTGGACATGATTAATGAAGATTTCAAACCAGACTTGATTTTACTGGATGTGATGATGCCCAAAATGACCGGCTATGAAGTTTGTCGCCGGCTGCGCGAACAATTTCCTCTCAATGAGCTGCCGATTTTGATGCTGACGGCTAAAAATCAGGTGTCAGACATGGTAAAAGGATTGGAGATGGGTGCCAATGATTATTTGACCAAACCCGTTTCAAAAGATGAACTGTTAGCCAGAGTGCAAACCCAGATACAACTTTATCAGATTAACCTTGAAAATGCAGAACTCTACGATGAGCTACATGAAAATGAACAGCGGCTCACACAAATCTTAGAGGCGATGCCGGTGGGTGTGAACGTGACTGACGCGAGCGGGAGAAATTATTATACCAACAAAACGGCTTTGCAGATTGTTGGTCAAAGCCTTGATACTTCATCGTGCATCGAAGAATGGGCGACGATTTTTCAAGCCCATCAGGCGGGCACCTATCAGTTATACCCTCACGAGCGTATGCCAACTGTGCAAGCCCTGAAGGGTCATAAGTCAAGAGTTGATGATATAGAAATCCATCAAGGTGACGAAATTATTCCGGTTGAGATGTGGGGAACGCCTATTTTTGATGACAATAAACAGGTCAAATATACCATTACCGCCTTTGCCGACATCACGGAACGTTTAAAAAGGGAACAAGCAGAAAGAGGACGTGAAGCCGCCGAAGCCGTCAACAAAATGATGACAGACAGCATTCAATACGCCAAAATCATACAATCTTCCTTATTGCCCAATTTGGAACAAGTAAAAACTTTCTTGCCAAATAGTTTTTTCCTGTGGATGCCCAGAGAACTCGTCGGCGGCGATATGATCTATGCACAGTCCGTTGAAGATGGCCTGATTATTGCCGTAGTGGATTGTACCGGGCATGGCGTCCCCGGCGCGTTTATGACTATGCTGGCTTCAACCCAGCTAAGACGAATCATCAGAGATGAGGGCTGTTACGAGCCGAGCGACATCCTCAAACGGCTTAATTTTCTGGTCAAAACGTCGCTGCAACAGGATAGCGCTCAAACCCGCTCCGATGATGGGCTTGATGCCGCGATTTGTTGCCTCAAACCCGATACCTTAAGCTTTGCCGGTGCCAAACTGCCGCTTTATTATATTCACAATGACCAACTCAATGTCATTGCTGGCGATAGACAAAGTTTGGGTTATAAACGCTCCAACTTGGATTTTGAATTTACCACGCACACGCTCTCGATTGAACCGGGCATGTCCTTTTATATGTCAAGCGATGGTTTTTTGGATCAATTGGGTGGTCCTAAACGTTTTCCTTTTGGCAATAAGCGTTTTAGACAACTGCTGATGGAAAATCGCCACCACGCTTTTGACGAGCAATCTGCTCAAATGCTGCGGGCATTTAATGAATACAAAGGCGAACAGAACAGACAGGATGATGTGACAGTGGTGGGTTTTAAATTATAAACGTCCAAGATAAATCTTGGACTCCAAAATAAAGGAGACTATTAAAATGCAACTAGAAAATCTTTACTACCTCAAAACAGAACTTGATACACAGGGCATATTGTTTAGTTTCAGTGGCCCTCTTTCGCAAACGCTTTTGTTGGAAATGGGCGATACCTTGAGAAATAAAATGACGCTGGAGAAAGCCAATCCTTCAACCACTCTCAAGGTATTTTCCATGCTAGTGGAACAAACGCAAAATATTCTCCATTATTCTGCCGAAAAAAGGAGAACCGCCCACTCTAAAGGCGCCGTCACTGATGGCATCATTGTGGTTGGCTATGAAAATGGGCGTTATTATGTATTATGTGGAAACCTGGTTTATAATCAAAAAATCAATGGTATCACTAACCAACTGGCTCAGTTGCAAAGGATGGACAAGGACGATCTCAAGGACTATTACAAGGAGCAGCGTAGGAAGGCTCCCCATGCAGACAGTAAAGGGGCGGGACTGGGATTTATTGAAATGGCGAGACGATCCACCACACCAATTGAATTCAATTTTCAAAATGTTGACGATAAATTTTCTTTTTTTTCTTTGAAGACAAGTATTTAGGGAGAATAGGCGCATGGAAAGTTTGGAACTAAAAGCCAGCCAGTACACCCCCCAGGTTTCCTTTAACGCTGAAAGTAATGTGCTTGAGCTGAAAGGTGAATGTTACCCGGAAAATATCGCAGAATTTTCTGATCCCCTGTTTTCTTGGCTGGAAGAGTATTTGTCACTTCTGGGAAACCAAGCCGTTATTGTGAATGTTGAACTCAATTATTTCAACAGCAGTACCTCAAAAATGTTGCTGAATTTTTTTGAGAGATTGGAGACTGAAGTGACGGATAATGCTAAGAATATTAGTGTAAACTGGATTTATGACTCGGAGAATGATAGTGCAGAAGAATATGGCGAGGAATTTCAGGAAGATTTGGAGTCGTTAAGTTTTAATTTAGTGACAAAATAAGATTTTTAAACTAAAAGCCTTGAATCACGGATTAAGCGGATGACACGGATGACGCGGATTTAAAGTCAAAGTCAAAAGCTCAGAAAATGAGTGTTTTCATGTTTTTAATCCGTGCCATCCGTGATGAACGTCGCCAGCGCAGGAGTTTCAAGGTTTTTTTTCTCGTTCCCACGCTCTGCGTGGGAATGCCTTCTCGGACGCTCTGCGTCCTGCAAGAAAGATCGCGCACTCTTGCAGGACGCGGAGCGTCCAGGCAGGCATTCCCACGCAGAGCGTGGGAACGAGAAATAATTAAGCATTTATTCTGAAAATTCTCAAATTTTGAAAATTCTGATTCAGACAGAAAAGTCAAAAGAGCATGAGTGTGCTTTACTCAGGCAAATGTCGCAACACCCAATCCATCGCCCGATGTGGGAGAAATCGTTTTAAGCTTGCCAACAAATACGTTGGAAAAGTCACATAATAACGCAGTTGGGGGTGTCGGGATTCTAAGGCATGGATAACTCTTTTGAGCACCGCCTCTGGTGGCAAAGTAAACGGAGCAACCACCTCTTTTGCTAATAAGCGTTGTTCCATTTTGGCATAAGTTTTATAATGTACGCTCTGTTCAGCATCAATATGCTGTTTGAACATCTTATAAGCATTGGCACGAAACTGGCTCACAATGGGTCCGGGTTCAATCAAAGAGACAAAAATACCAGTGCCGGCTAATTCTAAGCGCAAAGTATCGCTTAATCCCTCCAAAGCAAATTTAGTCGCATTATAGGCACCGCGATAAGGCAATGCCACCAAACCTAACACGGAGCTATTTTGGATAATCCGCCCCTCGCCTTGGCGGCGCATGACAGATATGACTTGACGAGTCAATTCATGTGTCCCAAAAAAATTGCTTTCAAATTGTTGACGCAAAGCCTCAACGCTTAAATCTTCTACCGCGCCCGGTTGTCCATAAGCCCCATTGTTAAATAAACCATACAATCGCCCATCAGTCTGATCTAATACCGTTTGCACCGCCTCAAAAATGGACTGCGAATCGCTCAAATCTAAGACGAAGCTTTCCAAGCCTTCTTGTTGTAAACGGGCGACATCTTTAGGCTGACGCACAGTGGCAAATACCGAATATCCTCGGTTTTTCAAAGCGTGTGCGACACAGTAGCCTATACCGCTAGAGCAACCCGTGATAAGTATCGGGCGAGAAGATATTAAAGATTTAGGTGTTTTAAACATCTTAATATTGTATTATAAAAAAAACGCTACTATACTCCTTAAGATACATATTTTGGAGCATAGTAAAAGTTAAAGGGAGGAAAATTTGACAAAAGCCATTATACTCACAATTTTAAGTGGTATTCTGATCGGTCTCATCTTGCTCTGGATCGAATACACCTACTTTATTCCATTTTTTACACCGACAGCAGTGTTACCCGTAGAGCCGACATCTAATCCTTGCCAATGTACGCCCGGCAAAATTTTTCGTGATTCCTTACAAAACAAGACATTAGGGCCTGAAATGGTGGTCATTGCAGCCGGGCGATTTCGTATGGGGGATATTCAGAACAAAGGGGCAAAGTGGGAGCAACCCATACATAGTGTGTATATCAACCGTTTTGCAATGAGTCGTTATGAGATCACTTTTGCAGAATATGACCGTTTTGCACAAGCGACAAACCGACAAAAGCCAGATGATGCCGCTTGGGGACGGGGTAATCGCCCCGTGATTAATGTATCTTGGATCGATGCCACCGCTTATGCCCATTGGTTAAGTCAGCAAACCAAGCAAGAATATGGCTTACCAACAGAGGCGCAATGGGAATATGCCGCGCGGGCGGAGACTGAGAGCCAATATTGGTGGGGAAACGAAATTGGATATAATTTTGCTAACTGTGACGATTGTGGTAGTCGCTGGGATAATAAAAAAACCGCCCCAGTCGGTTCATTTTCGGCTAATCCCTTTAAGTTATATGATACAGCGGGAAATCTTTATGAGTGGACTTGTTCAGAATATGAGGCTAAATATAACGGCAAAGAACAAGCTTGTTTGAGCCAACAAAATACCACCACTCTACGTGTGATTCGCGGAGGTTCTTGGTACAGCACTCCAAGATTTTTGCGATCAGCGAGTCGTTACCGACTACCACCAAACCACCGCGACTACAAGGTAGGTTTTCGCCTGGCTAGAAAAATTCCTGAAAAAAAATATACGCCAAAAATCAATCAATAATAATGTCTAGCTATGATCTTCAAATAACAAGTTTCTAATAAATTGGGGAAATTCGCTGACTTGACAAACAGTCATTGTAAACAATGCAGACAGAGAATCTGAAGCCGATGGATTAATATCGGTTAACACCATTATAGAATGTTTATAATCTAAATTAAGGCTCTTTGCCATATTTGAATACTTATTAATATGCTGTTGATAATCTCCCGTTTTGGCTTCAACCCAATAAAAAACACCTTCTACTTCAAAGATAATATCTAATTCAAAATCATTGCCATTTGGCAAGATGATTTTAGGATTGATGAGATAGCTGAAAGAGAGCGTTTTAGATAATTCTTGAGAGACCAAATTTATTGATTCTTTAACGTTTTCAAGAATATAACGCTCAAGCCACTGTCCTGACAAGAAATTCTGTGCTCTTGGTAGGATTGTGGTTTTTGCTTTAATCAAATATCTAGGTGCTTTGAAATACTTATATTCTTCCAAAAAGGCCATTTCGTGTAAGCGTGTACAAAATTGACAAATATTGCTAATATCTTTTTGAGTTTCGTTGGCTAAATGCTCAGTAATTGTGCCACCGTGCTGCATCTCTCTTTTTAGTTTTTTATAGATTTTGCTAATTGAGCTATATCTATCACCGATAAAAACCGCCATACCATTAATGACATAATCGGCAGCATCTTCATCAGGAATGCTTTTGATCTGAATGGACTTGCTCTTTAAGAATTCGTCAATTTTATTGACGTTTTGTTGCGTTTCCGTATTTTCTTTTTTGATTTCTTCAAGGGAGCCGAGTTCATTTTTCTCTGTTAGTTCAAGCGTCTTATTTGATTTCTTTTGAGAATATAAGTTGTTTTTTTTGACAACCTCATTTTGCTTTTCAGCAATAGTATCGAGAGCTTCTGCAACATTTTCCACTGCAACGGCAATTCGTTCTAATAATAATTCTATTCGAGATAAGTTCATATCCACTAAACATCCTGCAAAAAAAATGGAAAATTTTAACACCAGTTCCTTCACCTGACAAGCCCAAGATAAATCTTGGACTCCTAACATCATGCAAATAAAAATACCTGAATTATCATTAGTCCTACTCATTGGCGCGTCGGGCAGCGGCAAGTCAAGCTTTGCCAAAAAACATTTTAAGCCCACCGAAATCTTATCTTCGGATTATTGCCGCGCCTTAATTTCCGACAACGAAAATGATCAATCCGTCACCAAAGAAGCCTTTGACGTTTTACATTTTATTGCAGCAAAGCGTCTCGCGGCGGGCAAACTGACGGTGATTGACGCGACAAATGTTCAATCTGAGGCTCGCAAACCTTTATTGGCATTGGCGCGTGAATATCATGTTTTGCCAGCAGCAATCGTTTTTGGTCCCCACAAGCAACAGCGCGGAAATTTAAGGCGTTTGCTGCATTATATTAAAGGGGAAGGTTTTAAACATATTAGCATTTTTGACTCTGTTGAAAAAGTCGAGGCGGCTAAAATTGAAAGGGCACGCTTATCGAATAATTTGAAACATGAGCGTGGACCTTTTGATATTATCGGTGATGTGCATGGCTGTTTTGATGAATTGATTGAATTACTTGACAAATTGGGCTACCAAAGAGGGTGCAATCATCCAGAGGGGCGCAAGGCCGTTTTTCTAGGAGATTTAGTTGATAGAGGCCCCAAAACGCCCGACGTTTTGCGCCTTGTCATGGACATGGTAGCGGCAGGCACTGCCATCTGTGTGCCCGGCAATCATGATATTAAATTGATGCGAAAATTAAAGGGTAAAAATGTCAAATTGACGCATGGTTTGGCGGAGTCGCTGCAACAATTAGAAAAAAATTCTCCGGCGTTTCATCAACAAATACTTGAATTTATTGATAGTTTAGTCAGCCATTATCAGCTTGACGGTGGCAAATTGGTGGTGGCACACGCTGGCATGAGAGAAAATTTGCAAGGGCGTGCATCGGGCAAAGTGCGTGAATTTGCGCTCTATGGTGAAACGACGGGAGAGACGGATAAATTTGGTTTGCCGGTGCGCTATGACTGGGCAGGGGATTATCGGGGACGGGCGATGGTGGTTTATGGACATACGCCGACACCAAAAGCGGAGTGGCTTAATAATACAATTTGTATTGATACTGGCTGCGTCTTTGGGGGCAAATTAACGGCACTGCGTTATCCCGAAAAAGAACTGGTTTCGGTGCCCGCCAAACAGAGTTATTATAAATCGGTCAAACCCTTTCTCCCCGAAGAAGCCCTTGCCCCGACATTATCTGCGGTGCATGATGAAATTTTGGACATGGAAGATGTGATTGGTAAGCGTATCATCACAACGCGCTTACTCGGCAATGTCATTATCCGAGAAAATAATGCGGCGGCGGCGCTGGAAGTGATGAGCCGCTTTACGGTTAATCCTAAATGGTTAATTTATTTACCGCCGACGATGTCACCCAGTGAAACCAGCCAATTGCCAGAGCATCCTGCCCAAGCTTTTGCCTATTATCGTCGTAGTGGCATCGACAAAGTGATTTGTGAAGAAAAGCATAGCGGCTCAAGAGTGGTCGTGATTGTGTGCCGTGATGAAGGGGTGGTTCAAAAACGCTTTGGTATTGAAAATGAAGGGATTGGTATGTGTTATACACGGACGGGTCGTCGTTTTTTCACGGACGCTGCCCTTGAATCGGCTTTTTTAAGTCGAATGAATGCCGCTTTAGAAAAATCCCATTTTTGGAAAGATTTAAAAACGGATTGGGTGTGCTTAGATTGTGAATTTTTGCCCGTTAATAATATCAATGACTTAAAAGTGGCCCCCTTTCATATTTTAGCGACGGAGGGGCAAGTACATACTGATAAACTTCACCTATGGCATCTCAAGCGTGTGGCGCAAATTTGCCAATATGATGCAGGCATTATGATAGCAACACCTTATAAAACGGTTGAAGTCACTGATCCAGAGAGTGAAAATGAGGGCATTGTTTGGTGGCAAAAGCTCACGAAAAAGGGCGGAGAAGGTCTGGTGATCAAACCCTTTCAATTCATGAAAAAAGGGCGGAGAGGTTGGGTGCAACCAGCCTTAAAATGTCGAGGACGTGAATATACGGTACCCATTGAACGGCTACGGGCGCGGGCGCGGGGCTTATCAACTAAACGTTTTTTGGCGCTGCGAGAATTTGCTTTGGGGATTGAGGGATTGGAGCGGTTTGTACGGAAAAAGGGGGTGCGGTGGGTGCATGAATGTGTTTTTGGGGTGTTGGCTTTGGATCGTTCGCCGGTTGATCCGCGTTTGTAGGAGTCCACCTTCGGTTTGGACGTCCAAGATAAATAGCATTTACCCCATATAGCAGCACAGTTAAAACAGATACTTGAACCAATTGGTTCCGGTGCGGCTGAGTTTTTTCTCGCTGCCAGTCTCTATTATGCACACAAAGTCAGTTTTGAAGCCGCAGCGGCTTTAGCAGAACTGTCTTTTGATGAGTTTCATTACCGCCTGAAAGAACATTTCAATATTGGTTATATCTTTGATGATGAAAGCATACTGGAAGATATAGAAACCATTAAAAAACGGGTTGGTAAGTACTGAATCAGAAATTTTCTGATATTTTGGAGTCCAAAGCTTTAGCTTTGGGCGTATATTTCCAAAGCTAAAGCTTTGGACTCCAAAACACATTAAAACTTATGGCGATACAGCCTTCACTTTCGCCTTGCGAATTTCCATTTTACCCACCTTAATCAGTTGGACAATCGGAATACCAGAGGGACAAGAAAAAGTGCAAGCACCGCATTCTACACAATCCATCGCATGATATTGCGCCATTTCCTCATACCATCCCACTTTAGAAAGCCGCGCCAAGCGCGTCGGATTCAGAAAATGCGGACAAGCTTCCAGGCAGCGACCACACCGGATGCAAGGATATTCTTTGGGTTTCCCCGTTTCTGCCGCCGTAAAGGCGAGAATCCCGGCACTACCTTTTAAGATGGGTACATCAAGGCTAGCAATAGGCATCCCCATCATGGGTCCGCCCATAATCACTTCGCGGGTGCTTTCTTTTAAGCCGCCGCAAAATCGCAGCACTTCGCGCACTGGTGTACCCAGCGGGACAATCAGATTAGCCGCTTGTTCGACGCCAGGACCAGAAACCGTCACAATGCGCTCAATCAGTGGCATACCGCTCTCAAAATAGTCGGCAATCGCTACAATGGTGCCGACATTGTTGACCGTGACTCCGACATCTCGTGGCAATTGTCCCGCTGGCACTTCTACACCTAATAGGGATTTGATCAGCATTTTTTCGGCACCTTGAGGGTATTTAACCCGTAAAGGGACGATAATCACTCGTTCTTGTTGCCGCTGCTTGAGTTGTTTTTGTAAAACGGCAATAGCATCGGCTTTATTCATTTCTACGCCGATAATCGCCTGTTCGGCACCCAGTTTTTGCCGCACGATTTCAACGCCTTGTAACACCGCTTCGGGACGTTCCAGCATCAACCGGTGATCGTTAGTCAAATAAGGCTCGCATTCTGCTCCGTTGATAATGAGCTGCTTGATATGCACACCATCGGGCAGGGCGTATTTGACATGGCTGGGAAAGGCTGCGCCACCCAAGCCGACGATACCCGCTTGTTGAATATGCTTGATAAATTCTTCGCCAGATAGGGATTTCCAGTCGATTGAAGGTTTAGATTCAAGACGCTGAGTGGCGTAGGGATCCGCTTCGATTTCTATCGCGGCTTGTAATTTGCCCCCCGGATAGCGGCGCGGTGCAATAGCCTGTACTTTGCCTGTCACAGGACTGTGCAAGCTCGTAGAAACAAAGGCGCCCGGTTCGGCGATCAATTGACCGCGTTGCACTCGTTCCCCGATTTTGACGATGGGACGGGCGGGAGCACCCAGGTGTTGTCCCAAGGGCAGTACATAGCGGTTGATAAACGGTACCCGTTGGATAGGTAAGTGTTCGGTCTGTTCTGTATGACCTTCGGGATGAACGCCGTGTGCAAAACTTTGCTTGAAAATGGGTAATAAATTCATATTGGTTATCTATCTACCTCTGGGGGACAGGCATCTAAGGAAAACATAATCATTGCAATGTCTTCAATTCTACCACCAAGGCATAGTTTTTCTAATACTTGTACTGCGTGCATACTCGATGGACCACGTACATGCACCCGCCAAGGTTTTGCGCCGCCTGTGGAAACGACATAAAAGGCTAATTCACCTTTTTGTGCCTCTGTACGGGCGTAAGCATCGCCTTGTGGTATGTTCCAAGCTAAAGGATTGGGCAGCGGACAACGGATGGGGCCTTTGATATGGGGGAGACGTTGAATGATTTGTCGTAAAATTTTAATAGATTCAATCAGTTCTGAACGTCTCACCCGATTACGTGCCAAAACATCACCGCCCGTTTCGGTAGGGATGTCGAATTCTAATTGGTCATAAATCAAATAGGGATCATTGCGACGCACGTCAAAAGGTAAGCCACAAGCGCGTAAATTGGGACCCGTAACGCCCCAAGCGAGTGCTTGTTCTTGCGTCATGGCTCCAATGCCTTCAGCACGACGATGAAAGACGGGATTGTCAAAAAATAAGTCGTCGTATTCTGGTAAACGCGCTTCTAAATAATCTAAAATATGGCTGAGCCTGTCTAAAAAACCATCGGGTATGTCACGGCGGACGCCGCCCGGGGTAATAAACATGTGATAAATACGGGCGCCCGTGAGTTCTTCAAATAAATCGAGTATGCGATCACGGTCAGTAATGCCCCAAAACATGTTAGTGTATTGCCCAATCGTGGCAGCGATGCCGCCCGCGATAAAAAAATGTCCACAAATCCGCGACATTTCTAAAATCATGGCACGTATCCATTGGGCACGCTCTGGCACTTCTAAGCCGCCAAGCATTTCTACTCCGCGTGCATAGGTTTCTTCCATTGGTGGGGGATCAGGCACACAGATACGGGGGACTAGGGCGACATTTTGAATCCATAAGCGATCTTCCATAATTTTTTCAAAGCCACGATGTAGATAGCCGCCATCGGCTTTTATACCTACAATTTCGTCACCGCTGAGACGGACTTTGAGTGCATAGTTGCCTTCTATGCCGGGGTGATTAGGGCCAAAATAGAGTTCATACTCGTGGCTAGCGGGATGTTCTACAGGGTGATAATTTTCTGGACGCATAGTTATCTCGTTTTAGGAATCCAAGATAGATAGATAGATAAGTTGATCTTAACACAATGCTCACTCACAAAGAGTAAAAAAAGACGTTCACTTATAAAAATTAAATTCTTTGATTTTCAAAGCAACATATTCAGCCAGTTTAACCGGCACAGCATTGCCAATCATTTGTTCTAATGCTGTTTTAGTCCCTTTCAATTTAAATTCTTTTGGGAAAGTTTGGATATAGCTACGCTCAATTGTTGTAAGGGGTCTGACGTTTTCTGTCATATCAGCCGCATCAGCAGGATGTTTTTTATACCCCTTTGGAATGGGTCTGTTGACTCCTCGGATTGTGGGACTGGGTTCATAAATACTGAATATTGCTCGTCTTTTATAACTCCACGGATGCCGGTAATAAAATTCAATGCCTAATTCATTGCCTAAATAATCAAAAATGGTCATTGGTTGTTGGGTTAAATAGTTACTCAGATAATAATCTAAAAAGCCATCTCTTACAGATCGTTTGCCAATTAAAAAAAACCTTTTTCTTAATTGGGGAACACCACAACGACTGGCATCTAAGATTTCATAAGAGAGGCCATATCCCGCTTGTTTAAAGATTTTTAAGGCTTTTTTTAAGGTAAGACTTTTCGTGATTCTTTCCACATTTTCCATGACAAACCATGTAGGTTTGACTTTTGATACAATCTGTGCAAATGAAATGGTTAAATCGGCGCGGCCTAAATTTTCATTTCGCTTGCCAGCACTAGAGAAATCTTGACAAGGTGGCCCCCCTATGATGATTTCAGGG
The DNA here is from genome assembly GCA_026991885.1 of Thiotrichaceae bacterium. Classification (GTDB taxonomy): domain Bacteria; phylum Pseudomonadota; class Gammaproteobacteria; order Beggiatoales; family Beggiatoaceae; genus Thiomargarita. The sequence continues at coordinate 24,831 of JALXAQ010000262.1, forward strand.
TGATAATCCTTAAAAATCTGGTAGTCTGATATTTGAGACAAGTCCTTATGAATCACATCATGGTTGAAATTCGCTTTGTATATCTCCGTAGCCGCTTGCCAGTTATCATAGGCAGCAACCACTTCAAAACCAGCTTTTTGGAAACCTAATGATAAGCCGCCAATGCCGGCAAATAAATCGAGCACTTTCATAATTAAAATAACTTGATTCTATCATATCAGTTATAATTGTCCCAACATTTAAAACACTCACAAACATTAAACGCGCAATTCGCATAAAATAGGCCGTTTCTATCAATATTTTTCAGCTTCCAGCGATGTTAAGGGTATTTCAAATTGACGGGTGGCAACATTTAGAAATTCTTGTACTACTTGAAAACTGATAATACCTTTTTGAGTTTTAAGAGCAGTGGCTATCAATTCACGCGCCTTCTTTTGTTTACTAGGGGCGTGTGAATCAAACGTATAAATCACAATATTGCTATCCATGAAAAATTTATCGTTCATTTAATTCATCCCTAGTGAAAGTACGTCCTACTTGTACGTGTGATAACATCTGCATCAGATTGGTATAATTCTCTACACTGCTATTTTCTACACCTCTATTTTGATATATGTAGCGGTTGAGCCATTGCTGAAATTTGGCTTCCAGTGTTGTCTGTTGATGTTGTGCTATCAAAATGGCATTCTGGATAAGCTCTTCTTCAGCATTTAAAGTAATTTTTTTTAGCATAAATTCATCCTCTCAAAGTGCTGGTGGCCTGTCCACCTTCGTCATTGACTTCCGTGATATGTTTATTAACTGAGTATAGGCTTCTACAAGAATTTCGTTAGCGTTGAATGTCTCAATAGCATCAATGCCATATCGTACCGCTTTTGTCGGGCTCCTTTAGCGAAGCGTATCCACCGATATTTATATAGAAATCAGGTGGAGACGCTATCGCTTAAGGAGCCCGACATGTATGGTTTTAGGCGGTACGATATGGCATTGATCAATAGCATCCCTATATTTTATTGTCTCAGAGTGAGCCAATTTGTTGGTAGCGTATTATTAATATAAGCCTCTCTATCCCCCGCCGCCTCAGCAACTGCCGTGAGACTCTTACCAATTGTCCCAACATTCAAAACACTCACAAAGAGTAAAACAAGCAAAGCTAAAGCCGGTGCCAGTTCACGTCTGTGTGGCATCGTTTGTTTTTGTGTTGGCTCTTGAAACATTAAACGCGCAATTCGCATAAAATAAGCCGTTTCTATCACTGTCGCTATTAATACCACCGCGATTGCCATTTGATAGCCGCCAATGTTAGTAGCTAAGGCGCCTTTGAGTAACAAAAACTTGGCCCAAAAACCGGGCAGTGGTGGGATACCAACCAGCGAAAGTGCCAATACTAAAAATAATAGGGTACTCAGCAGGGAGACTTGCGAGGCACCAATTAATCGGTTGATGTGTCCTCCCCACGCTTCGGTTAGCATAAACAAGGCGGGTTTGACCAGTGCGTGATGGAATGCAAGGGCGATGCCGGCAATCACGCCAGCAGGTCCCGGAATGGCAAAGGCTATGGCAACTAACCCCAGTTGTCCGATAGATGAATAGGCTAAAACTTGTCGTAGATCGGTGGCACGTAGCGCGGCTAATTCTCCGCTGATCACCCCTAAAACGCCTAAGCTGAGCAATAACAGAGGCGCGGTGGTGTCGGCATACATCAACACCAGTATTCGTAATACCACTAACAGGGCTAGTTTGGAGACTATGCCGCCTAACAGCGCGGAAATGCGAGCGGGTGCGGCGATATAGACTTCTGGTACCCATGTATTAATCGGAAATATTTCGGCTTTAACGCCAAACCCTATCAACATCAAGGCAAAAGCCACTAAGCCAAGCGAGCCATTTAGCTTCTCTGGCGCGAGATGGGCGAGGTGGGCTAAATTGAGTGTGCCAGTGACGGCGTAAATCAAGGCAATGCCCAATAATAGTAGGCTTGAGCCAAGCGCACCCAAAATCAGGAAACGGATACTCGCGGCATAGCCAGCACCGTTCCCTCGGCTCGCGGCTAATCCATAAGAGGCGACGGCGACTATTTCATAGAATACATAGATATTAAATAAGTCTCCCGATAACGCCAGTCCACAACCGCCGCCAACAATCAACAGCAGCAATGTTTCTTCCTGAATCCGTCCCCTCTCTTTGCCTAGCCATAATATTAAAGTCCCTAGCACAACCAGTATGACAAATAAAAGGGCGAGTTGATCCACGTAAAATACGATGCCCAAGGGAGCGGAAAAGCCTCCCATAGCGATACTATGTGGTGTGCGATCCCATAATCCCAAAGCAATCGCTAAGTTCACTATGAGTATGACAGGTCCTGTCCAATAGCCAACGCTGGTGTGTTGACGATATATGATAGGGAGCAAAAATGCGCCGAGTAAAGGCAATGCAACTAACCAAATGCCATTCATGTTGATGTTTCCTCAACGGCTATGCCATCAATAACGTGCGTACCGCTTTCTTCTGCAATCTTTTCCGCTAATACTTTAGTATCCAAAGTGCCATACGCTTTATACGATTTGATGACTAAAGCAAGTGCCAAAGCTTGGACACCTACGCCAATGACAATAGCGGTTAATACCAGTGCCTGTGGAATAGGATCGACCATCGCAGCGGCGGGGATTTGACCTTCTACTAAAATGGGCGCCACTGCATTGGGGCGGTAGCCAGTCGTTATCAAGAATAAATTGACACCGGCTTCTAACAGCATTAATCCGAATATGATCCGAATCAGGTGCCGATACATGACTATGGTGAATATGCCTAATAGTATTAATCCGATGGCGCCACAATATGAAAAAATATAGAGCCAAGCTGTTTCTTCTATTGTCATTTTTTTAATCACTCACTTCAGTTTCTTGCAGACGCGCTAATAGCCCCGCCAATTCGGCCCCGACTTTCAGTCCGACGGCTAGATAGAGCAAAGGCAAGCTGCCCGCTGAAAATAATTGCCCTACTTCTCCCGTTCCAAAGAGGGGCGCCAGAAAGTCACCTTTATCAAAGAGTGCCACTAAACCGATGATAATAAAAGCAGCCCCTGCTAAACCTTCAATCGTGCTGCTCACTCGATGATTGAGTGGGCTTGCCGGTGAGGCTAAAATGGGGACGAAAAAAGCTGCCGCTAAAATCGCGCCGCCTTGAAATCCACCGCCGGGGGTGAGATGTCCATGCAATATAATATAAACGCCCAAAATAATCAGAAATGGAAATAACAAATCGGCGGCAGTACGCAGAATAAATCCCGCATCCGGCTCAAACGCTGCATCAGGACGACGTTGCCCTAAAACCATACCGGCAGCCGTTGCCGCAACAAATAAAATCGTTAATTCGCCCAATGTATCCAAACCACGATAGGCGAGCACGACAGAAGTCACGATATTAGCCGTTCCCACTTCCAACGGGGCACGCGCCAGAATGCTGATGCCCACCGTATTGTCATAAGCCAATATTTTTAGGACTGCGCCTAGCAGTAAACCAAGCCCAATTATGAAAATGAGGCCACTTATTTCACGTAATTTCATTATCCGTCCTCTTCCAAAGACCAACGCGACGTAGTGTTAAAGCCAAGATAACGCCACTCACGCCGGCACCCACCGCAGCTTCAGCTAAAGCCACGTCTGGTGCTTGTAGCACCACAAATAACACTGAAAGTGCTAAAGAGACAACAGAGGCGGCAGCGGTTGCCGCTAAATAATGACGCAAAAAGACTACGGCAAAAGCCGCGCCTAGCATTACCACAACACAGATTAATGCGACCCAAAATAACATTAGGTTTCCTCCTGTTGACTTTTTTCCTTTTCAGCGCGAAGGCTGAAAGCTTGTAAACCTGCCATCTTGGCAGCACGGGCAATAGTGGATGAGCCGACTGGTGAGGTTAGCAAAATAAATAGGGCAATCAATATTATTTTAGGTAGCCATATTGGGTGATGGACTGCCACTCCGCCTAACATGGCTAAAGTGCCCAGAGTGGTGGCTTTAGTGCCGGCTTGAATGCGGTTATAGACATCTGGCATTCGTACCAGTCCTAATGCGCCTAAAAATAAAAAGCTTGCACCGATGAGTATTAAAATATTTCCAATTATTATCATATCATTAAATTTTTCGACGCAGAGCGTGGGAACGAGTAGGGGCAATCCCTTGTGGTTGCCCTTGGTTAGTTGGGTAATGTGAAAATTTCACCCATATCCAAAATCTTGCCATCCCGATCAATCTCAATACCATTTAATCTAGTATCCTCACTGTATGCGATGGAACAAGCGTTGTCAATACACAAATATTCCAACCCGATTGCCTGAAGTTCGCGGCTCATCAGAAAACGGATTTCAGGCTTATCTTCAAATTTAAAAGGCGTATGACCACAAATAACTCTTTCAATGCCAGTGGCTTCTTTAAAACGCTTATATAACAAGCGAATCCTTTCATCTTGGTTGTAGTAGTTGGAATAGTCATCACCCGTATAGTGGCGATATTCGGCCAGTGGGGACATATCCTGCGGATATTCATAACGCAAGGTATAAAAATCATCTTGATACTCAATTCTACCGGTTTCGTAGAACTCTATTTGCTTTTTCACTATCTCATCACCGTGAAGCGCCTTGAAACTTTCCAGACTATCATGGAGTCCCATATTATTGATATAAGAAAGCGTATCGCATTTTGAATGTCCACAACCGTGATAGATTTCAGATATTTCAAACGGATTGAGAAAAAAATGGAAATTGATTAAGTCGTGATTACCCATAAAAAATATTGGGTGAATGCCAAACTCTTCCCATCTGATTTTATCCAAAAACTGGATAATATGGTAGCCAAAATGATAACGATCGAGGTAATCACCCAGAAAAATCATGCGAACGGGTTGCGCCTGTGGGATCACCATTGCCTCAAACTCGTTCTCACTTATCAGTTTTATGACTGCCTTTATTTCGCCGTCATAACGAATAAGTCCCTTTTTTGCCATGCTGTTCAACATGGTATCCAGATCACCATGAAAATCACCAAATACCACTATTCGATCAAATTTCATAATTTTATACCTCTCTCCTCGTCTTAAAAAGTGTACATCGCGTTATAATTATATATAGGTATTCACAGCAGATAAGGTTAGTTAATATAAATGGTTAAAATAGGCACTTATACCCTAAAAAACAAACTCATCCTAGCCCCCATGGCAGGAGTCACAGATCGCCCTTTCCGACAACTCTGTAAACAACTCGGGGCAGGCATGGCGGTATCAGAAATGATTTCATCAAATTCGCTACTTTGGGGCAGCGAAAAAACTAAACGCCGTGCCAATCATGAGGGTGAAACTGAACCGCGTTATATACAAATTGCGGGTGCAGATCCAGAATTATTGGCAATAGCGGCGCAATATAACGTAGAAAATGGCGCACAAGTGATTGATATTAATATGGGCTGCCCCGCAAAAAAAGTCTGTAATGTTATGGCGGGCTCTGCCTTGTTAAAAGATGAAACACGGGTGGCTCAAATTCTCGAAGCTGTGGTTAAGGCAGTTTCGGTGCCCGTCACCTTAAAAATACGCACAGGCTGGGATCAAGCACACCGTAACGGGCTGCGTATTGCCCAAATAGCGGAACAAGCCGGCATACAAGCTTTAGCTATTCATGGGCGTACTCGTGCCTGTGGATTTAGTGGCGAGGCGGAATATGATACGATTGCCGCGATCAAAGCGAGTATTAAAATACCTGTGATTGCCAATGGCGATATTCGTAGTCCAGAAAAAGCCAAGTATGTATTAGATTATACGGGTGCGGATGCGGTGATGATAGGACGTGCCGCTTTGGGTCGTCCGTGGATATTTCGTGAAATAGACTACTATTTAAAAACGGGAGAAAAATTGTCCGCTCCCTCTCTGACTGAAATCCGCGACACTTTATTGGCTCATCTGGAGAATCTCTATCAATTTTATGGAGAATATACGGGGGTACGGATGGCACGTAAGCATTTATCTTGGTATAGCAAAGGGCAACCATACGGGGCAATGTTTCGTAATACAGTAAATCGCGTGGGAAGTTCTTTTGAACAAGTCAAGTTAACGCAAAGCTTTTTTGCTAAGTTAGCGGAAGCGTTGCCGCACGGCTTCATACAAACAAACGCCCGTCGCTACTGAAACATTAAGGCTTTCCACCGTACCCGACATAGGAATGCGTACCAAGAGATCACAAGTTTCTCGTGTCAGTCGGCGTAAGCCCCGCCCTTCAGCCCCCAAGACGAATGCCAGTGAGCCAGTCAAATTGGTTTCAAAGAGAGTGCTTTCACTTTCAGCCTCCGTGCCAACTAACCACACACCTTGTTCTTGTAACCAGCGCAAAGTTCTAGCGAGATTTGTGACGGAAATAAAGGGGACAGTGGCACCACAAGCGACTTGACGCACGGTTCCTGTCAATTGGCAGGCTTGGTTTTTAGGCACGATCACGGCATCAATGCCCGCCGCATCGGCTGTCCGCAAACAAGCCCCCAAATTATGCGGATCTTGCACCTCATCAAGCACTAATAAAAATGGCGTTTTTGATGAGCTTATAATGTCTTCTAGTGAGGATTGAATCTGGGGGGCTTTGCAGCGAATGAGGATGCCTTGATGATGACCCTTATCACTCAAATTATCCAACGTTTTTTTGGGTACGGACTGAATGGCAATTCCCTGTTGTTGTGCTTGTTTCAGCAGGGCTTCTAATTTCGCAGAATGAAGCCCCTGCTGTACCCACATTTCTATGATGCGACTGAAGTCGTTTTTAAAAACGTGTCGCACGGCATGTAAACCGAAAATTTTTTCAGTGGTTTTTTTAGTCAATTTTATAAAATTTCGCTTGTTGTTGTGTTATAACTTGTGCTTCTTGCTCAAATTTGACGAGTTCCTCTTGATTCGACTCATATTCTTCTATTGACCTTGAAATAATAGTCATTAAGTCATTGAGAGGGTCATTTTCAGAATCGTCTGCTAAATCAAAAAGATATTCAACCAATTCTAAAGCCGATTCATAATCATCATTCGTATGGATATGTAAAATTGGCGATGCTTGTGAAGCAAATGCCAGAAAAGAGTCTGTTAGTGCTTTTGATTGTACAGTTGACATCACAACTCTCCTCCTCTGTATCGTTTGCAAAGTTTTTTTAGCTAATTTTTTAGCAAAGGTGCAGGAGAGCTTCACTGCGTCAGTGTTTATCAAATCCTCATACGACTAGAAAAACATTGAATCGCGGATTTTACGGATGACTCGGATTACACGGATTAAAAACCTAAAAAGACTCATTAAGTAGCTCAACAAAAGAAAGTATTTTAACATTTAAAACTTTCAAAGAAATCCGATTTTTTTAAAAAATCGGATTTCTATAAATGTTAAAATATTTTTGTTGAGCTACTTATATGATCTTTTGACTTTGATTTTAAATACGTGTAATCTGAGTCAT
>JALXAQ010000263.1 GCA_026991885.1 Thiotrichaceae bacterium
CCTCGCTTGTTCTTTGAATCCACAAGGAATTTTCCTCAGTCGGAAATACACACTGTTATTCCACTCCTTCAGAAAACCCCTTGTGAATCCAAAGCCCTGCGCGATCATCTCATCTCCTGGTGAGAAATGCGGGCTAGAAAATATAAGTTCAGTTTGCTTCAGGGGAGGCTTCTATAGCAACTTAGCCCATAGGTCATGTTCATCCGCGTGGGTGATTTCAACTTGAGCAAACTGTCCCGGTTCTAATAATTCACCTTCAATATAAACCACACCATCAATCTCTGGTGCATCACTGCTGCTCCGTGCGATGGTCATATCTTCTTTTTCAGTTTCACCCTGAACAGTATCATCGGTTAGCACGGTCATTTGTGAGCCGATCTTTGCCGCTAATTTTGAAGCACTGATTTCAGCCTGTACTTGCATAAAGCGCTCAAGACGATATTGTTTTTCTTCCTCTGCAACCGGATTAGGCAAATTATTGGCTTCTGCGCCATCCACATCCGAATAAGCAAAACAGCCGACACGGTTAAGCTGAGCTTCGCGTAAAAAATCCAGTAGTAATTCAAAGTCGGCTTCTGTTTCACCGGGGAAGCCCGTAATAAAGGTACTACGAATTGTCAAATTAGGGCAAATGCTTCGCCAGCTCTGAATCCGCTCTAACACTTTTTCGGCATGAGCCGGACGGCGCATGTCTTTTAAAATGCGCTGGCTAGCGTGCTGAAAGGGAATATCTAAATAAGGAAGGATGCCGTTATCAATCTGCTCCGACATTAACGGAATCAGTCTATCGACATGCGGGTAAGGATACACATAATGGAGTCGTACCCAGGTATTCAGCAGTGCTAATTCTTCTGATAATTGCTGAATATGCGTTTTAATCGGGCGACCTTGCCAAAAACCAGTGCGGTATTTTGTATCAATTCCGTAAGCGCTAGTATCTTGCGAAACCACCAGTAATTCCTTTACGCCTGCATTTACAAGGTTCTCTGCTTCCAGCATGACATCGCCAATGGGTCTGCTTACCAGGTCGCCGCGCAAAGATGGAATAATACAAAATGAGCATCGGTGATTACAACCTTCGGATATTTTCAGATACGCATAATGACGTGGTGTTAACTTAATGCCCTGTGGTGGCACCAGATCAACATAAGGATCATGTGGAGCCTTTACCTGAGCATGCACTGCACTCATTACCTCTTCATAAGCATGAGGCCCTGTGACAGCCAGAACATCAGGGTGCGCATCAAGCACCTTATCAGATTCAGCCCCAAGGCAACCCGTCACAATCACCTTGCCGTTTTCCTGCAATGCCTCACCAATGGCATCCAGTGATTCCTCGACAGCAGAATCAATAAAACCACAGGTATTAATAACAACCACATCGGCCTCATCATAACTTGGCATGATCTGATAGCCCTCAGATCGTAATTGCGTGAGAATTCTTTCCGAGTCCACTAAAGCCTTGGGGCATCCCAGGCTGACAAAGCCGATTTTTGGGTCTTTATTAATTGTTTTGCTTGTAATCATATTAATGCCGTTTCTATTGATGTACCCATTATTTTTGCGAATCTGTTGCGGTAAATTTAAGCTGAATCCAAGCTTAACGGGGCTTTATGGTATGGTATTCCCAAAAAAAATCCACCTTATTTATTCACAGGTCTCTATTCCGCGCCATTCTTTGTCTTAAAAACACCACATTGGAGCTATTCTGATAAAATTACCTCAACATGGTGCCGTAACTAATTGATATTAAGATAAAAATAAGAACTGGTCAAAAATTAACCAGTTTGTTGGGGAACTAACTCAAACGCCCTTAAACGAAGAAACTCACAGGGATATGCACAGACTTATCCACAGAAATTGTGGACAACTTTGAAATGAAAATAAGTCAAGACTTAAACCGTAAGATAGTGAAAAAATATTTAAATATTTTTTGAACCAGCCAGAACGATTGATCGTTATATGTGTAAGAACAAATTGGTTGGGATGGTGTTTTTCTTAAGTATGTCCGTATATGATTTACAATCTATTTTTTTTGCATCTAAAAAAGAACTTTGTTTGTATTAGATATACTGTTTTTTTATTAATTTAATAGGGCCAAATAAGCATGCTAATCAAAAAGGTATATTTTAATATTTTTGCAGTTTTAATCAGTTTTTTTATAAGTGGAAGCATATTTGCCAAAACACTTCCTTTTACTTTATCTATTAGCGGTAAGCATTTTAATATTTCCAAGAACTTTGAATTAAGTGATCCTGCAAAAGGAAAAAACAAAATTAATTTTAGTTACAAAAGCGATACTGGAAAAAAGTATATTTTTGATCTTAAGTTTAAAAAATTACCTGATAACCGCTCCTATCCCAATAATCTGGATGTAACAATCACAGATGCGGAGAGTAAAAAGCTAGGATATTTGTTTTGGGCTAATAATGGCGTTGAGTCATTAAAGGAAATAGGGGTTTTTGGTATAGTAATTGATATTGATGGCGAGCCAATGGATGTCAGATTTGTTTTTGATGATAATAAAACGGGAGATATATTTGTTAAAACATTGGGGAATGAGCGTTTATTTTCAGATACATTAATTCCCAAGAAAGGTTTTCAGATGATTCGTCCAATGCTTGTTCCAGAGGTTGAGAAAGGCAGGCGTTCACAAAGTTATGAACTAGATGCCCATCCTTTTGAAATAAACTATACACTCAAAAACATAAATAAGGGGCAGGTACAATTTCAATATAATCTTTTTGCAAAACAGGATAATCAAACACACCTACTAGAAAAGGTTTATTACAATGCAAAGAGCTTGGATACACTGCGAAAAGGTATGTTTGCTGGGAAATATTTTGATAAGGAGTACGGCACTTTCAAACTGGTTTTTTATCCGGCAATGGGGCAAAC
>JALXAQ010000264.1 GCA_026991885.1 Thiotrichaceae bacterium
ATTGTGAGGTAAATATATGATATACAAAAGGATTCAGGAATTTATGTTAGATAAAAAGCTGACTACTTCAGATTTGGCGCAAGAATTAAAAGAGAAGGCACATCGAATTCAAGCTATTCGGAATGGTAGGCAAAAAGTGCCAGAAGATGTCATGGTTAAATTAGTGGAAAAATTTAATGTAAACAGCCATTGGCTCTTAACAGGCAATGGCCCGATGTATTTGCCAAGCAAAAAAACGGGAGAGACAAGAGAAATTAATGAAGGCGTGACAAGTTATGGCGTAGCGGCAGCCCCAGTCGATTTAAAACAAAATTGGGGGAAATTGAATGATCGGCAAAAAAGGGAGATAACAGAACGGGTGGAGGAAATGGTAGAGGTTAATGTACTAAAGGAATTTGTGACTAAGTTTGCCACTCAGTCTGGACAGATTTTGCCCGCCAAATCATCCGCAACCCTTTAATTTTGTTTGTTTTATACGCTATACTTTTGTTATTAACAAGGAATAGCGGGGAGACTGTCATTTTTATGGCATGGTCACGCGATGGGGTCGCACGATAGCAGATCAAAAAAAATCCGATTTCTTTAAGAAATCGGATTTTTTTGCTTGTGAAGTTTTGTTATTAACAAAATAAAATTCTATTTTTTCAACATGTTATGCTTGTAAAAGTTATCGCTATTATGTAATATGTAACGCCTATGTGTTCAGTATGGAGAGACAATGTGAGTGAGCTGAGTGAAATCGGTAAGCGGATTGCGATTATTCGCAAAGACAAAGGATTAACTCAAAAGCAACTTATTCAGCAAATAGGGAATACTCAAGCTTATTTGTCTGCTATTGAATTAGGAAAGCTTAAACCATCATTAAGGTATTTGATGGTTTTTTTGGAAAAGATTGATGTATCGCCGACATGGCTTTTTTTGAACAGAGGGCCGAGGTATTTGAAAAAAAAAGGGGCGAAATAACTAAGCAAATAGCGACTTCCAATCTACTTTGGGAGCCGCTATCAACTAACTATAAGGAAATTATATGGGTAACAATACTCAAATTGCGTCTAAAATGCAATTAATCAAGATCTGTGATACCGATTTATCCCTTATTGAATATGAGGGCAAGGCAGTCATCACTTTTGAAATGATTGATAAGGTGCATCAGCGACCAGAAGGCACTGCTGCTGATAGATTTAAGAAAAATCGTCGGCATTTTATTGAAAGCCAAGATTTTTATCTTGTTGATTTCTCTCAAAAAGGTATTTTATACCCTTTTGGAATTAACGTACCCCCACGCGGTTTAATTGTCCTAACCGAAACAGGCTACGCTATGCTCGCCAAAATTTTCACTGATGATCTCGCATGGCAGGTCCAACGCGAGTTGGTGAACAATTATTTTGCACGACCGCCTGTTGAAATTCGACTCAACGATAGGTATAGCCAATTTATGCTGTTTCCTAATGACCCGGAGCGAAGTTCATGGCTTTATAAAGATGAACCATTGTTGCCGCGATTTAGTCAAATGGCAAATTTGTTGATTGAGGATAATTATTTCCGGTTAATGGATGTGCCTCGTGCGGATAGTGTTGGGCTTGCGATTTTTTTTCAGTTGCCGCGTCTGCTTTTGGAAAAAGAGATCAAAAAAAGGGTGGGGGCCGAAAATTGGATTTTCCAGGATGGTCTATATTTTGTCAGCCGTCAGGGATTTATGGAGCTTTCGCCTTGTTTTGTAGGTTTGACAGAGACTGGTGCGTCTCGTTATCTCAAGCGGGAGATTTTTTTGTTGGCGTTTGACAGGCTGGAAAACCGGATGAAACCGAGAATGGAGAATGTTAGTCTTGAGTCTCGTTTTAAGAAAGTTGCTTTGGCATTCTTGAGGTCTCGACCGGATTGGGGGCGGCTAATTCGGTGTCGATATGCGGGTCTTTCTCGGGAAGAGACTTGTAAGGCGTTGGAGATTAAAGAATCTCAATTTAATAATATGGTGCGCGAGTTGAAAGATGTTGGATTGTTGCCGAATGAGCGGCTGTTTAAGAAAGATGTGGAGCAATTAGTGTTGGAAGAACTGGTTTAGGATTTTTGGTTAAGTTTCGGGAAATCGTCCCTTATTCCCGAAACAATTTCTAAGATTTCTCTCGCTGGTCGAAATGACAATCATGCCTTTTTGCAATAAATAACTACATTCACAGAATACGGTGGCCTGCCGTACAGGATCATCGCGCTGGGACTAGGCGTGTGCAATCGAAATAAAAACGCCCGTGCTTGGTAAGTGACGTTGTAAATGCCAGTGGTGCGTTGTTGTTCGAGAGTCGCATCCGGCGGTAATTGTGGTATTTTTATTGAGATTTGGTCACTGAGTAATGTGACTGCGCCTAAGTCATTTCCAATCCATTGGCCGTCCAAAATTGTCGTCGGTCGCACATAATGATTGAGCGTTTTTTTTGTGTCCACACGGTTGTTAAACGTGATTTTTTCGGTTTTAAATATTTGTGTTACCTCACCATGCGATGATACGCTGGCACCAATACTGTCTAGCGATGTCGTTATGTGTTCTACGAGATAGTCGGGCGGCAAATAGACTAAAAAACCAATATCCTCTCCACTGTCAAATCCACTGGTTTTGCCTAGTCGTGTTGCATTGTCGCCGTCTTCATAGGCGGTGCGCTGGTCTATTTCGGCACTGACATTTTGGGTTGAGTCTGAGCCTAGTGAAAATGAGAATGAGGTTTTAATTTCTGCCATTTTTAGTCACAAATTGGGTCGGTGTCGTCAGGGGAACATTCAATAATTAGAAATTGGGTTTGTGTCGCGCTATTGAGTAAATGAGAGACTGGAAATTCGATATATCGTCTGGTGTAACGTACTATTGCTGTACTATATTGATTGTCTCCGCTGACGGATAAATTTTTATTATGCCAATTAATTGCGCCTAAGTCGTTGTATTGCCATTCAATAGATTGAAAGCTGAAAATGGGGTAGTTGACCGTTGCTTGGCTCTCTTTGAATTCTACTGTTTCTGTCTGCTTTAAAAATTTTATCGTCCCTGCGCTGATGTTAATTAAATCATGTCCGGTATGGGTTACGCGAAAATCTTCAAACCACGGCTCAGCGTAAATCTTTAATTTTCCCGTCACTTCATCTATTTTTTCATATTCGGCGTAGTATTGCCTGTCTGATTGCTCCTCATCGCTGATGATTGCAGCGTTGTAAAATTCGCCGCTGGGAGGGGATTCGCTGTACGATAGTATGTGTGATTTGTCGGTATAGGTGGCTGATAGTGGTGCTAAGTTAATTTGGTTGAATGCTGTCGGCCCTGTTTTATATTGGGCTTTGAGTATGCCGTCGGCTCGCGTTTGAATAATACCTCCAGCCGCGTTGACGATCATTCGTATAATGTCTATCGGCGTTTTTTCGACTACGCTTAGTCGGCCTGATGGGATTGTCCAGTTGAGGATGCTCCATTCTATGGTGTCGCCTGCAAGCTCTTCGCAGACATTGCGGGCTGTGATGGCGTTCCATGTTTTTGTGATTTTTGTTTTTTCTAAGGCAACGCTGGGACTGCTCACTTGTGCTGTAAATGTAGGCAAACCGTCGCTATCGCTGTGTGAGCGGCTTTCGATCACTAGCTGATAGGGCGTGCCTTGTAAATACAAAATTACTGGATCGCCTGTTTTGAGGACTAGGTAGTCTGCAAAATAGGCTGGTTGTATTTGCCCTGTCCACAGGTAGGTGTCCCAGTCTTGGCTGATCTCAAAATCCAGCAGGTCGATGCGCCTGTCTTCGTGCCATAAGTAGTTATCAACTGTGATTAGCATTTTCGATGGCTTTAAATATTTGAGAATGGTTTGGTACTAGAGACGCTCTTTGGCGCTGATCGGTATTTTAAATTGTGCCCTGGTCCAAGTGTGTTGTGGACTTGTAAATGGTAATATCGTTTCGGACATAATTTGGTGAGATTGGCTAAAGGGTATTTTAAATTCGTTGTTTATTCGTTTTTCAGTATTTATCGGTGCGCTCCATGTAGTACTGACTATGCTTTGTACAGGTAGATGAAAGTCGCTGATTGTGGCGGTATTTTCTTGGACTGAAAAATGTGCTATAAATTCCCTAGACACTTTGTGCAGGCTGGAAAATTTTGTTGTCCAATGTGCTTGTGTTGAGCATACCCATTTAGCGGTAAATGAGGCGGTAATTTTTGTGCTGAATGGGATGCTAAAGCTACTATTTATGGGGCTGATAAAGGGTGTTACAAACGCGCTTTGAATAGGTGAGTTAAAGGGTATTTTAAAGCTTGCCGCCGTTTTTTGCCCTGTTGAGGTTTTGAACTCTTGGGTAATATTACTGGTAAAGGTGGTTTGAAATTCATTGGCCGTTTTAACGAAGTTGTCAAACGGGAAAATAAATTGACTGAGGACTTGAATGTTTTGGATATGCCAGCCTAAGTCAATTATAGGTACAGATGTACCCAATAATGTAGGGTAGTTTCCAAAGCCATATCCTAGTGGCTCGTTATGAGTCCCATTAACTTGTGAGATTGTACCGTAGGTGGGGGTTACTGGGGTTAAGGTGATACCTACGTTAATCGGTTTGTCTTCTAATGGGATTGATAGTGGTGTTGCACTAATTCCATTTAGCGTCGTAACTAAAGTGGCTGGTACTGCGATTGGTATGGTTTGCCGTCCTTGTACTATAGGTGCGGGGGCGGCATCCACAGAAATCGGTGCGAGTTCTTCTCCAATACCAGGGGAGATTGCGGCTAATCCTATTGGGATTGGTGTGACCAGAATACCGTCAGGCATAATGTTTTATCCATTTGGAAATAGTAAGGCATGGGTGGTGCTATATGTCCTTAAAGCGATATATTCGACACTATCCTTGGTTATGAGTTCCTTATTAGCCAACAAAGACCTTGGTGGCAGCCATATATCACAAATTGTGGAGATTTCTCCAATACGATAACTGTATTGGTCTTTGTCCATGAGAAATATGGGCATAAATGGGGCGTATTTTCCGCCACTGTTGTCGTACACTTTTGAGTTTGGTCCGCTTGATATGCCCGACATGAGTCCGCTGCCTGATGCGCCTTCTGTTGCGAGATAGGCTCTTGCGTTTGCTCCCGTTATGTCCGTGTTTTCGGTGTTTTTTATGCGTGGGAACATGACTGCGTTAATGTCGCCGCTGATTGCGTAGCCAGCAGCGATGTAGGCAAATGATGGATAGCCCGATCCTATCGTATTCCACGGTTGCGTGCGTGAGAATTCAGCGATGATTGAAATCCCATAATCATGACCGGTGCCCCAGCTAGAATCGACTTCACGTACTACGGCAATAAATCGTGGAGAGGCTAAAATGTGTACGGTGCCACCATATGTAGCTAGAGATTGACTGTGGTCTTGTGATGTGACGCTATGTGTCGTTTTATTGGTACCCTCGTGAGTCGAGGCGTTAAAGGTTTCGTAGGCATATAGATTGAGGTATTTTGAGCTGTTAATTTCAACTTCGACGAATTTAAAGCTGGCGCCATCATCCACATACGGTGCTTTCAGGACTTGGCTTGTGGCGGTTGCACTTGCGTCATGAAGCGTCCAACCTGCCACGGCTATTGTTGTGTTGATGTCGGTATTTGCTTGATCGCAGTCGCTTGATAGGTTTGCAGGGACGGTTTCGCCGGTTAGGATGGCGATCACGTCTGATAATAAGTTGGCTTCTGTTGCACCTGTTTTATAGGCGTATTTTGCGTACATGTTTTAGTCTCTCGTCCAAAATAAATTTTGGACTCCTATTGGGTGATGATGTAGCTTTGTCCGGCTTCTAACATGTTTATGATAGGTGGCGTGGCAAAGTTGTTGATGATGATTAGGTATTGGTTGTAAAGAAATTGGTCTAATTGCGTTTTTATGTCGTCTCTGGTACTTTGTCTAGTGTCAGGATGAGCGTTGTACTGTTGGATTAATATTTCCATGTTTGCACGCCAGTCAGAGGTGAGCCCGTCCAGACGTGTGCGTTCGGTTTCTATCTCTTGTTGTAGTGCTTCGTATTGAACTGAAAACAACGAAGTTTCTTCAAGCTCTATATCAGAATCTTGGGTATATATACTTTCCAGTTCATCTACAATATTGATGAAATCGTTTTCAATTGTATCGGTTAGTAGTAGATCCCCCAGAATTTCATAAGCGTTGACACATTTGTCATAGATTTGATTTCTCCAAAATCCTACATGAACAATACAGATCGCGTTTTCGTTTGTGATGTCGATTATATTTGCCGTTCTAGCAAGCGCTTTAGGATATTCTCGTATAAAGCTATTTTTTGTAATACGAGTGATGGGTTGTAAGAAGTCTTCTACGGTACTATTTTCGTGAGCTACTGCCAAAAAAAACATGTGGTCATTTTGATTTTCCATGAGTTTGGCAAACGCTGCGGGTATTGTCTCAGTCTCTGGATCATATCCCGTCAGACCTGGGTAGCCATCAAAAAAGTAAGCCTGTTTTGTTGAAAAAACGACGGTATTTTCATATTTGAGTTGAAAACTTGCTATACGCCATGCCATCTCTTCATCGTCCGAGTCTTGTTGATAAGCAGCCACTGTACTTTGCCAGTGTATATTTTTATACTGATGGTATGGTAAAAGGTAGTTGACCGTTTGATGTTGTATTTCGATTTTATAAATATTTTCAACAGAAGTGTCATACCAATGATCATCGGCTGTGAGGCTGATTGCAGGACTTATTAATTGTCGGCTTGGGTAAAGCTGGCCTTTGTAAATGGCATGATCTGTCCAAGTAAATTCTGTTAGAATGAAATCTTCTTGATAGTCATAGTCATAGGATATTTTTCTCGTCCTTATCGCATTATCGCCGGCAAGCGGTAATGTCTCCTGCTGTAATGTGCCACCGTTGTTGAGATGAAATCGGAATGATTTAATGATGGTTGTGCCATTGATATGATAGCCATAAATTCCATAAAATGGATCACTTTCAATAATCCATTTGTTGTCGTTGGAGCTAGTATGGACTGTGAAACCCAAGTCATAGTAATTAGGAAAAATCGCAGTATCATCGCCGAAAGCGTCATTTGGAGATTCGTCCAGTATAAAATAATCAGTTTTTGCGGTACCATAAAGCGGATGAGCACGTTCTCCTAATTGAGGTACCTCAATTAAGCTTTTTAGGTCATATTCTGTGTATTCTTCTGGGGCCAGGCGAAATACGAGATGTTCCCGAAATTCAGTGGGCTCGACAAAAGATTCAGGTGCAGGGTTGATTAATGTTTTGAGTTGCACCAGAAACAAAGCGAAATAACAGGTTTTTTGCTCGTTATAGTAGGTTGGTGCTGCTCGACATTTTTTGTGATAGCCTTGCGTCATTACGCCAATTCCTAACATGATATCCTGTTCTGAGTCGTCGTTTAATCTCACTGAGGGCCCATCAAAAACTGTTGTAGCCGTTTTAATCAGGTGATCAAAAGTGATGTAATTTTCTGAGTCGATCAGAACGCCAGTCAGATCGGTTGTAACAGTAGTGGCCAGGGCTTGTATTTTTTTTTCGACTCGTCCATATTTTGGTTGAGAACTAATGGATTCTAAATGTTCGTGATTAACGACGCTGACACTATAATGGTAGAGTTCAGCTAGTCGTGCCCCTACTTTTATGCTCAAAAGGTTTTCATTGTGGGAAATTTGCACGGTGTTGTCGTTGGCCTCTATCTGAGCGGTGAGGTCGGTTAGAATGTCGTTTGTGTTTTTCCCGTTGGTGTGATAGTTGTATGTGGTGTTGCCCAGTTTTAATACGATTAACGCATCGTCACCCCATATACCTTCGTTTCCTCCGTCTTTATCTGTAAAATGGAATTCGATTTCTGTGAGCACTTCGTCGTAAAAAACCAGTTCAAAAAAGTTGTTCAGCAGAACTGACTGTTTGTTTTGATACAGTTGCCAGAGTAGGTCGTAAAGCCATGATTTAGGATAGAACTCGTCGAAAAACGTTTTTGTGACGGTGGTGGTGTTGTAATCGAGTTCTGGTGCTATTGTGATTGGGATGTTGCCAGTCTCAAGCTGTTGATGTCCAATTTCACTACAAATTAAACCTTCCATGTCAGTCACGGGTTGTCCTGTGACATTCCACAGTTTGGGTATGCCGGCTAATTCTACTAGGTATGTAAATCGGTCCATATGCAGCGTCATGTTCGTTTCTCCATTATTTCCTTTGTAACTCTGCCCAAAACATCAACAGCAATAAACTCCTCTACATGATCTACCACAACCCCTCTGAGGCTTTTTCGCCGTCGTTTTTCGTAGATTGTGCTTTTTGGTATTTCTGCTATTGGTATATCTAAAAAATCAGGCGTTGGGGGGGTAAATTGTGCCGTCGTGCTTTGTCTGCCGTTTGTGTAAAATATTTCTATGGGTGGCGTGGTAAATGGTTTGTATTGGATTTTTTTGAGTAGTTTAACGGCCACTTTTGGTGGGGGAGTATCACTGCTCTCTGGGTCATCTACAATTCGATCATATCCAATATCATTCCCATTTAAATAATTCTGTTGTTCTAGTACGGTGTTATTTTTATCAAAGGTTTGGTAGCCTACTTTTTCAATTTGCCCTGCGAGGACTTCGTATTGTCGGCGCAAGTCGGGGAAATCGTATAATATGGCATATTCAGTATATGATGTCGTGTACTCAACGAGTATCGAGCCCCAGCATTTTTTTTCGGCTATAAATGTTTTGCCGCGTTTTGGACTGTAATCTCTCGGTACGCCTAATGGTGCGTTGTTGGGTCGGTATTCTAAAATTTGTCCTTTCTCATCGACAAATGATGTCCATGATAGGACGGTGACGATGGGATCATCATACCAGTAGGTGATTGTGATTTTGTCGTTGCCCGAAAAATTCAGGGTTTCCCTAATAATTTGTGCTTTTCGGCCAATTTTCTGTATTTGGGGTCCTTTATATGGACTATTACTGTTTCCGGTGATGTGGAATGTTTTTTTGATTGTTTGTTGTCCAAACGTGAAGGTGGTCTGATAAACCACCAAATCTCCATTATCTTCGGGACGACTTTGCTGATTAAACCGCCCATTTTTGTATCCTCCAAAATTATTGAATCCTAGATGGCCTGTACGCTGTGCATGGCTTTCAATGGGACTGCTGTTTATATAATAATTGCTTTCAAGCTCTTCAGCACTTTTGTTGAGGTGGTTGAAACAGATTAGTCTTTCTTGTGCAGATAGTTCAATATCATGGTTGACCATGTGTCCCAGTATGTTTTTTTCCCAGACGTTAATGTGTTGTGGTCCGTAAACTCTTACGATTTGCACACCATATCGCAGCAGTTTTAATGGGGGCGTTTCCAGAACAAACGGCATACCGTCGTCAGTGTTAGGTGTCACATAAATTACTGTATTTAGTTCATCCCCTTCAGTGCGTCCCACGATTGTTTGTTCAAATGCGTCCCATGCAGCGGCTTCTAAATGGCTAGGTAGTGGTTGTTCTTGCGCTTTGATTATATACGGGGCGTAAATGGCATTAGAACATTTGGGCGCGTCGGCATCGTCAAATACGATTTTGGGCACGAAATATTCTTGTTCTATGCCAAATGAGAGCGAGAGGTTAGTTTGAGCTGCTGTAGCCATTTGTTCTGATGATTAGGGTGTCTAGGTCTGATGCTGTGGCACCAGGTGGAATTTCAAGACTGATCCAGTAGGGCATTGCTGCGGGATGCGTTTCAATTTTGACGGTGTCTCCTGTGGTCCAGTCGCCACTGCCGTCATTAGTCCAAAATTGTGCGGGTACCGATAAGTAGGGTCTTAAAAATGTGCTGTTTTGGGGCTCGTACAGGGCGGTTTTTTGCCCGTCTGGGAGTGTTATTCCACCTATGTTGCTGGTGACGCTGTAGTTGTTTGCGTCGTTAAATGAGAATGTTAGTATTTGGTCGATGCCTGCAATATGGTCAAGCGTTATTGTGTCTAGGTCGGTTGTGCCGTGTGCAGAGGTGTTGTCTGAGATGCTGGCGGTTGCTTTTACGTCGCCATATTCGAGACAGCTTGCAACGGTTGTTTTTATTGTTTCGGTGTTTAGGGTGCGTTCCACGGCGTATGGGTATCGTAGTGGTGTGTCAAAGTGGATTGTGGCTTCGTCGCCATTCCATGAGACGGGTTGGTCTATTTTGTATAGTTCCATGTGCCCTGTTATGTCGGTTGTGTCTTTTAGGTCGGTAATGCTAATTAGGTCTCCATTTTGAAAGTGAGCGCGGGTTGCGCCGCGTGTGTTGAGGATTGCGGTTTGATCTCCGGCTGTGAGGGGAGCCGCTAGGTTGGCGCTGCCGTATTTTCGTTCTGTTTTTGCTGTTGCCCAGGTGTCGTTGTGAGTGCCGATTTTTAGGTCAGTAAAATAGTCATTTTCTAGTGGACGGACTAGAAATAATGAGGCTTGTTTGTATATCTTGTTATCAGAGTTGCCTATTTTGCAGAATACTTTGTAATGCCGTGTTACGCCCGCCAGCCGTTCGGCCTCCGTGATATCCTCAATCAGGTTGCCGATGACGTTTGTTGGTATGGTGGAGTTACTATTGATTACGCCACCCGCTGAGTCCGTTTGG
Organism: Thiotrichaceae bacterium; assembly: GCA_026991885.1. Lineage (GTDB taxonomy): Bacteria > Pseudomonadota > Gammaproteobacteria > Beggiatoales > Beggiatoaceae > Thiomargarita. The sequence continues at coordinate 10,581 of JALXAQ010000264.1, forward strand.
TTCATTGCAGCGGCTGGATGTATGACGATTTCGTTTGCTTGTATGGCTGCCATATTAGGTGGTGATTAGGTTAATTTTGCCGTAGTAAATATCATTATCAGGCGTTTCATAATTCCAAATTTTTAAAAATTCATAGGGTCTGTCAGTGTGATTGAATTGTACGATATAATCTTCTGTGTCCCATTGAAATATGTAGGATTGTGCTGGTACATTGGCCCAATTTATAATTTGTTGTACGTCACTGTACGTCAGCCAGGCATAATTCTTTTCAAATTCTAAGGTAATTGGGCGGCCCTTATACAATGCTTGGTTATATAAAATAATGCCGCCGCCTACTGTGCGTTTCAGAACTTGCTGCACTGGAGAATATCCAAATTGATCAGTCCATTGCGTACCTTCCGGTAAGGTTAGGCTGCCTAGTTTTCTCATAATCCACGTTTGACGTTGTTTATGGCGCTAACAAGGGCGTTGAGGTTTTTGCGTTGCCCCATTAGGGTTTCTACTTGGCCTTGCTGGCCGTTGATTTGCCATTCAAACCTTATCGTTTCGACAGGTGTATATTTGACTTGTGTGACCTCGCCGCCTTGTGCATAGTGTGCTGGCAGACTTTTTGGTATGTTGATCAAATTGGATAAATTGAATTTCGGTACGTTTAAATTTAAGAATTTTTCGATTTGTGGTAATGAGCCGTAGTTTAGAAACTCTAGTAGGTTTTTGAATATTGCTGATCGCGATTTTCTTATGACAAATTCGCCAGGGGTTAGTAGTGCTGGGACGTTGTCGGTGTTGCCTGTGCCTTGTATCCATCCGCCGCTTGCAAGTTTTGGAACAGAAACTTGGCCCCCTTTTCCATAGACATTCTTTTGCTCTACTGTGACTGTGACCGTTTTATCTTTAAGTTCTTGTAATTTATTTTTTAATCGCTCGATTTCTTGCTCTGCTTGACTGATTTCTGTGGTGATGACTATTTTTTTGTTTTGTAATGCTGACTGAAATTGTTTGGTTTGAGCAATTTGCTCCTGATAGGCTTGGTTTACCAAGGCTAACGCCTTTTGTAAATATTCAACCCACTCTTTAGTAAGAAGGACGTTATCCTCAGATTTACTTTCACTACTGGCTATACGTTTTATTTCTTTAGCAATAGAAATAGCTGTGCTGTATTCCTTGTTTGCTAACGCTATTTTTGCGGCTGTCAGTTTTTCTGCTAATTGTGTTTTTATATTTACAATTGACTCTTCTGTTCCTAAGCCTCTACGAGTGATCTCAGCAATTAAATCCTGAAATGATCGTTGCTCAGCAGCTAAATCCCGATATAAATCTTTAATGCGTTGCGTGGCTTGTCGATGTAGGTTTTCTATCTCACGTAATGTCAGTTCAGTATCACGTACTATTTGTGCATCGATCCTCACCCGATCAGTCAGCATTCCTTTTAACATAGCATACGTGGTCTTTTTTTCTTCTTTGCCAATGCGAACGCGCTTTTGAGCGAGCACGTTAGTTTTTTGGGTGATCAACTCCTCAAGGTTTTGTATTTCTTTTTTATAGTCAATAACGGCATCTTTGGCTTTGACCCACTGTTTAGCTGAGTCATTCTCGTTTTCGACAATAACCCCTTCTTTGAGTAAACGCTTGTAAGTTTTCATATCAGGGATAATTATCCCTAATTCTCTTGAGATCTTTTGAAGTCTCTTTTTCAGTCCCTCTTCGGCATAGGCTTGTTCTTCAGTCGCCTCACGTAAGAGTTGTCGAGTTTGATAGAGTCCATATAAGGCTTGGCCTAATTTGACGATTTCATAAACAGCAAATCCAGCCGCAAGCACTAATGCTAATTTTCCTAACGCACTTACTAAAGCTAAGGCACCTACCGCACCACCAGTAAACCAAGCGACTATTTGCACTGTGATTAAAGCCGTAAATTGGGTGTACACCGTAGTTATTGACGCTGCAATGGCTAATAATGTGCCTCTAAATCCTAAAGCTATAATTGCTTTAAACCATTGCGCGAGTGCTTGAACAGCCATTGCAATTTCCATTATTTTTATGGGCAGATGGACAGCAATTAAGCGTTTAAAGTGTAAGCTTAGCGTAATTACAGTCGTGATTGCAAACGTTAAAGCATTTCTTAATGAACCAAATTTAGTTGTTAAAAGGCTCATCCCATTGGTAACAAGTTTTGTCGTTACAAGTAAAGAGCCTAAAATAAGTAATAATTCTTTATTGTCTGTAATAAACTTGATTGTTGCACCTATTACAGAACCTATTACTCTAACTGTTTCTGCCATAGAATACCCGACTGCTTTGATCTGTAACTCGTATTTAGACAAAATCTCAACAAGATTGTTTGTTGCATCAGCGGTGCGTTTCATAGCGGCTGTTGCCATGTTCATGAACGGGGTGAGGAAATTTTTTATCGGCTTTGCCAGCGATAACTTAAGATAAGTGTACGCATTTTTCATGCGTATGAATGTGGGGCCTAAATTTTCAGACGTTTTTGCCGCTGCATTCTCGTATTCGCCAAATGCCTTCATCAACGTTGTACGGAGCATTTCCGACGTTGTCTCTCCCTCTAAGGTCATTTTTCGGAATCCACCTGCGGCTTTACCAGACGCACGATCTAACGCCTGCAAAAGTCCAGGTAAAGGATCGGTCACTTGGTTCAGTTCTTCAGCTCTGAGTGTGCCTGCCGATAGCCCTTGTGCCAACCCAAACAAGGACAACTTAAGATCAGTGGTGCTGGCACCCGTTTCAGCGGCAATATTTGAAAATCCTTCTAAGATTTTTTTGGCATCACTGGTAGTCAGTATGCCGGCCTTTTTGAGAGCCAATAATTTCGCAAAACTATCTGCCAAGACCAGTAACTCCACATTAAAAGCATCAGCCGTGTGTTTTAAGTACAGCCAAGCATCATTTAATGCGTTATCGCCACTAGTTAACCCCTTAAGACGTGTATTAATTTGTTGTATCTCTGCAACAGTTAGCACTGCGTCATCAACGCCTTTTGATAGAGTGGCCAATATTGCATAGGTGCTGACTAATTTTAATAACGATGTTCGATATAGCAAAACACTGTCTGACGTATCGTTTACTTTCTCTGGTGTTTCACCAAAACTATCGTTTAGTTGCTCTTGAGCTTTACTGGTTTCCAGAATCTCTTTAGTTGATTCATTTAAGATTTTCTTTAAACTTTTAAGCTCTTGAACATATTTTGGGATAGGTGTGGTTTTTGGAATATCCCTAATAGTGTTATTAAATACTTGATTGCTTTTTTCGGCGCTGGTTAAGGATTTGACGGTCTCTTGCAAAACCTTTTGAAATAGTTTTAAAACAGAACTGGCTAAATCATTGACTGAAAGGGTGACTTGTATCTCGTTTGAATTTGTTTTTTTTAGTTTAGACATTGGGCTGGCGGCTCTTTTTATTTGAGAATGATAGAAATCCTATTTCGTTAAAAGATAGGATTTCTTTTGTTTAGCTTGTTTTTTTGAGTGTGTTAATCACAAACTGGTAAAATGACCAGCTATAATCAAAGACGTTAATATGACCTCGCTCAATCAGGACGAACGCATTGAGATGAATTGTTTCAATTGCTCTGGTGAGAGTGTCCCCAGCATTTTCGCTATGCTCGAAACGGGGCGAAAAAAAGGGTTTAGTTTGCAAAAAGCTTCCCAGATTTTTTGTATGTTTGACCAGGTCAAATCTCCGTAACGCTTTTTCTCTGGCAATGTAATAAAATCGGCGAAGTTTTCGATGATTCTGTCAACCCCTTGCGTGATGATTTGGTGCCATTCCATATCGGAGTTGTCAGATTTCAGCCTGCTTAACAGCGTTTTCACCTCGCCCAGTGTCATTTCTTGCACAATGACTATGCCTATATCGGGAATATCGACTTTTTCTTGTAAACGCATTTATGTGGTTGTTTCCTGATATGTAAATGAAAAATCTTGGCCGGTTGGTGTCGTTAATGTGCCTTTTAGCTGTAACGTTGCGTATTGGTCTTTCACCAAAAAATCAAGGTCCCCATTGGGAACTAACGCTACATCTAGCGCTACAAATGTACAATTGTGATTGTTGTCCAAATTTTTACCGGTCAATGTAATTTGACATCGGACTGAATTCTTTGTATTTCCCTCAATTCTAAAACCGTCAGTGATATCACTGTCAGTACCGAGAAATAAAAAGGCTAAATTTTTCCGATTCAATGAATCGCTTGTGATGCTAATACTCGAAGTACCTGGCGTGACATACTCGCTGATAACCTTTCCGTAGTTGTCTATGCCCCTCCCGATTCGTTGAATGCTTGTTCCACTCTCTTGTGAATACGTGAAACTTGTTGTATTACCCAGGTCTATCTCGGTGGTCAAAACTCCATTGTCATCATAAGGATTGACAGATACAGAGCCGGCTAATAAAAAACCATCTGACATAATAAAACTCCTATTTGTTTATGTGGCGATTCTGAATATAGTCTATCAGTTTGGTGGTTAATGATGTTTTTAAATATAGGGAAAATATTCAATCAGGGTGTTGATGAAAATTATAAGTGGTTGAAATTCCATATTATTGCTTTTTAAATAAATAGCCTTCTAATTGGCCTTCTAGTTGAATTTCGTATGTTATGTTGTTGAAAAATTCCCTTTGTAAGTAGAAATACCATTGGTACTCACAGTCAAGACTATCAGTAGGTAAACTGTCATTCAGTTGTTTTTTTAGTGGGTTTATAATTTTTTCGATAAAGGGAAATGGGTCAAGTTGTTTGTTTTTGTCTGAATATAATAGGATTGTTGCTTGACCTTCAAAATTTTTTAAAGGTGTCCAACCATTTCTAGTAATCGTTATCGGGCTACTCCATACTATTTCTGACAGTAATATTGTCGGTTTTTCCCGACTCCATTTGTCGAGTAAGTATGAAGGCATCGACTCACGTAATAGTGGCAAGATTAGCTGTTTAAAACTATTATAAATCATGTTATTAAATAGCTATCAGGTTATCTACTATATTATAGGTATTTACTTGTCGTAATGTCGTTGCTAATTCGTCATATTTTTGCAGTAGCATTTTTCGGTGCGCGTTAATTTCTGTGGTATCTACAAATCTAGCATCAATGTCTGATACAAATCGTTCCGTGCTTGCGGCACCATGCAGTGTAAAAAGGTTTAGATGTGGCAAGACATAAGACAAAGCCAAATAATATTGGGCGTGTTTCCATTGTGTTTCTTTGTCAGTTGATGGCTCAGACAATCCTGTGTCATTTTGTAGTTTTAAACAGGCTGAAATCAGGTGTTCACTTAAAAAATCATCTGGAATTTCAGTGCTCAAGTCGAAAAAGGTTTTAAATTGTTCAATTGCAGCCAGATTGCTGCAATCAGGGTGATTGTGTGCCATTTTATGCGGTCGTTCCAAGCACGCAGGCTTTTTTTATGGCAATTTCAAAATCTACGGCCATGTCGTAAGTGAATTCCAGTACTCTTTTTCTGGCGTGGTATGCACTATCCCGTCGAATTAGAGTACTGATGCCCATGACTAGATTTTTGATGGGCGTGTACATCACGACTGTGTCTGGCATATATCTACATGAAATGACTTTTTGCCTTAAAAAGTTGTGCCCATCAGTATCTGCTATGAGGGGTGAGCCGGTTATCATCTTTCCGAGTTCTATGTTGTAAGCATCGGCGTTGTCTGGCGACACGATAAAAGTGGAGATAGCGCGAAATCGGTTGTCGGAATTTTTTCGCATGGTTGCGAATGTGTCGATCCATCCGTTGGTTTCTGGCGCAATCGTTACTTTTTGTGTGTGGGTTGAGTCGGTGGCTATTTTTATCCAACCAGTGTTTAGGTTGACGAAATCACTGCCGTCATCCCCAACGCCATTCATGCCGAGGTCACTGAGATCATTTTGAAAAACGGTGTTAAAACTACCCCTGATCATGTTCAAGAGATTTGGGTTTTCAGCATTATCGCGTAACGTATCCAGTGTGATACTGGGAAATAGTTGGACGGGTAACGCATGTAAGACGCATCCGTACTCATCAACGCTAGGTGTTTGTCCCTCAGTAGGTTCTGTGCCGGCTGCGAGGCGTTTGAGTTGTCTCGGTAAAATATCAAAAACGCTCACGTCTTTTTTGGTACGCCTCATTTGTTCCACAGTAATTTGCTTGAGGAATTTGTCCTCAGTAATCATGCTGATTATGCGGGTGGCCGCTTGTGGGCGCAATTCTCCACTGATCCGCAAATCTTGGGGCTGAATGTAATTTTTGGCTAATTGTACTAGGGGATGTTCATCCTTTTTTTGTACGGTTATCATATATAAGAGTCCCCTTGTTGAGTCGCATTGTTTGAGATAGCAGATTGTGTACTGCCCTTTTTTAAATGCTTAGCGAGGCTATCGTCAATGTATTTGGTCATTTTTTGCCATAAGTCTTCTGCCGATTTGTCCGGCGGCTCTATAGTAGTACTTGTGTCTTGAGTTTGGTGTTTGGCTAATTTTTGATCCATGTATTCGGTCATTTTTTTCCATAAGTCTTCTGGATTGTTATTTTGAGTCTTTTTGTCAGGGCGAAATCCGTGCATCCATGTCGAAAACCATGAGGGTGGTGTTGTTGTGTCTTGTGTTTTGCCCACTTGCTCTATTTCAGCACTGCCTGCTAAGCTAATCCCACTGTATTGTCCGTTTTTAAATTGTTGCCAAATAGTTGGATCGTCTATTTGAATACCAACCGCCCAAGCGCCTTCTTTTTCAAGTGGAAAAAGGGGGTCGTCCTTTCTGATGAGCCATGATTCGGCTAGATAGGTGTTGTCCACTGGTTGAAAACTGTGCTCGATGTCTATGTTTTTTTGTAAGCCATCTCGCATGAATTGGTTGGCTGCTTGTCGAATGGTTTCGGCACTTGCCATGTCGCCTTGTAGGTCCTCTTCGTCTGGCGAATAGACGATCCCGTAGGCACGTTGCAAGTCATCATCGGTTTTTTTCAGGATAAAAGGATGATGGTTTGATTTTAGTACCATGGATTTGTTGTTTGCTGGTCGTTGAACTAGCGCGATGTAGTTGACTTTTAGATTTTTTAGTTGTCTGGGCATAGAAATTTACCTATTTTCTTCAAAAAAACTCTTTGAGAAGTTTTTCTGCTTCAGCTTTTAAGTCTTGTAGTATCAGGGGAATCTGGATACTGTCAGCTTGCTTTATCCGCGCAATGCCATTTTTCGATAGTCCATCAGTCAAGGCGACGGCTTTCATGTAATAGCGTTCTTTCTCAAGCTGAAGTCTGGCTAATTGTTCAGACGTTTCGCTTTTCCCCCGATATTGGGACTCAATGGCAAGCAACTCTGTATCAGTATCTGTACCAGTACCAGCTAAAAAACGGCGTGCCCGCTCTGCTTTATTTGGCCATGCCGCAATTTCGGATGTTGTTGCACCATACAAAAACATTCGTCGCGTTTTTTCCGAGAAATTTTTTATGGCCAAGATCGCTTTATTACGCGCGGCCATTAGCTCTAAATCGCGCGTTTGGCTAATGAGCCATTTATCCTGTTTCGGTTCGTAGTATGCTACCATTCCATGAGGCACTTTTGGTGGCGGCACCAGTGTACCGGTAATTATTTCGTCATCATCACTTTCGCCGATATATGCATACGTGTTTGGGTCGTAAAAATATTGCAATTTAAACCTCCTGTACTAACCTTGTGGCAATCCCAAGTTTCATGTTTTCATTGGCAATATCAGGTGTTGGTACATAAATCTCTTCATGCCCATCTGCCGCCTTTTCAAGCATAGCATGTGTTTCTGGTATGGCAGAGATTCCCGCAAATCTGATTTTATGCTCACTACCTGTATCAGGATGGTTTATCCATCCACCTGCCCTGTTTGAGTAATTGGGCAGCCAAAAAATACGGGCTGAAACTGTTCCAGGCGGAAAATTCCGACTTATATTATTACCTGATAAGTCAATCCCCCCTATAAAATTGGTGATGCAGTACCATTTATCGGTTTCATTCACTTTTTGGCCAGAGTTTAGTGAGTATTTGTATCCACCATTGTTGGTATTGGCGAGTTTTGTGCCGACAGGCCATGTTTTATTTGGATCATCAGGATTACCAAGAATGACTGGAAAAGGTTTATTCAGAGTAATTTGGTGAGAGCTTTTATTAACACCTCCCAAATCGAACAAGTTCTCTTGATATCTACGGGAATAATGATCATATTTGTACCCCAGACTGTTTTTGTATTCAAATATGATGATGCCACGTTTTTTCTGGTTAGAATCAAGGCTATTCCAACCACTGCTATTCGCAACATGAATAATTGTATCGCCGGGTGTGAGTGGCTGCGTTAACACCGTCCTGCTGCTGGTGCCATTTTCCTTATAAAACATGTGGTGTACTGCTTTGATGTCCAGTCCATCTGCATCATAGCAGAACAAACCCATATACTGACTATGTCGTTCTCCATACGGGTAAGCAGACCAATCGCCAGGAGCATGTTCTTGATACAAGAACATTGATAGTCGATAGACTAGGTTGGGGTTAATCGGTAATGTTTCTGAAATCGTTCTGATGCCAGGATAATGCCCAGCTAGGGAGAACGAGCCGTCCAGGCCTGGTGTGATGATAGGATCAAACTGGAAATCAATCGGCATGTTATAATTATTGCGAAGTTTGCCAGTGCCGTTGGTCACTAGATCAAGTCCACGAGACTGAATATAGTTGGTATTCGCCAACACACCATCACCAAATTCGACAGTTGGGCGAACTGATGCGTAGGGCAATTCCTCCCATGCCGTATGCCCGTTCCCCACCTTATGAAAGTTGCTGTCTTTCTCAATTCCAACTTCGCCATCAGCCAAAACAGGGTTGATTGTTGTCCATTCCGCAGAAGTTCCCCGCCGTAATTGAATACGAGTGCTTATAATGTGCCTCCATCAACTGTTATTGTTACAGCGTCGCCAGGTGACATGCCGTCCAGTGTATAAGAATGATTAGAATCTGGTGTTCCGCCGTCAATTTTGCTGGACAGTGAATTTCCGCTATATGTTGTAACAATATTTAGTCCAATTCCGATTTCGAGTCTGCCGTTATTCATGCCAATCCAATTAAATTAGTTGCAGTTGTACCAGTGTCGTAAACGTGTAACGCCTGGATTGGGAAAATAAAGTGACTCGCTATATTAGGTAATACAATTAAATCATTATTTAATGTTTTGATTTTTATATCTCCTGCCTCGCCACCAACGTATATTGCTCGTGTGACAAAATTCAAATTCGTGTTAGAATCATCATCCGTTGGCACGATGTTTTGAGCTGTGCTGGCTGATGCAACCGTTGTTGGGTAAACCCGTGAAAGTTGTGGTGGTTTGTTCATTTGTATTTATATATAGGATTAGTGGCCAAAAACAAAGCGTGTGTCATTATAAATTATACTTGTTCAATTTGTTCAGGGTCTAAAAAAATGGTAACCGAAGCCGAAATTTTTAAATCAATAATGCCTTCACTGGAAATCTTAACTCAGACTGTTAGCACGGGCATAGAAGATATTATATACTGGCCTATGCCTCAATCGGCATTATTAGGGTTCTATCATGCTAGTTCCGAGCATAGCCGCTGCATTCAAATCAAAGCTGAGGCAGCATTCGGTGGAGGGCTGGTGGGTGATAATGTTGAACGTGTTCAGGCACTTTGTTCAACAGGCGTAGCAGATTTATTTACGCAATTAGGGATTGATTTGGAGACGTATGGGAATGCGTATTTACAAATAGTCCGTGATAAAAATAGTCAAATTTTGTCATTAAGCCCTTTACCCGCATTGACCATGTATCGACATGCTAATTTACGTGATTATGTGCAAATTATTTATTTACCTGATGGAAAAGAAGAAATAACGCATTTTAGCTCTGATGAAGTATTACATTTACGCCCCCCCTGTCCTTATGGTAGTTTTTACTCGTTGCCGACGTGGATTGGTGCAATCGGTATGTTGGAACTTGTACAGGCTGCTGTTGAATGGAATAAACATTTTTTTGTTAATCACGCTCTACCAGAATATGCAATTATAACAAAAGGGTCTCCTTTATCCGATGCACAAAAGGAGGTAGCCAAAAATTTTTTTCAACGTGAGTACCAAGGTATTGAAAATGCTCATCGAACGTTGCTGTTACATATCGCGGATACAGAATAGAGTATTGAATTTAAGCCGTTAACTAAAGAAACAAAGGATGGCGATTTTTTAAATTTACTCAATACTGCTAAAGAGCGAATTCATATAGCGCATGGAGTGCCGCCTCGAATGTTAGGTATTATTAGTCCTGGTAGTTTAGCGGGAGGAGGAGAGTTGAGCGCTCAACTGTTTTCGTTTGAAAAATTGACTCTAGCACCAAAACGACGACGAATGTGTGATCAATTAGGGCCAATATTTAAAAGTTTAGGTTTAAACAATGTGGAATTTAAAGGGATCGATCTAACCCCGCCCGATCAAGATAATTATAATGTCACAACGTGGGCACAATCAGGCATTATTTCAAATACTGAGGCACGGGCGTTATTACAAATTGATGAGCGACAAGGGATCGAAAAATCTATACTCAACCTATTAAAACAATTATGAAATGGAATAAACGGTGCAAACGGTATTCCGATGAGGAAAAAGAACAAGCAAGGCAAGCGTTTTTAAGAGGGGAAACACCCAACGAAATCGCAGAATGGCTAGGTTGCTCATCACGTATCGTTCACGTCTGGGCAAAAAAAAAAGATTGGTATGATCAATTAGCTGGTCGACGCCAAATCGCAAGTAATTTGGAGTCTCAACTTGCAAAACTATCAACTGGGACAATGAGCACTAGCCGTGCTAGACGAATTTCGTTGTTATCAAACTCCTTAAAACGATTAAGAACAGTCGCGCCGCCGCCAAAGCCAAAGCCTCAAAAACCGATAATTAAACAGTCTATGAGTTTAGAGTTATTGGAAAAAATGTTAGCACCTGAGTATGGCTTGTATTCGTATCAAAAGGCGTTTTTGCAATCTGAGGCACGCTTTATAAAAGTTTTAAAAGCTAGACAAACTGGGTACAGTTATGGCTGTTTGGCTCCCAAGGCGTTGCTACGGGCTGTAGCGGGTAGAAACCAGTTGATTGTATCAGCCTCGGAATACCAAAGCCAGCTCGTGTTGGGATATGTTCAGACTCACATGGAGCGTTTGGGGATTGTAGCCGATGAGGTAAATAATAAAGGTGTGGTAATTAACGGGACTTCAATTATTGCTTTGCCAGCGAATTTTCGTACTATCCAGGGAAATCCTGGCGATGTTATTTTGGATGAGTTTGCTTGGCTGCATCGGCCAAAACGGGTTTGGAGTGCGATTGTACCGTCGATTACTCAGGTGGGTGGCACTGTTACGGTTTGTAGTACGCCATTTGTGCCAGGTAATATGTTTTGGGAAATTATTACGGAACATAAAGGAAAATTTGCTAATTTTGAATCGCATAAACTAACGATACATGATGCGATAGAGCAGGGGATGCCTTTACCGGGTGGTCTTGCGGAGTTGCGTTCGTTGTTTGATAGCGAGTCGTGGTCTATGTTATATGAGTGTCAATGGGCTGAAGACGGGAGTGCGTTGTTGAGTTGGGATTTGTTACATGAGTTGGCGAATGCGACGGAAACCCGTTTTTGGGATGAACCGATTTATGTTGGGGTTGATGTAGGACGAACCAATGATCGTTTTGCTATTGCGTGTGTGGGTGAAGAAAACGATAAATTCCGTCTATTGCATTTGGAATTGCATAAGAATCTATCATTTGCAGGCCAACGTCAAGTCTTGGAAAGTTTGTTTGAACGGTATCATGTAAGAAGAATGGAAATTGATCGGACTGGTTTGGGAATGCAATTAAGCGAAGAAGTGGTGAATGCTCATTCTGGGGTAGCGATTGGGCGGCATTTTACCAGACAAGTTAAGGAACGGTTGGCGCTAAATCTGCTGAAATTATGCGAGGATAAGCGTTTGAGTTTGTATAATGACTCTGTGTTGTTGACACAGTTACATGCGATTAAGAAAAAAGCGACAGCGAGCGGGATTACTTATGATGCTCAACGGGATGAAACGGGCCATGCTGATGGTTTTTGGGCATTAGCTTTAGCGGTGGATGGGTTAAGTAGAGTATCAGAAAAAAATGTGAGTATTGAAGTTTGGTAACGGAGAAAATGAGATGTCTGATCTAAGTAAACAAATTGCACAAAAAATTGGGCTAAAACTGGTTGAAATCACAACACGACAAAGTAATATTCCGTTTTATCGTGGCGATTTGCGAAAAAGTATCACAAGCCAAGTGATTGAGCGCAAAGGTGATACAGTCGTTATTGTTGGTAGCAATTTAGTTTATGCGCGTGCTGTACATGATGGTAGGCCAGCGATTACCATTCGACCTAAGCGGGCTAAAATATTGGCGTGGTGGACGTCACCTGATAAACAAAGAAGAAATACTCCTTTTCCACAGGGGAAAGCTTTTGGACGGGCGGTAAAAAATGGAGAAATACGAATTGCTAAGGAAGTCCATCAATCGGCACGAGCGGGTAATCCTTTTTTAAGCAGAGCCTTAAAAACATTGCAACAGGAAGGTTTTGAGTTTGTTAGGCAAGATTTAAATGAATATATATTGTCTGAGTTTTTTCGTAAAAGGTAAATGATTACAGGAAAAACATGATGGATTTAAGACATACGATAAATGGGTTGAACGGTATAACAAAAAATACTGTTTTAGCTATAAAAAGGTTTAAAAATGAAGTAAATCGAATAAAAAATTCGTTTGGATTTGGTTTTCAAACTCCAAAATGGTTTAAATGGAGCAAAAATGGAAAAAATTTTTTTACTTCTTTTTGGGATAAAAAAAATGGGTGATCTTAGTAAGCATTTTTCACGGTATGAATTTCGTTGTAAATGTGGTTGTGGTAAAGATACAATTGATGCAGAGACCTTAAAACTCTGTGAACTGATACGAGAATTTGTGGGAAAACCTATATCTCCTAGCAGCGGGTATCGTTGTGAGACTCATAATCGCCACGTTCACGGGAGTAAAAACTCTCAACATCTTTATGGACGTGCCGTAGATTTACCAGTACGAAACCCAAAATCTGTATTTGAAATGTTATGCGAAATTTATCCTGACAAATTTGGCGTTGGCTTATATCAGTCTTTTGTGCATGTGGATACCCGAAAAGCAGCTCGTTGGAAAGTTATTTGAGTTTAAATCAGTATCTCATTCTCAAATAAAAAGAGCTGCATTCTCAAATAAAAAGATCCAACGCACTATTGCACAAGCTGCGTCTTCAGATCAAGCTATCAAGCTTGGCTCCGTTATTTGGCATCGAGAGGGACAAGTAGAGCGTGGCGCGTTTGAACATATTTCTTTTGCAGAGGCGGATAGCATAAAAAGTACCTGTAGAAAATTCTTGAAATATGAATTAAAAAAAAGTGGCATCACAAGCGAATTGCTTCAAGAATTTGGTAAAATTTGTGAATTAAGACATGGCATTGTCCATTCCAACTCATTTTTGGCAGGTAAAAACGCCATCAAATTGGAAATTCCCAACGAGGCACCTACTCACACACTCAAAATCATGATGGGGTACGAACAACTTCAAGAATGTGGCTTAATTTGTACGATGCTGATTGCAAGTTTTAATACAGAAATGTTTGAGGAAATGGCAAAACGATGGGCCGTTGATTGGCCTAAACTACCTTCATGGAATCCAGCAAAAGCAAACACGCTATTTAAACAAATCTGGCTATCTTTCTATTCCAAAGTAGATGAGCAGGATAAGAAGTTATTGTCTGCACTGGCTAAAGTCGCATTGAAGGGAAATATCTTACCAAAAAATTCGCTGGCAGCTAAAGCGACGGCATTGTTTGAAAAGTTAAAAAGTAAGGTGACGGACTAAAATTACAATTTTTTTCTCGTTCCGTTGCAGAGCAACGGAATGCCATATCGTGGCGGGCAACCACTCAAAGCTATCACATAAACGTTTTTATCGTTCTATCACTGAGTTGCCGGAGCAGTTAATATTTTGCCAACTTGGAGTAAAAAATATGCTATGCGAAAATTTTCATCTTATGGCGCCCCAAATAAAAAATTACATTACTACGCACCTAGAGAGGCATTAATTACCAATGCCATCACGCAATTGAAAGGAGAAAAGCTAGAAGAAGGTGGACATTACATCACAGTCTGGGCACCTCGTCAAACGGGCAAAACTTGGGTCATGCAAGAAGTTGTCTCAACTATTGAGCAAGACTCTCAGTTTGATGTCGTTTTTCTCAGTTTGCAATTTCTTTATGAAGAGAATGATCCCGACATAGTGGCTCAACTCTTTGCCCGGGAATTGATAAAAAAATTGAACTTGGAGAAATTAAGCATAAACTCGTTAAAGGATTTTCATCTTTTGTTTGAACGGGGAACCCTCACAAAGCCATTGATTTTGATTTTGGATGAAACGAAGTAACGGAGCTTGCGACGTTCATTTGATGCCCTTGATCAAGCAGTCATTGCTAGGCTAGTTGCCGTTTTTCGTCATATTTATATGAGTCGCCAAAGCCAAACCAACAAATCGACTGCTGAAAAGGATTATTTATTACATAGCCTCGCTTTGATCGGAGTACGTGCCGTCTTGGGAGTAGAAAATGTCAAAGGCTCAGCATTCAATGTCCAGCGTGGAGTGCATATTCCCAATCTGACTTATGATGAGGTGGTTTATCTATTCGACTGGTATCAACAGGAGCGGGAACAAAAAATGAACGTCGCAAGCTCCGTTACTTCGTTTGAGTCTGAGGTTGTCGAACGTATCTGGTATGAATTTAAAGGGCAACCTGGGCTAACTTGCTGGTTTGGGGAATTGTTGACGGAAACTTATAATCAAGCTACGGCTCAACCGATTACGATGGCGCATTTTGAGGGTGTTTATGCGGATGCTTTAGACTTGTTGCCCAATAACAATATCCTGAATCTCATCAGCAAGGCTAAACAGCAACCCTCTTTGGTTTTGGAATTGTTCCAAACTAAAACTAAGATCAAATTTACTTACCATGATCCCATTATCAATTTTCTCTACATGAATGGCGTTGTTTCTGTTGAACAAGTCCGCCAGGGTGAAAATTATGTCAAATTTGCTTGCCCTTATGTACAAAAGGTATTGTTTAACTATTTTGCCAGAGAATTGTATCAAGGAATGGACGGGTTATACTCACCGTTTGAGGATTTGTCGGATACAATCACCAGTCAAAGTCTCAATATCCGTCGATTGTTACAACGATATGAGCAGTATTTGCAAGCTAATAGAGAGATGGTGTTAAAAGATGCGCCCCGTCGTCAAAAGGATTTACGTGTATATGAAGCCGTCTTTCATTTTCATTTTTATCTCTATTTGGTCAGTTTTTTTCGCAGTTATGAAATACAAGTTTCTCCAGAATTTCCAACTGGTAATGGTGTGATTGATTTATTGATACGCTATGCTGGGCAATTGTTTGGATTGGAGTTGAAGAGTTTTGCAGATCAACCGAGTTATCGTAAAGCCCTCGTTCAGGCGGCGAAATATGGGAAACAGTTAGGTGTTAGTTCGATTTGGTTAGTCTTATTTATTGAATCCGTTGATGATAAAAATCGCCAACGGTTTGAGGTGGATTATACAGATAAGAAAACAGGTGTTGTTGTGCATCCTTTGTTTGTGCAGACGGGAAATTTGGTGTAATTAGCAAATTACCTACCCAGCCGATCCAAATAATCGAGCAGTTGCTTTTTTCCCTCAGCAACAGCCATTTTGCTATTAACAATTCAAAAGCAAAGCAAATTTTAAAATTTGTTATAATACTCCTTTTATTTTAAAATAAGCCATTTTCACACTCTCAGGAATAACATGTCTGACACCCCCCTAAACATTGCAGGAAAAAACTATAGCTCACGTCTCCTCGTGGGGACTGGCAAATATAAAGATTTAGAAGAAACCGGTCTCGCCATTGCCGCCAGCGGCGCACAAATCGTGACAGTGGCTATTCGACGGACTAATATCGGTCAAGATGCTAATCAACCCAATTTGTTGGATGTCATTTCGCCCGACAAATATACGATATTGCCTAATACAGCGGGCTGCTATACCGCCGCAGACGCAGTGCGTACTTGTCGATTAGCGCGAGAATTGTTGGATGGACACACTTTGGTGAAGTTAGAAGTTTTAGGTGATGAAAAAACCCTATATCCTGACATCCCCGCCACCTTGGAGGCGGCTCAACTTTTGATCAAAGAAGATTTTCAAGTGATGGTGTACACTAATGACGATCCGATCATGGCAAAACGCTTTGAAGAATTAGGCTGTGTCGCCGTTATGCCCTTAGCTGCACCGATTGGCTCAGGGCTCGGCATCCGCAATCCATTTAACATCGTCACCATTGTTGAAAATGCAAATGTACCCATTTTAGTAGATGCCGGCGTTGGTACAGCCTCCGATGCTGCAATCGCTATGGAGTTAGGCTGTGATGGCGTATTAATGAATACCGCGATAGCCGCTGCAAAACAACCCATTTTAATGGCGTCGGCGATGAAAAAGGCGATTGAAGCAGGACGTGAAGCCTATAAAGCTGGGCGTATGCCGCGTAAACGCTATGCAACTGCCTCCTCACCATTAGATGGCCAGTTTGTATGATAACTGATAACTTATAACTTACAATATGATTCATAGTTGTGTCCGTCGCGGACGTATCACCCCTGGTCAACAACGCGCCCTAGACATTTTATGGCCTCATTATGGCGTGGAGATTGACAAGGTGCTAGATTTAAATGCCTTATTTGGGCGAGATGCCGAAAAACACTTGGAAATCGGTTTTGGAAATGGTGAGGCTTTGGTGACGATGGCAAAGGCGCATCCTGAAAATGACTATCTAGGTATTGACATGTATCGTCCCGGCGTTGGTCATCTCTTATTGCAGATAAAAGCCGCCGAATTGAGCAATGTTCGGGTGATGTGTGCTGATGCCGTGGAAATCTTGCAAGACCATTTGCCAGCGCACTGTTTGGATAGTGTTTATCTGTTTTTTCCCGATCCTTGGCCAAAAAGGCGGCATGAGAAACGGCGATTATTACAAGCCGAATTTGTCAAATTATTGGGGCAACGCATAAAATTCGGGGGCTCTCTACATTTAGCGACCGATTGGAAAGCGTATGCCGAACAAATGTTAGAAGTTTTAGAGGATGCGCCTTTTTTTGTCAATTGTGTAGGTGGTTTTGCACCCCGTCCGCCTGAACGTCCATTGACTAAATTTGAACAGCGTGGTTTACGTTTAGGGCATGGCGTGTGGGATTTACTTTACCAATGTCAAAATAAATCTCTCTCAACTGAAAATTAATTATGAGTCAATTTTTGACTATCCACCCCGAAAATCCACAAAAACGACTTATCAATCAAGTGGTTGATATTATACGTTCTGGCGGATTGATGGTATATCCGACCGATTCCTGTTATGCACTTGGTTGCCATATCGGCGACAAAGCCGCCATGGAGCGAATGAGTCACATTCGTCAAATAGACAAAGAACATAATTTCACCTTGGTATGCAACGATCTTTCAGGGATTGGCACATACGCGAAAGTCGATAATAGCGCATTTCGCCAAATGAAGGCACTCACACCTGGTCCTTACACGTTTATACTAAAAGCCAGCCATGAAGTGCCGCGTCGTTTGCAAAATCCTAAGCGTAAAACCATTGGCTTACGTGTACCCGATCATGCCATTGTTCAAGCCATTTTAAGCACATTAGGCGAGCCGATTATGAGTTCCACTTTGATCATGCCGGGCAAAGAGATACCTGAAACAGAGCCTGACACAATAAGGGAATTATTGGCTAAACAGGTTGATATGATTATAGATGGGGGACATTGTGGATTTGAAGCCACTACTGTGGTTGATATGATGACTGAACCACCCCAAATACTCCGGCATGGTAAAGGGCCGTTTGATAACTGATAACTGAATAATTAATGGAAGAATTAAGCACTTTACAACAAGTGACGATCTGGATATTGCCAGTACTGTTTGCTATCACGGTACATGAAGTCGCGCATGGCTGGGTTGCCTTCAAACTCGGAGATGATACCGCCTATCGATTAGGCCGTATTACCTTGAACCCGATAAGTCACATCGATCCGATAGGCACGGTGCTATTACCGTTGCTATTATTCGTAACGACTGGCTTTGTGTTCGGTTGGGCTAAGCCTGTACCTGTCAATTTTAATCGCTTGAGACAAGCCCGTCGTGATATGGCCTTAGTGGCTTTAGCTGGACCAGGGGCTAATTTATTGATGGCGATTTTTTGGACTATCATTATTAAATTTGGTTTGCTCCTCACTGAGGTTTTTCCAGTAGCCGTTTTTTTAATCTATATGGGCTATGCTGGTATCGTAATTAATGCCATTTTAATGATATTAAATTTACTGCCGATATTGCCATTGGATGGCGGACGAGTGCTTCATAGTGCTTTACCCCCCGATTTGGCTTACTCATTTGGACGGCTTGAGCCCTTTGGATTAATCATTCTCGTCGTCTTGCTACTAACGGGCATGTTGCAAGATGTTTTGTTGCCCATGATCAATTTTATGTCTCAACAATTATTATGGTTTGTTGGTCTTACTTAATTAATTAATTAATATTATAGAAATCCTATTTCTTTAATTTAATAAATAGGATTTCTTTGATTTTTAGGAAACAAATTATCTATGTCACAGCGCGTATTATCGGGTATGCGACCGACGGGTCAATTACATTTAGGCCATTATCACGGCGTACTCAAAAATTGGCTCGAACTACAACACCAATATCAATGTTACTTTTTCGTTGCAGATTGGCACGCCCTTACCACAGAATATAGCAATACCAAGATCATCGCTCAAAGTGTTTGGAATATGGTGATAGACTGGTTAGCGGTCGGCATAAATCCCGGTGAAGCCACCTTATTTATTCAATCTAAAGTGCCCGAACATGCTGAACTGCATTTACTCTTATCAATGTCTACGCCGCTCAGTTGGTTAGAACGTATCCCCACTTACAAAGATCAACAAGAAAAACTCAAGGAAAAAGATTTAGCCACTTATGGATTTCTAGGCTATCCATTGCTACAAAGTGCCGATATTTTGGTTTACAAAGCCAGCAAAGTGCCCGTCGGAGAAGATCAAGTGGCGCATGTGGAATTGACCCGCGAAATAGCGCGACGCTTCAATCATTTTTACGGACGCGAACCCAATTTTGAAAAAAAGGCTAAAGACGCGATCCGTAAAATGGGCAAAAGAAATGCGAAACTTTACAAACAATTAAGAAGAAGCTATCAAGAACACGGCATTGATGAGGCGTTAAGTACTGGCCAAGCCCTAGTGGAAGCCCTGCAAAATATCTCTCTTGGCGACAAAAAGCGTCTATTAGGCTATTTAGAAGGCGAAACTAAAACCATTTTGCCCGAACCCGAAGCCTTACTGACTCCAACGGCTAAAATGCCAGGCTTGGATGGACAAAAAATGTCCAAATCCTACAATAACACCATTAGCCTGCGTGAAGAGCCTAGCAGCGTAGAAAAAAAGATACGCACCATGCGAACCGATCCGGCGCGAGTGCGGCGCACTGATCCCGGCTCACCGGAAAAATGTCCCGTATGGCAATTCCATCAAATTTATTCCAATGAGGTAGTCAAAAACTGGGTACAAAACGGTTGTCGCAGTGCCGGGATAGGCTGCATAGAATGCAAACAACCGATAATAGAGGCTATCTTGGCAGAATTGGCACCGATTCAAGAACGTGCCAAGCGTTACATTGAAGAGCCAGAATCAGTACAAGCGATAATAGCTGAGGGCTGCGAAGAAGTCCGCGCTGCCGCCTCTGAAACACTTGAAGAAGTACGACAAGTCATGGGACTGATGTACCGTTAAATGACCAAAGAATTGACCCCTGCCATTGTGCAGGGTACACCACTTAAAAATTGGCCAACCGATCTGTATGTGCCACCTGACGCCCTACAAATCTTCCTTGAAAGTTTTGAAGGTCCGCTCGATTTATTATTGTATTTGATACAACATCAAAATCTGGACATTCTTGATATTCCCATTGCCGAAATTACCCAGCAATATTTGCAATACGTTGACTTAATGCAAGAATTAAATCTGGATTTAGCGGCAGAATATCTACTGATGGCAGCCGTATTAATGGAAATTAAATCTCGTCTCTTGTTACCGACAGACATTGAAGAAATTTCTGATCCACGCACTCAATTAGTACAACAATTGCATGAATATGCACAATATAAACAGGCGGCACAAGATTTAGACGCTTTAGCTCAAATGGGGCGAGATTTTTGGGCTGTTTCAGTGGAACCCCCTGAAATTGAAAAAGAAATAATCCTACCTGACATCAGTTGGTCGGCCTTTTTGGAAACGATGCGAGATGTGATGGAACGGGCAAGCTTGTTTACTTCACATCAAGTGATACGTGAACCTCTCTCGGTGCGAGAACGTATGAGTTTCATTTTAGAAACGCTAAAAACTTCGCATCGCATTGAATTTGTGGATTGTTTTACGCTTGAAGAAGGTCGTGCTGGTGTGGTTGTCACCTTATTAGCTATATTAGAATTGACTAAAGAGTCATTAATACAACTGGTTCAGCAGCAAGCTTTTGGTATGATACAGGTACTCAAAATAAATGACTGACCAATCTATAAAATCCATCATTGAAGCCGCCTTATTCACCGCCGGCAAACCACTCATGATTGACCATTTCCTCGACTTATTTCCAGAAGGGGAACGTCCTGAACGTACTCTGATCCGAACTATGCTGCGAGAATTGACTGAAGATTATGCCGATCGGGGCATAGAACTGGTGGAAGTTGCCAGCGGTTATCGTTTTCAGACCAAACAAAACCTAACACCTTGGCTAAAACGCCTACAACCAGAACGCACGCCCCGTTATTCACGCGCCTTATTGGAAACTATCGCCATTATTGCCTACCGTCAACCCATCACTCGCAGCGAAATTGAGACCATACGTGGTATTAGTGTGAGTACTGAACTTATCAAAAGATTACAAGATTATAATTGGATAAGAGTGCTGGCGCATCGTGATACACCTGGTCGTCCGGCTTTATATGGCACAACCCGTGGCTTTCTCAATTATTTTAATTTAAAAAATCTTAATGACTTACCACCATTGATAGAACTCAAGGAAATGGTAGGGCCCCCCGACGTTGAAGAAGTTGTCCGTCAATAAAAAATCAAAATCAAAACCAGACCTGGCAGGTTGAAAAGAAAACCTGCCAGGTCAAAGTCACAACACTGCTACGGCTTTTGATGGGTTTGACCTGGCAGGTTTGGGTTTAACC
>JALXAQ010000265.1 GCA_026991885.1 Thiotrichaceae bacterium
CTATAGTCGCCGGCAGTTGGGTTTATGGCACTTTTTCGACTTGGATAGGTGATCCGGGTAAAAATCGTGGTTGGGAAATGTTGATTGAAGCTAAACATGTATTTGATCATGTCGCACCCCGTTTAGATCAAAAAACCAGAGAAGCCGCCGAGCGTCAATTGGCTATTTGTGAAGGTTCAGATTGGTGTTGGTGGTTTGGTGATTATAATGCTTCTGATACGGTGCGTGATTTTGATCGTTTGTATCGTCTGCACTTGGCGCATTTATATCGGCTGTTAGGTGAAACGCCGCCGGATTATTTGGGGCAGGCATTTACTTATGGTGGTGGTGATCCCGCCGTCAGCGGTACCATGCGTAAAGGACAGGAGAATGAGGGATGAAGCAAGATTTTTTCAATCAACGTCGTGCTGGTATTTTGCTGCATCCCACTTCTTTACCGGGTACGCCGGGCAATGGTGATTTGGGTAGAGATGCTTACCGTTTTGTCGATTTTTTAGCGGATAGTGGCATTTCGTTATGGCAAATGTTGCCTTTGGGAGCGCCCCATGAAGATTTCTCACCCTATCAATGTCAATCAGTACATGCGGCTAATCCTTTATTGATCAATTTAGAGCGTTTGGTTGAAAAGGGTTGGTTGACTCCCGCGACTGATGAAAACTTAGAAGATGATGCTGCAAGCGAGCGTGAATTAGATCAACGACTTGATCATAGCGCGTTTCGTGAGATTTTTTCTCCGCCATCTGAAGGTAAGAGGGCTATACGCTATCGCCAAGCTCGCTTAAAGGCAGCGCGGGCGGGTTTTGTAAAAAATGCCAGTGCAGATGATCGTGCTGCTTTTGCGGAATTTGTCAAGACACAAGCTTATTGGCTGGAAGATTATGGCTTGTTTAGAGCTTTACAAGCAGAACATCTTAAGGTCATAAAAGCGGCCTGTTTGAAAGCTTTAAAGGAAATTGACTTTCACGAGGCTTTAGAAGCCCGTCTGATTGAATTAAAAAATGCTCGTGGTTGGTGGGGATGGGCACCCGAATTGCGTGATCGTCATCCTCAAGCATTGGATGAGGCGCGACGACGTTTGGCTGAGGTTATCGAACAACATCGTTTTGAGCAATTTGTGTTTTTTAGCCAATGGCACTCACTTAAAAAATATGCCCATGAGAAAGGTGTCTATCTATTTGGCGATATTCCCATTTTTGTGGCAGAAGATAGTGTGGATGTCTGGACAAACCGTGAGAATTTTTTATTGGATGCCCAAGGACGACCAACTGTTGTCGCCGGCGTACCACCCGATTATTTTTCGGCAACGGGACAACGTTGGGGTAATCCACATTATAATTGGGATTATATGCAAGCGAATGGTTTTCGCTGGTGGAGAGAGCGTTTCAAGAGTGCCCATGTTTTATTTGATGTGGCGCGGATTGATCATTTTCGAGGATTTGAGGCGAGTTGGGCAATACCCGCCCATTGTGAGACGGCTATAGAGGGTGAGTGGATGAAGGTGCCGGGGGAGGCTTTATTTGAGAGTTTACAAGATATTGATTTTCCATTGGTTGCTGAAGATTTGGGTATCATCACTGATGAGGTGCGTGCTTTACGCGATAAATTCAATTTACCGGGCATGAAAATATTACAATTTGCCTTTGACAGTGGACCTGATAATCCCTATTTGCCCCATAATTATGTTGAGCATTGTGTGGTGTACACGGGGACTCATGATAATAATACAAGCTTAGGCTGGTTTCAGGAAATACCGGAACATGTACGGCACTCTGTGTGTGAATATCTACAGGCAGCCCCCCATGAGATGCCTTGGCCTTTGATTGAGGCGGCGTTTAAGTCGAAAGCACGATGGGCTATTGTCCCTATGCAAGATGTGCTAGCCCTTGATGGCAAGCATCGTATGAATGTGCCTGGTGTGGAAAGGGGGAATTGGCGTTGGCGTTTTGAGTGGTCACAGTTACCGCCGGGTTTGAATGATAAGTTGCGGCATTTTTGCCATTCTTATGGGAGAGTTTAGTCAAAATCTTAACTAACGACAGGGATTTGTTTTTAGCAAGGATAAGTCAAAACCTTAACTACAGGGATTCTTTTTTAGCAAGGATAAGTCAAAATCATCAAATTCTTATTAGGCTTATCACGGCTTTTTAGATTTTGACTAATCCCTGCTAAAAACAAATCCCTGTAGTTAAGGTTTTAACTAATCCCTGTCCTTAAAAAAAGTTCAAGCTACCACTGTCCAAAATTTCGATTTCTAATCGCAGCTACCTTGATTATCATTGTTGCTGTTTTTTCAGGCACTTCAAGAAATTTATATAAATCTATCAACAATTTTTTTTCGTCTTCTTCTAAGACACCATCTGCAAATGCCACATCAACAGCACTGGCGAAAGCCGTCTCCCGCAACTGACGGGGTAATTTCATTTTAGCCGCTTTGAGTAAATTAGGAAGCCCTTTTTCTTCAAGAATATTCAATAACTTGCTAAACATGGTAGCGATTTTTTCGTTATCATAACTCTTGAAGATTCTCATCCGCTCAATATAAGTGCCTACGCATTCCATTTCCTTTTCATCAATGTTTCCATCAATAGCCGACATAGCAAGTGGGATAGCGATAAAAGCATAGGGTAGAGTTAATTCATCCCTAATGGCCTTCTGTGATTGTGTTTCTGTGCTAGAGTCATCAAATAAACCCATTTTATTTCTCCTTTTGCTCAACAAAAATATTTTAACATTTATAGAAATCCTATTTCTTTAAGAAATAGGATTTCTTTGCAAGTAGGGCTCTATTTTTGATTACGCTTAGCAAGCGCCTCATTATAACCCTTAATAATATCCGTCCGTAGCACGATACCGACCAATTGACGCGAACCCTCCTCCTTGACAACAGGCAAGCGACTGATTTCTCGGACACCTAGCCGCTCTAAGGCAGCCCCCATCGGTTCATAAGGATAAGCGACCAATAGATCAGTTGTGGCAATTTCCGCAACAGTCCTACCAGAAAGCTGTCCCCCCGCTATTGCAGCGTCTAAATCCTTGATACTGACCACCCCTGCAAGTTCTCCAGCCTCATCTACCACTGGAAAACCATGCCGATGACTTTGATCAAATTTTTCCATCAAATGGAAAAGTGGCATTGTTAAAGGTACCGTCTCAACTTCGCGACTCATCGCCTCCCCTACCGTCGTCGTCTCCATCACATCAGTCGCGTGTTCCGGCGCACCTCTTCTGATTTTTATCCCTCGTTTGACTAATTTCAAGGTGTACATCGAAGTTGGACTCATACTTTGAGCGACTAAGGTGCTGATCACCGTTGCTAACATAATGGGCAAGATGATGTAAAAATTATGAGTGATTTCAAAGGCGACTATAATGGCAGTGAACGGTGCATGAGCTGCCGCTCCCAAAAAGGCCGCCATACCTGCCAAGGCATAAGCCCCCGGCTCGGCTGTGATACCTGGAAACCAACCATGAATAATGATCCCAAATGTGCCACCCAACATGGCACCCATAAACAATGACGGCGTAAAAGTACCACCTGAGCCACCTGAGCCCAGTGTTAAACTGGTGGTAAATATTTTGATGAGAAATAGCGCAAAAATGACCTGTAAGGGTAATGAACCATTGAGTGCATCTGCAATACTTTCATATCCAATCCCAAAAAGACGGGGAAACTCGTTTACTTGAAATCCGTCAAATTGAAATAAAATGATGGCTATCACGCCTAATACTAATCCCCCTAATGCGGGTCTGATATAATCAGAAACAGGCACTTTACTCCACAATTCTTCCATCTTAAACAAGACTTTGGTAAAAGTCAGGGCACCGAAGGCGGCAAATATTCCTAATATCGCGTAAAAGTACAATTCCCATACACTAATTAGGGTATAGGGTGGTGCGACAAAACAAGAGGCTTTATGAAGTTGAGCAATGGTATCAGCCACCACAGCGGAAATGACAACGGCACTGAAATAGCCCGCTTCAACATGCCCTAATATGAGTTCTAAGGCAAAAATGGTGCCGGTGATAGGGGCATGAAATGTGGCCGCAATGCCGGCACCTGCACCACAGGCAAGTAGTAGGCGTATCCGGTCTTC
This sequence comes from Thiotrichaceae bacterium, assembly GCA_026991885.1. Taxonomy (GTDB): domain Bacteria; phylum Pseudomonadota; class Gammaproteobacteria; order Beggiatoales; family Beggiatoaceae; genus Thiomargarita. Next base: position 4,095 of record JALXAQ010000265.1, read on the forward strand.
ATTCAAGGTAAAAATTTGACCGACGTAGGAGCCGATGGCAGAGCCGATTTGGGCAATAGGACCCTCTAGCCCGACTGAGCCGCCCGATCCAATACAAAGTGCTGAGGCAACCGATTTGACCACGCCAACCCGTGGCGGAATGCGACCACCATGTACTGACACCGCTTCAAGTACTTCAGATACGCCATGCCCTCTGGCATCACGCGCAAAGTGAATGATAATCGGCGCAAACAGTAGTGCGCCGAGTGCAGGAATAATCATCAAATGATATATGCCCATGCCATCCAATAGTCCCCACAATTTGGTTTCAAAAAAAATGTGGTGTACTAACTCGACGAGACTTTCCGTTAAAATGGCCCCAAAGCCAGCACCAATGCCGACTACCAATGCCAAGGTTGTTATGACCACTATGTCAGGTAGATGTTTGAAATTCCACAATAACCGGACATAAAATGGATGATGTGTTTCTTCTGATTGAGATGAGGACATGTTAAAATCCCTTAATTTTAATAAGTATTAATTTGTTGATTGTCATGACGTATGATACACGACTCAAAAAGTATCGCAATAGTTATGGTTATTTTTTAAAAGCCCGTCGTGATTAGGGCGCATTGTAATGATAAAAAATATTTTTATGAATAAGATAATTCAAAGATTGACGATTGTGAGCGCGGTTTTATTAATTCTGATCAGTCTGATGGAGCCTGCTTTTGCGGGTCCTGGCGGTAAAATTGCGTCAGCGATATTCCAGACTGTCTTGGGTAAAATATTGTTATTTATCCTATTTATCCTTTTTTTTCCACTTATATTGTACACTTTAGTCAGAGAATACCTTGCAGAACGTCGCACCCTCAAAGATTTGCGTGAACTTGCCAAGCTCAATAATTTGTTTGATTGGTTGATTTTACGAGAGCGCATGACGGATTGTTTTTATCGAATACACAGGGCATGGCACAAGGAAAATATGAGCGAAGCTTCAGCGTGGATGACTGGTTGGTATTGGAAAAATCAACAATTAGTTTATCTTGATCAATGGGCAAAAGAGGGCCTCATTAATCATTGTCGTGTCAAGAAAATCAGGGGCTTCAAGCCGCTATTTTTAGCTTATCGTGGCAACGATAAGGTGGCAGATGGCTCCCGGCTTGTGGTTTCTATTACTGCTAAGATGGAGGATTATTTGGCGAAACGGGAGACAGGTGAAGTGGTAGAAGGAAAAAAGGGTTTTCAAGAGGTAGAAACGATTTGGACTTTTACTGTTCAAAATGAACAATGGGTGGTTGCGAATATTGAAGAGGATATGCTGTCATTAGATTATGCCAAACTTGCTAATGAGTTACCAGGGTATTTGATGAATAGTGAAAAGGTGTTTTAACAAAATAACGCGATGTGCAATTTTCACGACTGATTTGCTAATTAAGGCTAAATCGTTTATAAATGCACACTGTTATCGTGTGATTATTTAAACTCATAAGGATAATTTTAATGGACATCAAACTTGTAGATATTACCTTACACATTGACGAAACCCTCGATCACGGACAATTGGAAGGGATAGCAGACAAACTTCGCCAACAAGAGGGCATCGTTTCGGTAGCCTTCCATGACGATAAACCTCATCTGATGATTGTTGAATATAATCCCGATAAAAATAAATCTGCTGATATTCTCAAAGCTGTCACGGCTCAAGGTGTTCATGCGGAATTGATAGGTTTATAATATTTAAAAAGTCCTATTTCTTTAAGAAATAGGATTTTTAGATTTTAATCCCCCCCCATTTTTTTGCTTTCCTAAAGACTTGACACATCTCACCATTTAGTGTTTACATGAATAAGATTTTTACCAAGGAGCATAACATCATGCGCGACTTAAAATTCTTATCCATCTTATCCATTATTATCTTTTTTGGAATGGCTATGTCAATCACAGTCCAAGCTGATCAGATACAACTCAACGCCGCTTTATCAACCCCCGTGATGTTGGCTGACAAAAAACAGACCGTCTTTTTACGGGTCGGACTGACTGGCTTGCATCTCAAAAAGCAAAATGTGGCCCCCATCAATGTCGCCTTAGTCATTGATAAATCAGGCTCTATGGGAGGCGAGAAAATTCGTCGTGCCAAGGATGCTGCTATTATGGCCGTTGAGCGGCTCCGCAAAGATGACATTATTTCGGTAGTCACTTATGATCATCAGGCCAATATCCTCTTACCCGCAACCAAAGCGACTGATCAGAATCGGATAATCAGTGCCATTAAGAAACTGAGGGCGGGCGGACAAACAGCGCTTTATGATGGCGTAGAAAAGGCAGCCAAGGAAGTTCGCAAATTTTTGGACAGAAAGCGGGTCAATCGAATTGTTTTAGTCTCTGATGGGCTCGCCAATGTTGGACCAAGTACGCCTAAAGAATTGGGTGCCTTGGGGGCATCATTGAGTGAAGAAAATATCGCCGTTACGACGATTGGTTTAGGTTTGGGCTATAATGAGGACTTGATGAGCCAGTTGGCTGAAAAAAGCGATGGTAATCATGCTTTTGCTGAAAACGCCACCGATTTGGTCCGTTTTTTTGACCATGAATTTGGCGATATATTTTCCGTTGTTGCACAAGAAGTGAATGTTACCATTATTGGCGTAGAGGGTGTACGTCCCATCCGCGTCTTGGGGCGAGATGCTGTAATCCAAGATCAACAGGTGTCCGTTAAACTGAATCAACTTTATGGTGGACAAGAAAAATATGTGTTGTTAGAGCTAGAAGTGCCGCCCACTAAAGCGAACATAGAGCGCGTCATTGCCGGCGTGGCGGTTGTCTATCGTAATCTGGGTGCCAATACCAGTGAACGCTTGAGCAGTATGGTGAGTGCTACTTTTACCGATTCACCACAATTGGTAGAGACTAACGCTGTGGTGATGACTGCCGCTGTGGAACAATTGGCGGTGGAGAAAAATGAGCTTGCTGTCAAGCGGCGTGATGAGGGCAAGATCAATGAAGCGCGAAAAATCTTGATAGACAATGCCAAGTTTCTGGCGGAAGAAGCGGCCAAATATGAGTCAAAAAGCTTAGAAGAATTGAGTGAGAAGAATAAAATTGATGCTCAGAATTTGGATGAAAGACGTTGGAATCGGCAGCGCAAGTTTATGCGGATGTATCAGCATAAGTCTAAAAAACAGCAAAATTATTAGGCTTTATCCTCGTTCCCACGCTCTGCGTGGGAAACGAAGTAACGGAGCGAAGCGGAGATCATGCCTGTTTGCACCGCTCTGCGGGACGCGGAGCGTCCCTGAATGCATTCCCACGCAGAGCGTGGGAACGAGAGGGTGGGTAGTTACAAAAAATCCTACTCTATTTTTTAGCCGCTTGTTCCTGATAATACCCCATCAAAATCTTCGCCACTTCTGGACGAGAAAATTCTGGCGGCAAATCCTTACCCTCTGCCAACATTCCACGCACCTTAGTACCAGAGAGAAGAATAAAATCTTCCTTGGTATGATCTGGCACATCACGCATCATCACCACCTTATTCAATTTCTTAGAATAGGCGGTATGATCAGCACGGAAAATTTCAATATCAAGCGCACCCTCTGGCACTTCCTCATCAAAAATGGTCTGAGCATCAAATTTACCATAATAGTCACCCACACCGGCATGATCGCGGCCAACAATAAAGTGAGTGCAACCAGCATTTTGACGGAATGTGGCATGTAACACAGCCTCACGCGGACCTGCGTAGAGCATGTCGAAACCATAACCAGTAATCATAACCGTGTTGGCTGGAAAATAGACTTCTACCATTTTACGGATAGCGGCATCGCGCACTGGTGCAGGAATATCACCCGGCTTCAATTTGCCAAGCAACATGTGAATCAAGATACCATCTGTTCCCAGTGTCTCGTGCGCCATTCTGCACAATTCTTCATGAGCACGGTGCATGGGGTTGCGCGTTTGAAAGGCGACAACTTTATTCCAGCCACGCTCTGCAATTTCATTGCGAATTTCCACAGCGGTGCGGAAAGTATCGGGGAAATCTTGTTGGAAATAGCTGAAATTCAGTACTTGAATGGGACCAGAGATCACATATTTGCCATGGGAGTTAAATGTAGCCACACCTGGATGTTCTGGATCGGAGCTGCGGTACACTTTTTCAGTGATCAACTTAAGTTGCTCATCACTGAGCTCTTCAATGGCTTCAACGTCTTGAATCGCTATGACGGGGTTGCCTTCTTCATTTGGATCACGCAAGGCAATGCGTTTAGCCCCTTTAATAGCCGAAATGTCGTCGGTGCGATTGAAAATGGGCACTGGCCAAAATTGACCATTAGTCATCCGCATTTTTTCGGCCACGCTCATTGCGTCAGCAATATTCATATAACCGGTTAAGGGATTAAAATAACCAGCTCCAAGCATAACAGCGTTAGCAGCGGCAGCCGAATTGAGCAACAAAGAGGCCATATTTTCGGCTTCTTTATTGAGTTCGTGGTGCTTTTTTTCGTCGTAAACAAATAATGGATTTAAGGTATCAGAGCCCAGTGGTTTTATCATTAGTTTTTCCTATAATGTAAATAAGTCAATTAATGACTTATGTGATAGATTGTCCATAACATAAGACTTGGCTATTTTAATACATTATTTAAAACTAATAAATAAATTTATTAAAGCAAGCTTTGAAACCAAAGCTAAAAACTCAGCAGTACTTAAAGAATAGATTTATTTAATAGAATAATAAATTTTTTCTCGTTGCTTTGCTCGGGTGGCTATCCCTCTGCGTATACAACAACGACAGCCAATTAAACAAGGATAAGTCAAAACATCCTTGCTTTAATTGTCTGAATCAGAATTGACAGAATTTAAGAATTTGCAGAATAAAACCTAAAAATATTTCAATTCAATTCTAAAAATTCTAAAATTCTGAAACGAAGTAACGAAGTAAAATTCTGATTCAGACAATTAAAGACTAAATTAGGCAAACAACCGCCAGCCGCCCAAAAAGGAGAACCCAATCAAAAAGAGGTGGGCAGCAATCAGTAGTAGGAAAAGGAAGCGGGCAATCCAAGAGGGAGTGCCTGTTTTAAAGTAATCCCTGTAGTTGTTGTCGGTTGTGACTTATACCTTCTAAAAAGTAATCCCTGTAGTTATTAAATATTATCTGGTTGGGGTGATAACATTTTTTTTTATTTGAAATGGGTTGTTGTGAAATAAAATAATAACTATCACAAATAACATAACTGATTTTGGGAACACTCAAATTATGTATGTTAGACTATAGCCCAAAATATAAAAAAAAATCTACTCGTCCAAAGCTAAAGCTTTGGACTCCAAAATGGATTAAATCATGCGCCAAATCACTTTAGACACAGAAACTACTGGTCTCAGTCCTACCAACGGTCATCGTATTATCGAAATTGGTTGTATAGAAATTTTAAATCGACAGATCACCGATAAGCGTTATCAAAAATATCTACAACCAGATCGTCAAATTGAGGCAGGCGCCATCAGAGTCCACGGCATTACTAATGAATCTCTCCAAGGGAAACCACGTTTTGCTGACATTGTAGAAGAATTTATCGCCTTTATTAAGGGAGCCGAATTAATTATTCACAATGCACCGTTTGATGTGGGTTTTATTAATCACGAATTGAAATTACTCAAGAAAGGCTGGCAACCACTTGAGCATTATTGTCCTAAAATTATTGACACCTTGAGCATCGAAAGGGATCGTTATCCAGGCCAAAAAAACAATCTTGATGCCTTATGCAAACGCTATAATGTCGATAATGCTAGCCGTCAATTGCATGGTGCCTTGCTTGATGCGAAAATACTCGCCGAAGTCTATTTAACAATGACAGGGGGGCAAGTTAGTTTATTAGCCCTCGATGATAAGATTAAAACAACGACAATCAAACGCATTTCTTCAGAACGGGCACCTTTAACAGTGCTGGCACCCACTGAAGAAGAATTACAACATCATGCTCAACGTTTAGCCGCGATTGATAAAGCCAGTGGTGGGAAATGTTTGTGGCAGGACACACTATGAAAAAACCAGAACTACTCTCTCCAGCAGGCACCCTGAAAAACATGCGCTACGCTTTTGCCTATGGCGCCGATGCCGTTTATGCAGGGCAACCCCGTTACAGTTTACGAGTGCGTCAAAATGACTTTAATAAACTGGACAATCTAGCACAAGCGATTGATGAAGCACATGCCCTGAGCAAAAAATTTTTTGTCGCCTGCAATATTTTGCCCCATAATACCAAATTAAAAACGTTTATTGATGACATCACCCCCATCATAGAAATGCAGCCTGATGCACTCATTATGGCTGATCCCGGACTCATTATGATGGTACGTGAGCGTTGGGCTCAAATGCCTATTCATCTATCCGTGCAAGCGAATACAATGAATTATGCAGCCGTACAATTTTGGCAAAACGTCGGCATTTCTCGCATTATTTTATCCCGTGAATTATCATTAGAAGAAGTCGCCGAAATCAGACAAGCTTGTCCAGATATAGAATTAGAAGTTTTTGTACATGGCGCCCTTTGTATCGCCTATTCTGGACGTTGCCTACTTTCTGGATATTTCAATCATCGTGATGCCAATCAAGGAAGTTGTACTAATGCTTGTCGTTGGGAATATAAAGTGTTAGAAGAAAAACAGCGCCCGGGTGAATATATGCCCATTTTTGAAGATGAACAAGGCACCTATATTATGAATTCTAAAGATTTACGTGCCGTTCAACATGTGGAACGATTAATCGAAATTGGGATAGATTCGCTCAAAATTGAGGGGCGCACTAAATCTCATTATTACACCGCGCGAACAACACAAGTTTATCGCCAAGCCATTGATCAGCCATTTGATAAAAATTTAATGCTAGAATTAGACAAATTGGCTAATCGAGGCTACACCGAAGGCTTTTATCGCCGCCATCTGCCTTCTGAATATCAAAACTATGAAGCCTCAAACAACCCCCATCAACAATTTGTGGGAGAAGTTTTAGCTTATGACGAACAAACGAAATTGTTAGAAATTGACGTGAAAAATCATTTTGAGCGAGGAGACAGCTTAGAATTGATACGCCCCCAAGGCAATCTGCGATTCACCTTGGATCATCTTGAAAATAAAGAAGGTGAAAATATATCCATCGCGCCAGGCTCAGGACATATCGTGCGTGTTCGGGCACCGGTGCAGAATGCCGAAAATTGGGGACTGTTGTGCAAAGATTTAAAACAATGAAGCACTTAACTCATAAATAGCCGCTAACATTTCATCATCATCAGTCAATGCCTGCGCTATCGCACTTCGACAAGCGATATTGGCATTGACACCCGACATTATCAATTTTGCGGCGTGTACCAATAAACGAGTACTCGCCCCTTCTTCCAACCCATTTCCCTTTAAATTGCGCGTCATCTGGGCAAATTTGACCAATTTTTCTGAAAGCTTAGCCTCAATACCGGTTTCATTGTGGACAATTTTAGCCTCTAAATCGGGCGCCGGATAATCAAATTCTAAAGCCACAAAACGTTGTCGCGTACTTTGCTTTAAATCTTTGAGCACACTTTGATAGCCGGGATTATAAGACATGGCTAAACAAAATTCTGGGGGACCGATCAACAATTCACCTAATTTTTCTATTGGCAAAACGCGCCGATCATCGGCTAAAGGATGAATAACGACTGTCGTATCTTTGCGAGCCTCAACAATTTCATCTAAATAACAAATCCCACCATGTCGCACCGCCCGTGCCAAGGGACCATCAACCCAGACGGTATTTCCACCGCTAATTAAAAACCGCCCCACTAAGTCAGAAGCCGTTAAATCATCATGACAAGAGACAGTAATTAAAGGCCGTTTTAAGCGCCAAGCGATATGTTCCATAAAGCGCGTTTTGCCACAACCGGTTGGTCCCTTGAGTAAAACGGGCAATTGATTATGATAGGCGGCTTCAAATATTTCAATTTCTCCAGCAATTGGCTCATAATAAGGTTCATTTTCAATAAGATATGACTCTGGTTTAAATACACGCGCTTCCATTGTTTTTTTGTTCTCGTTAAAATTTAAAGTGAAGGTGGAGTCCCTATTATAACAATTCAAACGCAATATCAGCCATTTCACAGCCATTGATAATGATCGTCAATTTATGTTCACCCGGATAGTGTTTTCGGGTAGTCAAATCTTTAAAAGTCTGTTTTCGACTTATTTTTTTACGACTGCCATCATAAGAGCCTTCAGAGATTTTAAAGACTTTTCTGGATAATCTACCATTTGCTTTCACGTAATAAATGCCATATTCAATTCTCACTTGAGCCAAAGACTTGGATTGGATTTCAAATGAAAAATTTAACTCGCCACCGATAGTTATCGAATTTTGAGACAATTTTAAATCGGTGACAATAATATCGGTAGGCGATTGAAAGCCGAATAAACTTAAAGCCGTCGTATCACCACTCTTGAGTAGAGTTCGACAAGCATGTTTAACAATCCAGTCCGTGAGAGGATTATCTCCTATCCATTTTTGGGCGATAGCAATAATCAACTCAGGATGATCTTTTGATATATCATTTAAATTATTAGCCACACTGCGGCGAACATATTCGCTGCTATCATTTTTCAGTGTCTCAAGAATGTCAATCACGGCGGCTGGATTTTGTTTAAAATTGGGCAAATCTCTAGCCCATGGTAAACGAGGACGACAACCTTCACTTGCTAATCGCCTGATATGAGGATGACTGTTTTTGGCCCATTTTGCCATTTGTTTCATCATCCTGTCCTCATTTTGGATGATAAAAGGGCGGACGGCAAACTCTGAGCTTGAATATTTGGTAAAATGCGCCAACGCCGGCAAAGAATTTTCCCAGTCATCAAGGCCATATATTTCAACAAAATCAGGAAAAAACATGTATTCAAATCCGCTAAATTTGGAGGAGACTGTTTTTAGTATTTCAAGTGCTGTGCGATAATTGTCGGGCAAATGCTTGTGAAGAGTTTGAGTAATATGCCGCATTCTCTGCTTGAGTGCTTTTGATGCCCAGTCGTTATCAAAGATGCTTTTAATAAAGCTTTGTTGATCAAAAAGACGATAGGCTTTTGTCAATTCCTTCGATAACTGATGAAAAAAAGTTTCGTTGTAGAGATTTTTTAAGGGTTCTGGCATGGTTTGTTTAATTTAGAGTTTGGCTTGCCTATTTTGTCTGATTCAGACAATAAAAATACTTCAGAAATAAAATAACACTTTTTGAGAAAAAATCTATGAATATTTCCATTGAAACGCTCAACAAAGCACAACGCGAAGCCGTCACCGCCCCACTAGGGCATATTCTCGTCTTAGCCGGCGCTGGCTCAGGAAAAACCAAAGTCCTCACTCACCGTATTGCGTGGCTACTGGAAACTGGACAAGCACAGTCTCATAACATTTTAGCCGTGACATTTACCAATAAGGCGGCTAATGAGATGCGTTCTCGCATTGAGGCTTTGTTGACAAAACCAACCAGCGGCTTATGGGCGGGCACTTTTCACGGCATCGCGCACCGTTTATTACGCAGGCATTGGCAAGAAGCCAATTTACCACAAGCTTTTCAAATACTTGACAGCACTGATCAGCGACGCACTTTGAGACGCTTATTTAAAGATTTAGATCTTGACGAAAAAAAGTGGTCTCCCAAAAAGGCACAAAAGTTTATCAATAGCCGTAAAGATGAAGGATTACGCGCTAAAGATATTGTGGTAGATGAGGGAAACGCTTGGCTAACACAAATGCTGAGTATTTATCAAGCTTATGAAGAGACTTGTCAACGCACAGGGATGCTTGATTTTGCAGAATTGTTGCTGCGTAGTTATGAATTGTTGCGCGATAATCCTTTCTTGCTTGAATCCTATCAGCACCGTTTTCAGCATATCCAAGTCGATGAGTTTCAAGATACGAACACGATTCAATATAAATGGTTACACTTATTAGCGGGCTCACAAGGCAAATTGTTTGTCGTTTTTGATGATGATCAATCGATCTATCACTTTCGTGGCGCGAAAATTGAAAATATTCAAACACTTCAAGAAGATTTTGACGAGACCCACTTGGTGCGTTTAGAACAAAACTATCGCTCGACGGGTACCATTTTAGAGACGGCGAATACTTTGATTGCTAATAATAAAGAGCGTTTAGGTAAAAATCTATGGACGGAAGACAAAGGCGGGGCGCCCGTTTTTTTATACACGGCTTATCGTGAAACAGACGAAGCGCGATTTGTGGCTGAAAAAATCCAAGCATGGCAGGGCAAGCGACAAGAGGTGGCGATTTTATATCGAACGACGGCACAATCGCGGGAATTTGAAGAAGCTTTATTACAAAGAAGGATTCCTTATCGCATTTATGGCGGCTTACGTTTTTATGAGCGCCTTGAAGTCAAAGACACGCTCGCCTATTTGCGTTTGCTGCTACACCGTGATGATGATAGCGCGTTTGAGCGAGTTGTTAATACGCCTAAGCGGGGAATCGGTGAGCGGACCATTGAAATGGTGCGATCCGTTGCCCGTCAACAAGGCTGTTCCATGTGGCAAGCCGCCCTGCGCGTGCCATTAAAACCGAGAGCTAGGAATACTTTGATCGCTTTTTTAGAATTGATTGAACGGCTTTCTCAGCGTCTCAAAGATTTACCGCTGCATGAACAAGTTGAACAGATTAAATTGGCGAGCGGATTGGTGGAACATTATAAAAAAGAGACTAAAGAGGAGGCGGAAAGACGTTTAGAAAATCTTGAAGAATTAGCGAATGCCGCGCGTCAATTTGAAAAAGGCACTGAAGCTTTAACAGCGTTTCTCGATCATGCTGCCTTAGAAAGTGGTGAAAAACAAAGCAATCGGTCAGATGATTGTGTCCAATTGATGAGTTTACACGCTGCCAAGGGATTAGAATTTGAGTTAGTGTTTTTATGTGGCTTAGAAGAAGGCTTATTTCCACACCAAACTAGCCTTGATGAGTTCAGGTTAGAAGAAGAACGCCGTTTATGTTATGTTGGCATCACACGGGCGCGTAAACATTTGTATATTTGCCATAGTGAAAGCCGCTATCGTTATGGTCGGCGTGATTATCCTGCGCCGTCTCGGTTTATTCGTGAAATGCCGAAAAAATTAATTAAAGAAGTGCGTACCATGCCAGGCAGGAAAAGACCCTTGAATCGCGGATTTACTTCGTGATTCAAGGGTTTTTAATCATCTCCTCTTCTTTTTCTTGTTGAAGTTTTTAAATAAAGAGGAGCTAGATGAAGAGCCAGATGAAGTGCCAGATGAAGATCGATTGTTTTGATTAACATTCGAGAAAATACTAGATTTTGAGGTGCCTGTATTCCGGTTAATATCCCTTTGATTTTGCTGATAGGCAGAAGTCTGTGTTTGTTGTTGATATTGATGTTGTTGGTAATTAGAATTACCCGCTAATTTATTAGCAATCATGCCACCAATTAAGGCACCCGCTGCACCTGCTAAAATGGTTTCACCTAAGCTTAAACCCGGACTATTAGCCGCTGGTGCTTGTGTCAGGTTAGAGGTACCATTTTCAACCTTGGCAGCCTCAGCTTCTGCCATTTTTTTGAGTTCTTCTTCTGTCAACATACGCTCATTGCCATCCATATCGGTCAAAAGAGCGCGTGTTCCAGTCGAACTTGGGTGTTTTTCGACAATAATAAAGGCATCAGGATCTTTAGCGGTTTGCTTGATCACTAAAAAAAGGCCTTCTTCAGACTTAGCCGCTTCACTAATCGTCCCATTGGGATTATTATTGCTCTGATTAGGTTGCTCATCTGGTCCACAACCTTGTAAAGCTAGGGTTAATCCCAATCCTCCGAGCATCGAATAGAATAATGCTTTGTTTATCATCATATTAATTACCTTTTCTAATAAATGGAATATTTACCGACAAAGGATATATAGTAGCTTGGTGGATATTTTTAAAGGGGTAACTGATAACACAACAATAACGACAGGGATTACATTTAAAATGCGAGAAATATTAATAGGCCTTTTCATCGCGGTTTTTGCATGTGTTTTTGGGCTTTCTCTTGAATATTGTTTTTTTAATTCTGAGAAATTTTTGAAGAACAAGGTAAAGCCTTTTCGGTGTTGCCCCAATATTTAAAAAATATGTGTGAAGGATGCGTGTATCAGGTGACTTTTCAACATCGCTGCTCAAGGGCAACCATAAAGGATTGCCTTCCTCGGCAAAAGTTTTCGCTGCGCGAAAACTTTTGCCGAGGAAACAAACCGTGATTTCTCGTAGGGGCAATCCCTTGTGGTTGCCCCTGTTAGGCTTAGAGATGTCTAGCGTAGATACGGCAAAAAATTTTTTGTTAGATGAAATGATTGAACAAAGCACAATCAAAGATTGTTCTCTGCACTGTTTTCATTACCAACAAATGTTGGAGATGTTATTTAAACATTTATTGCAAACCAAAAGTCAATATGGCTCATATTCACATCGTCATAACAAATTATTAGAAGAATTAATCGCCTATACCCCTTTTAGAACCGATAAATATAAATATAGAATGCCTTTACAAGTCATAACCGCTGAGGAATATCGCTATAATTTTTTGATTGTTCAAAATTTAAGGCTTCCCATTAATGACTATGGACTCTTATAACCAGCAACATCATTTTGCCGTCTTTGGCGACATTCATGGCCGAATTGCCCTCATGTACACACTGGCATACCTGTGGGAAAACGAGTCGGGCATTAAATTATCAGGCTTACTACAAGTGGGCGATATGGGCGCATTCCCAAATCCTTTTAAGCTAGATAATGCGACTCAAAAGTACGCCCAAATCGATCCCGATGAACTCGGATTTCACAAATTCTGCACTCAAACTGATGAGGGTGAATTTTATCTGGCTCGCCAAAATACGCCTAATACTTACTTTATCAGGGGTAATCACGAGGACTTTGATTATCTTGGCTCGTTTTCTATGCCAGAAACAGTCGATCCTTGGCAACGCTTACACTTTATTCCTGACGGTCAACAAATCACGCTTTTCAAGCATTCAAAACGCATAACTATCGGTGGGTTTGGAGGTATTCCGCCCTCAACAGAGCATCGAGCGCGTGGCAAAAAAGCACGCAAAAAATATCGCAAAGCACATCGACATGCTGATCGCAGTTTTTTCAGCGAGCTTAAAGCAAAATCGGCTTTTAATCAATCTGAAAAAATTGATATTTTAATGACTCACGCAGGCCCCCAATGTCCTGATTTACAATGTGGCTCTATATACCTAACAGAACTGGCAAAACGTATTAGGCCAAAAGTCCACTTATTTGGACATCACCATCAAGTGATTGGCCCTTGTCAAGGTCCGGGTAATTCACTACTGGTGGGATTAGAACATCTTAATTTTAAGAGAAATGGAGAACTTAAAGAGGGTGCTTGGGGCATATTAACGCTTTCAGGAGACTCAGCGAATTTTACCTCTCCCAAAAACCTTCCATTTTTAAAAACCGTCAAACGTGAGACTTATCGGTCATTGCTTAATTGATCTGATCGAAATACCAGTCCTACGCACCGTCATTGGCACCATTTAAAATCAAATTATTAATGGTACGACTTTATTTGTGCGGAGTACTCACCCTACGTTTGCTCTATTCGATTAGCACTCCCTATGCGGCTTGCTGATAAATGGTACGACTTGATTTGTGCGGAGTATGCACACGACGCTTAAGTTCCGGTGACGATTGCTTGATTTTATTGACAATTTCCTTAGCCAAGTCTCTATATACGCTAATTGGCGGGGTATCTGTCGGAACAAATTGTATTTTTCTTATGTTATAGTTAACACCCAATTCAGTGTTGGCTTCATTAATGCCCAATATGACCTGCTCTTTTACCCCCTCAGCATCAATAGTTCCTCCTTTGTCATCCGTTTTCTTCAAAGCTTCGACTTCTATAGTCTTTCCCCCTTCATTTGTGAAAGCTATACCCAGCAGATTATGCTTAGGGCCGGTTATTCTAATGACTTTATGGAATTCTCCATCAAATATGTATTGCATTATTATTCTCCTAAATCAGCAAGCGTAGGGTTTAAATGTGATGTATAGATTAATGGTGTGTTGCAGTGTACCCAGAGCTATGGTAATGCCAAGTGCTTATTGAGAATTGAACAAAATTCCTCGTCTAAATTTTTATCAGAAACGCTTGAACAAAAATCCATGCAATAACTTATTGAATCATAAACTTCATGATCTGTTTTCCAGTTGCTCAACGCAGATATAACAGCTCTAGTTGCATTTCTTGTTGAGTGTTTAGTTTTTGTTATGGCATCATGAAAATTCCATGCAGCCACTCTTGCATTTTCTAAATCCTGCTCAGATGCACGGTTATTAACAAACAACTCAACTGTTGTCAGTAGACCAAGCACCTCATCAGGAATCTCTGTCTCAATGGTCTTACAAATATTAAATAAGCATAGCCTAGCATTCGCATCTCTTGCCAAAGAGACACCACCAGTATCTTCTATTTCTTCAAGTAAATCCCATGGATCATTCAGCATCATGAATACCTCTTAATTATCTATTTACGTCATTAATCTCAAATGCCTCCAAAAGCTTTTTGCAGCTATTGCAAGCAGGAATTGGTTTGTTATGATTTGGTTTATCAGTCGCTGACTTGACAATTCTTGCATCTGAAGATGCTCCTCTAAGATCGACACCGTTATTAAGCATCTTAGTAAGAGCTTGTGGCTCCCAACAGTTACCATGCCCATTACCTCTTTCCGTAGCAGGAATGTTATCTAATACCTCTTGAACATCTGGATGTAAATCGGTGGCTACACCACCTCTTACCGAATGTGCCTCAAATATTTGACCATCTGCCGTTTGCATCGCTCCTGCAGTATTGGGTCGAATCCTACCGGGTCTTATTTGTGATGCCGCATTTGCTGCATTCGTAGCTGCCGCATCTAATTGTTGCCGAAGTGCCTGTCTCGTCGCTTGTTCAATTGCATCAGCTCCCTCTTGTACCCCTTTTCTGGCTCGTCTCGCCAGCCATCCACCCACACCACCAGTCACCGCCCCAATACCAGCCCCAATAACCCCATCTATCAGAGCTTCTTTAGCAAGCTCCCAAGAATCAAGTTTTTTACCAGTCAAAGCCGCTTTGGCACACTGTTCAGCGAGTGAGGAAACTACGCCACTTAATGCCCCTACTCCCGCGCCGCCAGCAATCGTTGCCGTGACACCTGCTGCAAAAGCCCCTTCAACAGCAGCACCTACCCCACCACCAACCGCGCCAATAACTCCACCAATCGCGGCTGATTTAGCAATATCCCAACCATTATAGCCTTCTTGTTCGCCTCTTTCAATAGCCTTTTTTTGGCGGTACCATTCAACCCCAGCCCCAATGGCTGCCCCAATAGCCGCTCCGACAAGAATGGCTGTAAAAATAAATTCGCCATTTGGATCAGAACGGTTAATGGGATCACCATCGCAGTAAATATAAAAATTGGTACTGCCTCCTTCATCAAGTAAGGGATCTTTGCTCAGATAGCGTCCCAGTTGCGGATTATAATAACGCGCTAACGCATAATGTAATCCCGTTTCTTCATCATAATATTGTCCCGCTAGTCGCCATGGTTGGAAAATGCTTTGTTCTGTGATGCGAGCCTCTCCAAAAGCACTATAGTCGGCTTGCCAAACGACTTTGCCTGTCTGATCCGTCATGCAAAGTGTCTCGGCACGTCGCCCCGTGTGAATGCAATAGATTTTATCATTGACTCGCATCGCCAGTGGTACGGGGCGTTCTGGAAACATGAGATAGTCGCGGCGGGTGATTGTTTGTCCGTCTTTTTCGGTGATTTCAGAAAGCAGTTGTTGTCCCGCCCAAATGTAGCGCGTTATTTTGCCATTGCATTCTTTGCGGATACGCCGTCCAAAACCATCATAAGCATAGCGCGTCTCTCCCGCTGGCGTGGTGACACTGATTAATTGGTTGCGTCCATTATAGTGATATTGGCTCTCTCCTTTAGGACAAGCACCCGTTGTCATATTGCCCAGCGGATCGTAACTGAAGCTTTGATCATTTTGTTGTTCAAGTTGATCAAGGCTGTTACAAGGCTTTTGGTTGCCCTGAGCATCTAGTTTAAATTGTTCGTCTTGGATGCCCAGCAGTCTGCCTTCTTTATCATAGCGGTAACTTTTAGTCTTGTCATTTTCTGTCGCTTCTATGAGGCGATCACAGACATCATAACTATATTGGCAAGCTATGATAGGCTTGGGGGATAAGGGTGAATTGATTTGCAATGTTTGGGGCAATCCCATCGCTGTCACTTGTTGCGATAGGCTGGTGCGATTGGGGTATTTTATGCCGCCTAATGCGCCGCTGGGATCGTAGTCAATCTCATATTTGTTGCCCGCCCAGTCGCTGATTTTACTGACTCGGTGTTCTTTGTCGCGTTCAAATTGTAGTTTTTCGCCATCGGGCGTGGTAATGGCTATCAGTGCGCCGACTTCGTTATATAAATATTTGACAATTTGGCCATCTGTATCCTCGCTGAGAATGTGGCCTTTATCATCGTACTCCAGTTTGACAGTGCAAGTCTCGTTGCTTGCCTCGACGATTTTTTCGTCATTGAAAAGATAATGAAGATGAGTGCCGTCAGCATAAGTGACTTCGTAGGTTTCGGCAATTTCGTCAGTCTTAAACGTAGCGTGTTCGGCACCGTTCACACGCATGAGGTAGCCATCTTGATTATATTCAAATTCGTGGCGTGAGCCGTTTGGATAAATAATGGCGGAGGGCGCGTTAAGAGCGGCGTATTCAAACCGCGTTTCGTTGCCATTTCTATCAATTTGGCTTATCAGTTGCCCTGTCTCTGAATATTTATAATGGGTTTGCTGTCCATTACGATCCGTTACTGTGGTGACTTGGCCATTGTTATTATGATTATATTTTTGAACGGTATTATCAGGAAATTGTATGGCACTGAGATTAGATTGGGCATCATATTCAAAATGATGGCTGTTTTTTGGGCCTCGATGAATGGCGATTAGACGTTGTTGTGCATCGCGCTCATATTGCACTCGCAAACCCACCGGATCGGTAATGGCTGTTAATTGCCCTTTGGGATCATGCGCGAATTGGTGCGTTCTGCCTTCGCCAGAGGTGACGGAGAGGCTGGGTGCTGGCGTGATTTTAGCGGTGCCAGCGGCTTTATCTGTTAAGACAATCGTGCGAGTGCTAGGCTCTTCCTCAGTTTTAAGGCCCTGTTCACGAAAGGCACGGAGCTGCGCTTGGCGGAGTTGCTCAGTCCGCGATTGGCGCATGTCTTCCACTTGTTCTTGGCGAATTTTAAACATAATCTTCTTTTTACACAGTGTGGTTTTTTTTTATCTCAAGTCCCTGCTCAGCCTTGCTAAATTGCAACAAAATAAAAAGTCAAATCAAAGTCAAAACCAGACATGGCAGGTTAAACCCAAACCTGCCAGGTCAAAACCAAAACCCGTCGCAGTGTTTTTGACCTGGCAGGTTTTCTTTTCAACCTGCCAGGTCTGGTTTTGATTTTTTATTGACGGACAAGTCTATTAAGCATAGCTTCAACACGCGCTGCGTCTATCTAAGTGTATTTATAATTGTATTGCAATTGAGTAATCAATTATATTAGTATAAAATATTTTAGCAGGAGACAGCAATGCTTCAATTTATGAGACAAATTCTCTTTAATAAATACCTCTGGCTCATATTCTTTCCCTTGCTCATTGGCTGGATAGTCCTAGCTAATCGCTTAGAAATAAGAACATACAACGCCATGTATAAGCAACTCAATTTAGTTAAGCAGATATGGGGCGGCAATCTCGCTCAACCCATGCCTTCTGTGCGTTACAAGCGCTTTGGTTCAGATGTCTCAACCTTAAGCAAAGGAGAAATCCACGCAGCGGATATCTCTGTCACACTTAAAGTGGATTACCGCAAAAAGGGATTGGTTTATTATACCGGATATAATGCTGAATTTACCGGCAAATACACGATCAAAAACCCCGAAAATGAAAATATCTACTTATCTTTCATATTTCCCTATCCAACCCAGCAGGGTGAAGGCGTATTACAAAATGTGAAATTGTTAGTCAATGGTGAAGAAGACTCTGAAGACACTGAATATCAGCCCAATCTGACTTTGTGGACGGGACTACTTGGTCCCTCAGATTCGCTCGAAATGACGGTTAAATATGATGGCAGAGGGCTTAATCAATTTCAGTATGGTTTTGAACCCGGTAAACAGATTAATAATTTTACCATGAAAGTTGATGTGCAAGGGGCAAAAGCCTTGGATTATGCAGAATCAAGCATGCCGCCCACCGAGTCGCCACAAGAAACGCCGCAAGGCAAAATCTTACTTTGGCGCTTAGACAAAGCCCTGACTCAACTCAACATCGGTGTCATACTGCCGGACAAGCTCAATATTGAAAAACAGCTTTTTTTTATGACTTACCGAGCCCCCGCCTTTTTTTTATTATTTCTCATTTCCTTGATTGCCATTATTCGGCTCTTTGGGGAACAACCGAATTTTATCCAAATTGCCGTCACCAGTATCGCTTATTTTTTATTTTACCCATTATTTGCCTATCTGCTCATCTATTTGGGCGTGATTTTCTCTTTTCTCATCTCCTTTGCTATCATTGGCTTGCTCATCTTTAATTATATAAGAATCCTACATGGCTTAAAAATGGCACTGACTGTCGTGACGGCTTATATATTTTATCTGGGCATTACCTCATTAGCAGCATTATTGCCAACCTATACGGGATTGATCCTAACAATCGAAGGCGTGCTATTGATGGGCGTTATTATGCAAGTGCTCTCACAGCATAAAGATTTAAAAATTGACAACTTTTTTGGATGGGATAAAATGGAGGAAAATCATCATGAAACAACGGCATAAGGCATGGCATCGTCTCCTGATAATCATTGGTGTGCTATTTATCAGCTTACACCTGTTTGCCGAAGAAACTTCTCGCGCCGATCTGGGAGAAGTCGTCTTGTCTTGGGAAGAAATGAAAAAAATGCTCTCTGAAATTGAGACGCTGAAACAAGATATTAAGGATTTGAAAGAGGAGCAAGCTAAAGCCAAAAAAATGAAAAAAGAGCCTTTGCCCGTCACCTATTCAATTACAGAGTCCCATTTTAGCGGCGAAGTTAAAGGGAAATCGGCCCAATTTTCGGCAAAATTTTCGGTGCAAATCTTGAAAGAGGGCTGGGTCAAAATCCCCTTTTTCCAAAATGATGTTGGGATTGAAGCGATAACCCTAAACGATGATCAACAATTGGCACAATTTGTGCTTGAGTCTCAAGGCTATTCTTTACTGGCGAAAGGCCCCAAAAATTTGACTTTTCAAGTTACTTTTAGGGTGCCGATCCAAGTGAAAGAACTCATCTATAGCCTTTCATTTATCCCGCCGCGTGCTGTGATTAATCATATTAGCTTGCGAATTCCTGAAAAGGGTGTCAATGTCGTTCAAATGATGTCTCATAGTCAGCTTATTCAAGAAGATGAAGTCACGACGATTGAGAGCGTACTCAGTGAGCGCGATCCCCTCAAGTTGAGCTGGAAAGTCGAAAAGGACAGTAGCATCAATCGAAAGAGCCAAGCAATCGTCCACTCTTTGGCTTCTGTGAACAAATCAGATATTTTTGTCTTGAGTAGCATTATACTGAAACACGTTACTTCACTTGATAAAGTCACGTTTCGTCTACCATTAAACGTGGAAATTCTAAATGTCACCAGTCTGCACATTGATCAATGGTCAACGGAAAAATTGGCCGACGCGCAAGTGATTAAAATTGCGGGACAATCCGATTCTGAGCTTAAAATTGAACTTTCATATCGACTACGGCTCTCTGGTCTACCGGCAGAACTTGCCATGCCCACAGTGGCGATTATAGGCACTGATACGCTGGAAGGCTTTTTGGGCGTAGAAGCCCTTGGCAATATTGAAGTAAATTCTAAACAAGTCAAAAATGGGGTACTGATTCCCGCCAAAAATCTCCCCCAAATTTTCTGGCAAAAAGCCTCAAATCCACTGCTTTACGGCTACCAATTTTACGGCAATACCTTTAGTCCGTTACTCAACATTAGGGGCTTTCAGGAAATTCAAACCGTCGTCGCCAATGTTGATCTGGTAGAGGGAGTGACTCACCGAACCCTCGAAGGCAAAAGTATTACGAGACTACTCTATTTCATCCGCAACAACGACCGGCAATTTTTAACGCTAACCTTGCCTAAAAATTCACGCCTATGGCAAGCCTTTCTCAATGGCAAACCGGTCAAACCGGCTCAAAAGGACAGCGGAGAAATCCTGATTCCGATGAAAAAATCAAGCTCACAGGGGGGAGAACTCGAATCTTTTTCCATTGAAATTGGCTATATTACTGAAGTCAATAAACTCACTCTCAAAGGTGATATCCAAAACCAACTGCCAGCGATTGATATTCCCATTAGTTATCTGCGCTGGACGCTGTATCTACCTGAATATTATGAATATTCAAAATTTGAGGGACTACTTAAACAGGTCAAGCAATTTTCAAAGACAGTTAAAAAGCATAAAACTCAGATAAACATTCCAACGCAAGGTGAACAATTTCTGTTTGAAAAACACTTGATAGTTGATGGCATACCGTATGTGCGTGGGAAATATGGGCAGTTTTTGGGAGATGATATATTTCTATCTCTGCCCTCTCACACTAAAACGTTTGCTAGAGATAAGGAGTACAATCGGAGCCAGCAGGTGACACCTAATAGGTAGATTGATTGTTAAAAGTACTGAGGTTGAGTAATGTAGGGTGCGTACTCCGCACAAATAAAGTCAAAAGGTGCGTGGGACGCACCCTACATTATTTTAGATTCCCCTTTCAATGAAGAAACCGTGCCAACAATTCCTCACGAGAGGATTGTAAAAGCAAGCGTGATGACTCATCAGGGGACAACTGTAACAACGGTTCAATCACATGCGCTAATCTCTCATCAAGTCCGCCAAATCTGGACTTGAGTAAGTTTTCCACAATGACACGCTGACCATCTAAACGGCCTTGTTGCATACCTTGTTGCATACCTTGTTGCCGGCCTTGTTGCATGCCTTGTTGCATGCCTTGTTGCATGCCTTTTTCAATACCTCGTTTTTCAATACTGGTCACATATTCCACTTTTTTGGCCTCCTCATATTGTTCGACAAAATCATCAAATTGACGGGCGTATTTCTTGGGTAAGGTCAATACCCAATCAAGAAAGCGATACAATTCGAGTATCTCTTTCTTGCTGTAGTTCGCCTCATATAGGGCTTTATAAAGCTCGATTTTCCAATGACAACGTTGTCTTGAAGCATTATGAGTTTCTAAGCCCTTTAAATGAGTTCTAATGATTATGGAAAATGGATTATTTGACCGTTCTAATTCTTCCCATTTAGAACGATAATCCGACAACTTGACCACTGGAAACTTAAAAGATAACTCACAGCCAAAGTTCTCATAGTTATAGCTTTCGGGTTGCCACTTATCGTCATTGTCGCCTAAAATGGCTAAACTGATGATTCGGGGGCCATAGCGATCATAGAGGCGATAATGATAAATGAATACTCGCTCCTCAAACGCTGATTCAAATTGCCCTTGTACTTCAATATGAATATAAAGCAGAGCTTGTTTGCCGGACTTGAGCCAGGCTTTAACCAATTTGTCAACCCGCCGTTCTTTAGTGATAGCCTCTCTGACTACTTTTTGAAGTTCTTTGTCCAAGAATTCATGGCCTCGTGACCAATCAATGTTCTTATGTATTTGTGGAAAAAAGAAAAGCATAAAACTCTCAAAAAAACATTCAAGCACGTTTTTCCAAGGGCTATCAAACGGTGTTGAGACTTGGGTCATGATCAATCTCCTGTCGCTAAAAATCACACCACTCACACAATATAAATTATACACCATTTAAGTTGAGTACAGTTCATTCCAGACAACGAATAAAACCATTATCGTTTGAGCCGTTATCGCTTGAGCCGGTTTTTTTCGTTGTCTACCAAAAAAAAACGCTCAACCCAAAAGCACAAAAAATACCCATCAAATAAAATCTCAACCAATTGGTATTAGTGCCAATCTTTCTATCTATCTCTTTTAAGAGAGTTTTTTCATTCTGCTGTAAACCAATAAAGGATGGAAATGCAGCTAATTCAGTCGGTTTCACGCATAACAAACCCTGGGATGTTTTGACTAACTTGCCGTAAACCACAAGCTGGTCCCCATGGCTGCACCAACTTTCCAATATTTGGTATTTTTTATATTTTTTCTTAGCTGCTTGTTGGCAAATGGCGGGACAGTTTCTTGATTCAACTTTTTTAGCCTGTAATAGAGCAACTCCTTTGTACGCTGCCATATCAACATAGATAATGTCTTTGCCCATATCAACATAGATAATGTCTTTGCCCTCAGAAATTTCTAATCGCGTCAAGGGCGAAACCGTCTTCAAAATCACCTTTTTATGTTGTTCCATGCCTTTGCTGGGTTTTTTCTTTTTAGTTTCCCATAATGCCAATACTTTTACTATGTAAAATGCACAGGTTTTTTTAGAAATGGGAGAAAAAAAACCATTCTCAGACTTGAGCCGTCCACTTACCTTAACATAACAATCAATCAAACCATTATCAAATGCGGGTATGTTGAGCAAATGTTGTCTGATTTTTTTTAAAAATCGCGTTTGACGGAAAAGTTTTATAAAACCGATGACTAACAGGAGCAGTACAACAACTGCAATAAAAGTCCACATTGCTTCACCCGCACCCGTTATTATTGTTATTATTATTGTTATTATTATTGTTGTTGTTATTATTGTTGCTACTACTCCAATCAAAGCTAGTCGACTCATAGCCAACCGTCCAACTGCTCTGCACATCCTTTTTTATTAAAACCCCTAAATAGTATTCAGGATCAATACGGGTTACTTTTTCGCCATCAAAGCGTAAGTAATTGGTATCAGCGAAATTGTCAGCCGTTTCTTGCACAAAGTCCAATGCACCGTCAGCAAAAAAATAAAGCGAAGAATGTCGAAATAGCACATATTTGTTATCGTCTCGATTCACATAATCCAAAATGATCGGCTTGAGACTGGCGGCATTCTGCTCCGTAATAGCGGCTTGATTTAAAAATAAATCGACTTTGCTATTCAAGCGAGGCTTGAGTGTTTTGAGTTGTAAATTCATAGTTGACTCATTCTTAGTTAGACGGTGGTGGTGAGTACAGCTAATGGAGGACAACGAATAAAACATCAATAAAGGGCTTTAGCCGTTTGTTTAGGCGTTGTCCTCCATTAGTTGTACTCACCCACCTTTCCAAATAAATTCTAAATTCTGAAAAGGTAAATTAATCGCTTGGATATGATAAAAAGCATTTTTATGGTGCTTTTCATAATGATATGCGCGAAGCGCTTTCGTGGTAAAAAATAAAATATTGCGTACACCCGGCAAATATAAAGGGGCATGTGATCTAATGATAGTCGAAATATCAAAAGTATAATAGCCGTTAATCAGTTTAGATTGTGCAATCAAAGCATTTTTATAGATGGAATAATCAAAAATATGTGCCTGCTTTTTGCGGTTTTCATCACCATAAACGACAGGGGTATCTCTTAACAGCATGATATGGATATAATTATTGACTTCATAGGAGCAAGCCAGCGCAAAAATATCTTCTCTCACGCCTAAAATAATCTCACTTTGATTGTCCAACAATTCAATATCGCTTTCTGTTTTTAATAGAGCCGATTTGAGAAAATAGGTGGTGCCATCGACTTTGAGGAAAAACAGTTCTGGGCTGTACAATTGGCTCAAGATTTTGTCTTTGGCTATCAATGCACTCAAACTATTTTCATCATCAAATAATTCGCTTGTGATGTAAGACTGTTTGGCTGAGTAAGTCTCTTTAAGCTTTTTAATATTATTATGTAACAAAAATGGCTTGATGTAAGCACGGCGTTGCCTATCAGAAAATGCTGGGTATTTGTCGGGATTATCTTGATAAAGCGCTTTTTGCAATTTGCAGGTATAACTTTTTCTTAAATGGGCGGCTTCTCTGACAAAGGTACAACCCGCATGACAATAGCTAATATAAGCGCATTGCAAACAATCATCATCCAATTCCAAACGATTTTCATTGCGTTCAATCACTTTCCAGCCGTTATCAATAATAGCCTCAATCTCATCTTCAAACACATTGCCATAGCGATATTGCGGCGAAGATTGTCCTCTGGGGCAGGAATAGACATCTCCATTGCTCTGCAACAGAAAAAACTTTTTGCCACAATTCACGGCTGAACAACAAAATTCTGGGGTAAATTCTTTAAACCATTCTGTTTTAAAGGCATTTTCCAAGGGGGTGCCCATAAAGGCGGCTTTGATTTTCTGATAAAACGTCACCTGTTCATCATCAGATAACATCTCAGTGCCGTGTACAAAACCAAACATGATATTAAATCGGCTCATATCAAAGCCTATGTCATCATGCAGAAATTTTATATCCGCAATAAAAGCATCAAGCATCTGCAAATGTTGACGAGTCACGACACAGGAAATTTTTTTATTATAAGGATAACGCGCCAAACGTTTGAGATTAGCGACAATGCGATCGAGTGTACTATTGCCGTTTTTATCTCGCCGATATTTGTCATGAAGTTGCAAAGGTAAATCCACACTGCCGCTGATAGAAATTTGATATTTTTTAAAAATATCTTCATGTTTCTTAAAATTCAGCAAATTGGTTTTGATATGCAAGGGATTGACTTTAAAACCTAATTGGCTAATTTGTTCACCATAATGTGTATAATGGCTTTTAGCAATGGCAAACAGGGCCTCTAAAGTATGACTCGGTAACGTGGTGACTTCGCCACCATGAAATGATAAATTAAAGGGCAAATATCCGTCTGCTAAGAGTTTCTCCAAAGTGACTTGAAGCGTATTAATCACTTTCTGATTATCTTCTATTTTTTCTTCTGTTAGCTGCCCCAAATAGCAATATTGACAACTCATATTACAAAAAATAGTGGGCGCATAGAGTAAATGAATGGGCTTTTTGAGTTCCATGTGTAATATTTTAACATTTTTTTCTATTCTTAGTGCTCTAGCTTTTGACCCAATTTATGATAGACTAAATGCCAGCGTATGCCACCCGTTTAAATCCAATCGGATTATTAAGCCTGTTATGAAAAAGCCAGAAAAATCCTCAAAAATAGAATGGCATAAATTGCTTGGCAAATTATTAAAAGAGTTGCTCTCACCTGTAGATATATATGTTTCTACTGAAGCCCCTCTGATGAGCGAGTCGCCAAAAGTAGATATATTACTACTGAGGCGGAATACTCCCCAATGGACAACCGCGCAACTTGCTCTTTTGCCAGATGGCGTGAGAGAGACAGAAGCGACAGATATTTTGTTGGAGTTTAAATATACAGAATCACTCAGCGATGATGCCGTTCAACAAACTTTGACTTATGATTTTCTTTATAAAGAACACAATGACAAAAAGCGTGAGGAGGTACAAAGCTTTTTGTTGAGTGCCAGAAAACCGCAAAATTCGACCTTGAAAAAACTGGGTTATAAAAGCACCAATCTTCCTGGCGTTTATCGTAGTCAGTTCAGGCTGATTAGAAAAGTCGTGTTAGTGTCTTTAAACGAATTATCAAACGAGCCACATAATGCGTTTATCAAATGTTTCAGAGGCAAAAGTTTTTGCGCGCAAAAACTTTTGCCTCTGAAGCCAGTCATCGCCAAGAAAAACAAAAAGCGTTTGATTTGTTGGAACAGAGTGGATTATTAAAATCGTTGACAAACCCATTAAGATGGTTCATCACTGGACTCAAAGGGTTTTGGTTTACCATGAAAGGAGACGATGAGATGAATATCGAAATGACTGCTGAACAAATTGCTGATCTGGGTAAAATATGGGGCAATGCGTATCTTTCTAGTTTACCGGTAGATGAAAGATTTATCGTTCCCACGCTCAGCGTCAATGCCATATCATCACCATCCCTCTCTGTGGAAAGAACAATTCCTCTAACCTCTCTATCAGAGACTCATTCGCTTGCTTTGCCATTTCTGAGAAAAAGCGCATGATTTTTCGTTGAGTTGAGGTTAACCTAATCTCTGTGTTTGCTAACAGGCTTTTTTGTATGGGTTCTATCGTCGCAATAGATGCTGCCCAATTTTGATAAGGTTCAGGTCAATTCAACACTTTAGCAATTTCGCTCACTTCATCAGCCGATTTGTCTGGGTTCTCAATTTTTTTAAATTGCTCCTGATTGATTTGAATTATCCAATTTTCATAAGCCGGCTCTTTATCTATACTTTATCTGATAAGCCAAGATCGCTGGAGCCTACCAGTATCGGCTGTGAGCAAAAATTGTTCATCTTTTTGATGTGATGCCAGCACCACCCATTGCAAATTGATGTTTGTGGGATCATCCAAAATAAAAATGTCGCCCACTTCTGGATACTCGGCTCGCTCCGATAATTGTTTTGCGATGTCTTTCTGCCTTTTTTCCATCGCCGTTGTCATTTCGCCTATTCGCTTTTCTAAAATACTTGGTTTCATCATTTTTTCTCCTCGTCCAAACTAAAGTTTGGACTCCTTTTATCAAATAACTCGTGGAGCACTTTTATATAGTCACTCAATGTTTGCGTTGTTAGTTCCAAACTGGCTGCTAGCTCATATTGTTTGGGAATTGATTCTTCTGCTTCAATCAAATTAACTAAGACATCAAAAACCCTGTGAACGCCTTCGATACGCTTTTTGCGAGAGGATATAGTCGATAAAAATATCTACATTTATAGACATGTCTATAAAAAAAGTTATATAAATTTAGCTTGACTCAAATGACATTTTCGAGTATTTATTTTATGTACCGCGTTTTCAAGTGCTCTTGGCCACGTTTAACGTTGGGACTCAATGTGAGTCAGATCAGACATAGAGTTTGGAAAACGCTTGGGGTGGCGGTGTGGTGATGCCGGTTAAAAAGCTGTTAAAAAGTAACCCTAAGCTTCGGCGATAAAGGGCTGATTCTCCCTAGTCCACAATGTTGAAATGTAGACGTTTTTTATCTACATGTCGATATTTGTCGATTAAATTGTTATCTACACTTGCTGTGATCGGCTAGGCGGCTATACGCCCAACGTCTGGCTTATTTTTTTTAATTAACTAATTGGGCGTTGAGGTAATTGGAATGAGGCGATTTAAGTGTTTGTTTATCAGCACAGTATTTTTAATACCCCTATTTTGGGGAACAACGGCAATTGCACAAAATCAGAGCAAAAACGATGTCATTATTGACTTTGGAGACGATAATGGTCTTTGGGCACACATGAATAATAGCAGTTGGGTTTCCCAGGATTCGCTCTCTCCCAAGAGTATGGTGACCGGAGACATGGACGGTAATGGCCAGGATGAGGTGATCATTGATTTTGGTGACACTTATGGTCTCTGGATACGGATGAACAACAGCAGTTGGATTCAATTGCACTGGTTGTCAGCCGATAGCATGGTCACGGGAGACATGGACGGTAATGGCCAGGATGAGGTGATCATTGATTTTGGTGACACTTATGGTCTCTGGATACGGATGAATAACAGCAGTTGGATTCAATTGCACTGGTTGTCAGCCGATAGCATGGTCACGGGAGACATGGACGGTAATGGCCAGGATGAGGTGATCATTGATTTTGGTGACACTTATGGTCTCTGGATACGGATGA